>NZ_CP129966.1:991464-1321953 GCF_030503595.1 Corynebacterium sp. P4-C1 | reverse complement strand
CGTCGCTGCGCGAAAACACGCTGGTGGCGACTGTGATGAGCAACCTCGGCTTGAAGCTCGCGATGCAGCGCGAGGGCATCGAGGTCCGTGAAACGAAGGTCGGCGACCGTTATGTGCTCGAAGAGCTCAATGCGGGCGATTTCTCGCTCGGCGGCGAGCAGTCGGGCCACATCGTGGTTCCGGCGCGCGCGACGACGGGCGACGGCACCCTCTCCGGCCTGCTCCTCATGGAGCGCATGGCGGAGACGGGCAAGACGCTCAAGGAGCTCGCGTCGGTGATGACGGTTCTTCCGCAGGTGCTGATCAACGTTCCTGTCTCCGACAAGTCCCTTATCCTGGGCGACCAGGCCGTGCAGGAGGCCATCGCGGAGGCCGAGAGCGAGCTCGGCGGTGACGGCCGTGTCCTGCTGCGCCCCTCCGGAACCGAGGAACTGTTCCGCGTGATGGTGGAAGCCTCCGAGGAAGAGCACGCCCGCAAGGTCGCGGGGCGTCTGGCCGCGGTGGTCGCTGCGGTCTAGGAAATTTTTTCGCCCGGCGGGGAACCGATCTGGGCCGGCGGCAGTCTAAGTCTGTGGAAGATGAAGGCTGCCGCTTTTTGCGGCTTCAACCATGCTGGGGGAAGTGATGAGTGTGGGCGACCAGCTGCACCTGGAACCGGATGAACTCCGGGCGCTATTGAAATCGAAGATGAATAGCTACAACGAGGCGATCGACAGGCTGAAAGAAAAAGTGCCGGAGGTGGACACGGCATCTTTTGGGGAGGGTTTTGCCGAGCAGGGGGAAAAGCTCGCCTCGGCGATGGAGCGAGTCCACGGGCAGACGGTCGACCGGTTCAAGGCGCGCGTGGATCAGTTCGAAGAAATACTGCGGTTGATCGCCGACATCGATGAAACGGACGCGCAGAATGCGGAGGGGTTGCGCGGCCATGTCTAACACCAAGCTCAAGGAAGGCCTCGGGGAGATCGCCCGCGAGGTGGCCGTGCTACCCGGCATCAGCTTCGCTGACGCGGCGTACGTGGGGCAGAAAATCATGTCTATTTCCGCCAAGATCGACATGACGAATGGGCTGGACACATCCGCCTGGACGAACGAGTTCGCCGCGTTGAACCCGAAAGCCAGCTCGTCGGCTGCGTCCGGTGCGGCCCCGGAGGGGATCGTCGGTTTGCTCGCGGCCTTGCCTGTGCTGGGGCAGTTGGCGCCCGGGACACACGACTGGCTGAGCACCATCGGTATCGGCGGACACGAGCAGGAGCTGGACGAGGAGCAGGGATCCCATTCCGACACGTTGGACGGCCTCCACGACAATTCCTGCGACTGCGCTGATTCCGTGAACACGATCGATGAGACCGCCGACAACGGTATGCAGAGCACGATCGATGTCATTCTCGATCTCATCGCCGCGTTGAAGGACTGTCCGCTCGTCGAACTGGGATCTGTGGTTCTGACACCGATCGTGGAGGGCCTGCTGTCAATCGAGGGCACGGTCGACGACCGCAACGATGCTATCGGGGAGTGCTACGACGGCATGAAGCAGCTTTGCGACGACGCCGAAAACGCCCAGCCGCCGGCCCCCAAGCAATATGCCCCGCCAGCGGCGTCTCCGGCCGCGGCCCCAGCGTGTCCGGTAGCGGCGGCTGAGCCTGCGTCAGCGCCGGCGGCCGCTCCGGTTCCTGCTCCGGAACAGGCTCACGTGCCGTCCCCAGCACCAGCACCGGAACCAGCAACGGCACCGGCGCCTACCCCGCCCGAGGTGCCCACTGCACCTGCGATGGCGGCAGCTGGGGGTGGGGGAGTGAACATCACGGTCAATGTGGACGTGAATATGGATGTGGGATGCGCGCAGGCGGAGAGCCAGATGCCGCCTGTTGGGACGTTGCCGGCGCAGTGCCTGAATCCGGCGATTCCAGCTCCGCCCGCGGTGCCGCCTGTGGGGCCGGCGGGCGATTGCGTGGTCAAGCAGGTCGTTGCCGGTCTCGAGGCCTTCGGCCAGATGGCGGCGGAATGCCTGGAACAAGTTGAGTGCCCGGTCGAGCCGGAACCCGAGCAGGATTGCCCGGAGGAACCGCCCGTCCCGGAACCGGAACCTGCCCCGGAGCCGGATCCAGCGCCGGAACCCGCCCCGGAGCCGGATACGGAACCGGTGTCGCAGACCGAGTGCCCAGAAGACGAAGGCACGATCACCCCGCCGCCTGAGCTGGCTGAGGTGAAGGAGCCGCCGCCACCTCCGAAGAAGGGGCTTGTGGAGCCGATGGCGGTCAGCGGTGCAGAGCCGGTGGAACAGGCGCCGGTGCAGGTTGAGCAGCCGGACGAGCAAGACGATCAGCAGCGGGCCCGTACGACAGGGGGATGGTAATGGATTTTCACCAGTACGCGGAGCAATTCAAAGAGCGCACAGCCAAGCGCATGGCCGAGTTTGAGCGGGTTCTGCAGGAAAGCCAGCGGCAAATGGAGCAGTCGGCCCGGCAGCAGGCGATGGTGCGGGAGCTGAACATACAGAAACCGCCCGCGCAGACACCGCGCGGAACATACCGCGGGGTCAGGCACGGGCGGGTGCAGGGGGTGCTCCGGAAAGAGGGGCCGACGGAGCAGCCGAGAGCCTAGAAGATGCTCTTTTTGTCCGAGCGGGCGAATTCGGCCCGGTCGGCGAGATCTTTGCCGAAGAGGGACTCGACGGCCTTGCCCTCAGCGTCGATCTCCGAGTAGGCGGCGTAGGCCTTGTCACCGTTGAGCTGGTGCAGCAGGAACCCGGTGAGCAGGCCGCGGACCGGCTCCTGGACGCTCGCCTTGGAACGGCCCTGGCCCAGCAGGAACTTCTTCATGCCGTCCTCGCTGAAGGACTTCTGGTTGCCGTCCTTCACCGTGCGGTAGGCGACGGGGCCGGACCAGTTGAACGCCAGTTTGGCCGGGTTGCCCGGATCGAAGATGGCGTCGGCGTCCTCATCGGGGCCGATGACCAGCCCCGGCAGGAACAGGCTTCGGGCGGCGTTGTCCGCCGACGGGGCGACCGATGCGGGGTAGAGCGAAGCGACGGCTTTGACCTTCTCGTTGTTCACACTCGCGAGAACCGCGCAGCCACCGCCCATGCCGTGGCCGACAATGCCGAGCTTGCCGGGGGAGACGGTGACGTTGCCGTTGCCCATTTTCACGCCGCCGAGGATCTGCAGCGCAGTCTCGAGGTCGGCGGCGAAGCCGGCGTGGTTCGGGTTGAAGCCGCGCTCAGTGTCGGGAGCGGCCACGGCAATGCCCCAGCTCGCCAGGTGGCGCAGGGTCTTCGTGTAATCACCGGCGCTCTTCATCCAGTCGTGGCCGAATGCCACACCGGGCACGGCTGTGCCGTCGGCCGGGACGTACACCTTGCCGGGCAGACCGGTGTAGCCGAGGTCGCCTTCCATGACCCGGTGCGGGCCACGCTTGGACAATTCGCTGAGCTTCTTCAACTTCGCAGACACGTCGATCAGGATACTGCATGGATGCAGCGCGGTGCGGCAGATCGTGAGGTGAGTACCGGGCGTGAGGACCCAGTGCACGTGGTGCGGGAAAGAACGGGCACGTGCATTATCCTTGTGCGCATGTGTGGAATCGTGGGATACGTAGGACAGCAGCAGGGGCTGCCGATCGCGCTTGAGGCTCTGCGCCGGATGGAATACCGCGGGTACGACTCGGCGGGAATCGCAGTTGCGGGCGGGGGCGAGATCAACGTCGCCAAGCGTGCAGGCAAGCTGCAGAACCTCGAGGACAAGATTGCCGAGCTCGGCGACGGCGCGCTGAGCGGCACCACTGCCATCGGCCATACCCGCTGGGCAACCCACGGACGCCCGACGAACGAGAATGCCCATCCGCACATGTCCTACGACGGTCGTGCTGCGATCGTGCACAACGGCATCATCGAGAACTTCGCGCCGCTGCGCGAGGAGCTCGAGGGTGCCGGCATTGAGATGGCGTCCGACACGGACTCCGAGGTCGCCGCGCACCTGCTGGCGCGCGCCTACAACGGCGAGGACGAGGGCAGCACCAAGGGTGATTTCCAGGCTTCGGCCCTGAAAGTGCTCAACCGCCTCGAGGGCGCTTTCACTGTCCTGTTCACCCACGCGGACCACCCAGACACGATCATTGCGGCACGCCGCTCCACCCCGCTGATCGTGGGTGTCGGCGAGGGCGAGATGTTCCTCGGCTCCGACGTTGCCGCGTTCATCGAGTACACCAAGAACGCCGTCGAGCTCGAGTCCGACTCCGTAGTGGTGATTACTGCAGACGACTACTCGGTCCTGAACTTTGACGGCACCCCGGGCACAGGCAAGCCTTTCACCATCGACTGGGATCTGGAGGCCGCGGAGAAGGGCGGTTTCGATTCCTTCATGATGAAGGAGATCTACGAGCAGCCCGCCGCTGTCCGCGACACCCTCGCGGGCCACTGGGACGGCCAGCGCGTCGTGCTGGACGAGAACTCCATCACTGAGCGTGAGTTGAAGTCCTTCGACCAGGTCTTCGTCGTGGCCTGCGGCTCTGCCTACCACTCCGGCCTGGCCGCGAAGTACGCCATCGAGCACTGGGTGCGCATCCCGGTACAAATCGAGGTGGCGTCCGAGTTCCGCTACCGCGACCCGGTCCTGGACGAACGCACACTGGTTCTGGCCATCTCCCAGTCCGGCGAGACCGCGGACACCCTCGAGGCGGTCCGCCACGCCAAGACCCAGGGCGCGAAAGTGCTTGCAGTCTGCAACACCAACGGCTCCCAGATCCCGCGTGAATCCGACGCGGTGCTCTACACGCACGCCGGCCCGGAGATCGGAGTCGCCTCCACGAAGGCGTTCCTCGCGCAGGTCGCGGCGAACTACATCGTCGGCCTGGCACTGGCTCAGGCGAAGGGCACCAAGTACCCGGATGAGATCGAGGCGATCTGGAACGAGCTGGAAACCATCCCCGAGAAGATCGAAGCGGCACTGGCCAACCACGATGAGTGCCAGCACATCGCCGAGACTCTCGGCGCGGTGCAGACGATGCTCTTCCTCGGCCGCGGAGTCGGTTTTCCGATCGCTCTCGAGGGCGCGCTGAAGCTTAAGGAGCTCGCCTACATCCACGCAGAGGGCTTCGCCGCCGGCGAGCTCAAGCACGGCCCGATCGCCTTGATCGAGGACGACCTGCCGGTTGTCGTCATCGTGCCCAGCCCGCGCGGTGTGTCGCAGCTGCACTCGAAGATTGTCTCCAATATCCAGGAGATCCGTGCCCGCGGCGCGAAGACGATCGTCATTGCGGAGGAGGGTGACACCGCCGTCGAGCCGTACGCGAACTGGCTGCTGCGCATCCCGCAGACCCCGACGATCATGCAGCCGCTCCTGGCGACGGTCCCGCTGCAGTTCTTGGCCGCGTTCATCGCGGAGAAGTGCGGTAACGAGGACATCGACAAGCCGCGCAACCTAGCCAAGTCGGTCACCGTCGAGTAGGACGCGGTCCAGAAGAAGTAGGCAGAGAAAGTAGGGGTAGTTCTCCCGGATGCTCACCGCCCTCCAATTCGCGTTTGTTGACTCGATCAACCTGCTACTGATCGCTGTCATCGTCGCGGTCGGCGTGATGGTCCCCCGCGGCAGCGGGCGTTACGCCAAGACGACGTCGCTGCTCATCGCCGGCGATTGGTGCGGCGTGGCTGCCCTGGCGTTCCTGATGCTGATCGTCTTCGACGGCCTCGGGGACGTGGTGCAGCGCTTCGTCGAAGGCCCTGTTTTCGGCATTCTGCTGATCGCCACCGGTGTGGTCACAGGTGTGCTCGCGCTACGTGGCGGGGATAACTCGGGTCTGGTCAACCGCATCCTGGCACCGTTGCGCACACCGTCGGCGAAGACGGTGCTGGTCGGGTTCGTGCTCGGCCTGATCCAGTCGGCGACGTCGGTCCCGTTCTACGGCGGTCTCGCCGTGCTCTCGGCCGCGGGGGTGGATCTTGCGGTGCGCTACACGTTCCTCGTGCTCTACGCCACTGTCGCGCTGAGTCTGCCCACGGTGTGCGCGCTGCTGGTCGGGTGGGTGCGCCGTGCTCCGGATAGCCCCGCCGGACGCGCATTCGCCGTGGCCCGGGAGAATCCGGGGAAGGTCTCGTTGGCCGCCACCTGGGCGGTGGCTCTATTGCTCATCGTTCTCGGCACCGTCCATCTCGTTTAGAACTCCCGGCAGCGCTGTGCTGGTCCAGCCGGCGGCAGTGGCAGAATGACTGCCATGAGTTCCTCGACTTTGCGCATCGACCTGGCCGCGATCGACCACAACACGCGGCTGCTCAAGGAGAAAGTCGGGGAGACCCGCCTGATGTGCGTGGTCAAAGCGGACGCGTACAACCACGGCGCGGAGCAAGTCGTGCCGGTCATGGATGCCGCGGGGGCGGACGCGTTCGGCGTGGCCAATTTCGTTGAGGCGGCGCACGTGCGTGCGCTCACCGGCAAGCCGGTCGTGGCGTGGTTGTGGGAGCCGGGGGAGGAGATTCCCGCGGGTGTGGAGCTCGGGGTGCCGGGAATGGAGCACCTCACGTGGTTGGCGGAGCACGAGGTTGCCGCGCCACTGCACATCGTCGTGGACACGGGCATGAACCGTTCCGGCATCGACGAAGAAGATTGGCTTCGGGCTTTCCGCACGGCGAAGCAGGCGGGGCTCAACGTCGTGGGCATGATGTCGCACCTCGCGTGTGCGGATGAGCCGGAGCATCCGCACAACGCTGAGCAGCTCGACGCCTTTACCCGTGCCGTGGAGCTCGCCCGCGCGGAGGGGCTGTCGCCGCGGTGGGCACACCTGGCTAATTCGCCGGCGGTGCTCACCAGCACGGCGCACGTATTCGACCAGGTCCGCCCCGGGATCGCGTTGTACGGCCTCGATCCGGTGGAGGGCGGCGGAGCACCGCTTCTCGACGGCACCGCCCCACTCGTCCCTGCCATGACCTGGACCGCAGGCATCACCGCGGTGAAGCAGATCAGCAAGGGAGAAGGCGCGAGCTACGGGTTGACTTGGACGGCGCCGGCGGACGGCTGGACGGCGGTGGTGCCGGTGGGCTACGCCGACGGTCTGCACCGCTCGTGGCAGGACGCCGTGGAGGTGACCATCGCCGGCAAGCGTTACCCGCAGGTGGGCCGGATCTGCATGGACCAGTTCATTATCTGGCTCGGCGACAATTCCGGCGGAGTCGCAGTGGGCGACGAAGCGGTCATCTTCGGCGACGGCGGCATGGGGGCCGCAGAACTGGCGCGGCGGACGGGGACCATCCACTATGAGGTGGTGTGCGCGCCGCATGGGCGGGTGCGCCGGGAATACGTCGATAAGCGGAAGGACGAGGTGCGATGAAACCGCCGTTCACGGAAGCTGGGCGCGTCGAGTGCGCGACCGCGGAGGAGACCCGCGCGTTCGGTGAGCGCTTGGGCAGGGCGCTCGAGGCTGGCGACGTGGTGATCCTGGACGGCCCGCTGGGCGCCGGGAAAACAACGCTCACCCAGGGCATCGCGAAGGGCTTGGGAGTCAAAGGCCGGGTGACCAGCCCGACGTTCATCATCGCCCGCGAGCACAAGCCGCAGGAAAGCGGCGGCCCCGCGCTGGTGCACGTTGATGCCTACCGCCTGCTCGACAGCGTCGGCGGGACGGGCGCGGTGGACCCGCTCGGAGAGCTCGATGCGCTGGACCTCGACTCGGAACTCAACGACGCGGTCGTGGTGGCGGAATGGGGCGGCGGCCTGGTCGAGCAGATCGCGTCGCGCTACCTGCTCGTGGAGCTCGACCGGGAGACGCTCACACTCGACGACCCTGAATCGCAGGGCCGGATCATCTCCTGGTCGCTGTCGGAGTAGGGTTGTTGCCATGCAAAAGCTCACAGGTGCCCAAAAAGGCTGGACAGGAATCGTCATCGCGCTGTGGATCATCGCGCTCGCTGCCATGGTCTTCGTGCTGCCGAAGATGAGCACGGACAGTCCCGCCCCGGCCGCTGCCGGCGACTCTGAGGGCTCCGGCTCCCTCGCCGCGACGTTGGCGGGCATCGAGCCCTCCAACAGCGACGCTGTGGCAGGCCAGATGATCGATCTGCGCCGCGTCTACGGCGACGATGTCGCAGCTTTCGTCCCGGTGTGCAAGGAGGAGCCGCAGGAGCTTATCGACGCCAAGCTGGAGGCCGCCGGCGATGTCGCCGACCAGGTCGACCTGGAAAGCGGCAACAACTACATGCTGCTGGCCAAGGATCCGCAGGCGGGCGTGGACTCCGTGGACGCGGTCCCGAATGACGTGATGGATCTGTGCAACGGCAACTACTTCGACCAGTTCTTCAGCACCGAGCAGGGCTTCCCGGTGTTCTGGGACGGCGAGATCTGGCGTTTCGGCGTCCGCGCCGACTAACCGGCCGTTGGGGGTGGACACGGGCATGATTGTCCTGGCCATTGATACCGCCACCACCGACCTCGTGGCGGGCCTGGTGGAGGTGTGCGAGGGCGGGCAGCGGGGCTCAACTCCGCGGACACTCGCCCAGCGAGTGGTATCGACGCGCTCCCACAATGAGTTGCTCGTGCCTACCGTCGTGGAGCTTCTCGGTGAGGCCGGACGGGAATTCGGTGACCTGGGTGCGATCGTGGTCGGTTGCGGGCCCGGACCGTTTACTGGCCTGCGCGTGGGCATGGCCACCGCTTCTGCATTCGGCCAAGCCCTCGGCATTCCGGTCCACGGTGTGTGCACCCATGATGCGGTGGCGGCGCAGATCGGCTCCGACGCTCTGGTGGTGACGGATGCCCGCCGCCGCGAGGTGTACTGGGCGCAGTACCGGTCAGGGACGCGTACCGCGGGCCCCGATGTGATTGCCCCGGCGGCACTTGAGGCAAAGACCCCGGTGGGGGTGCTGAGCGTCCCGGAGAATCTCCGCGAGCAGCTCACCCCTGAGCTCGCCGCCAGTGCGGAGACCGTCACCTACGTCGCTCCGCTTCCCTCCGGGCTGGTGGCTGTGGCGGACCTCGACGCAGACCCCGAGCCGTTGGTGCCGCTGTACCTGCGCCGTCCGGATGCTAAAGAGCCGGCACCGAAGCCGAAATCGCCCGCCATCCCGGACGTCGCGGGGCTGGCTGCGGAAGGGGAGTGAGCGTGGAACTGCGCGAATTGACCGTCGCCGACGCGGCGGCGACGGCCGCGATCGAAGCCGATGTCTTCGCCGGCGAGACGCCGTGGTCCCGCGACGTGTTCGCGGTGCAGTTCGCTCACCCGTACACGTTTTACGTCGGCGCTTTCGACGATGAGGGGGAGATGCTGGGCTACGCCGGACTGGCCAAGCTCGGCCCCCCGGACGACCCGGAATTCGAGGTGCACACCATCGCGGTGGCCCGCGGCCACCAGGGCCGCGGCATCGGCCGGGTGCTCATGGACCAGCTCGTCCACGCCGCCGACATGCACGACGGACAGATGTTCCTCGAGGTGCGCACGGACAACACAGCGGCGCTGGCCCTGTACGGCAGCTACGGTTTCAAGGAGATCGGGGTGCGCAAAGGCTATTACCAGCCGACAGGGGCGGACGCGTACACGATGATGCGGCCCAGCGTTAGTGAACAGGCTGAAGCCGGCCGGACCGGCGGAAGTGGAGCAGAAGAAAGGAGCGGGCAGTGATCGTCCTCGGAATCGAATCTTCCTGCGACGAAACAGGCGTGGGCATCATCGAGCTCGCGGCGGACGGGCAGATGGAGATCCTCGCCGACGTGGTCGCTTCCTCGATGGAGCAGCACGCGCGCTTCGGCGGCGTCGTCCCAGAAATCGCCTCGCGGGCCCATTTGGAGGCCATGCCGCAGGTGATGGGGAAGGCGTTGGCGGAAGCTGGCGTCGATAAGCCTGATGCTGTCGCGGCAACGGTCGGACCCGGCCTGGCGGGCGCGTTGCTCGTGGGTGCCTCTGCCGCGAAGGCGTACGCCGCGGCGTGGGGGGTACCGTTCTACGGTGTCAATCACTTGGGCGGGCATGTGGCTGTCGCCAATCTCGACGGCGGTGAGGAGCTCCCGCACTCGATCGCGTTGCTCGTGTCAGGCGGGCACACGCAGATTCTCGAGGTCGACGCGGTGGGCAAGCCGATGAAGGAATTGGGTAGCACGCTTGACGATGCCGCCGGCGAGGCCTACGACAAAGTCTCCCGCTTGCTCGGGCTCGGCTATCCCGGCGGCCCCGTCATCGACAGGCTGGCGAAGTCAGGCAATGCGGACGCTATCCGCTTCCCGCGCGGATTGTCCCGGGCGGAGGATCTGCGAGGCGGGCACCGCTACGACTTCTCCTTCTCCGGACTGAAGACCGCAGTGGCCCGCTACGTCGAGGCCGCGGAGCGAAACGGCGAGGTGATCAGTGTCGAGGATGTCTGCGCTTCCTTCCAGGAAGCAGTGGTCGACGTGCTCACTGCGAAAGCCGTCATGGCGTGCGAAGACACGGGTGCCCAGACGCTGCTGCTCGGCGGCGGTGTGGCCGCGAACTCCCGGCTGCGTGAACTCGCGGGCCAGCGGTGCGCGGAGAAAGGGATTGAGCTGCGCGTCCCGCGTTTCGCGCTGTGCACCGATAACGGCGTGATGATCGCGGCACTGGCTGCCCAATTGATTCACGAGGGCGCGGAGGCCTCCGGGCTGGACGCCGCCACCGACACTTCGCTGGATGTGGAGACTCCGCTCGTCGGCTCGCCGAGCTAAGCGGGCAGTTTCCACGTACTCTTAGGGGTGTTGTCTTTCCCTACACCCGGCAAAAGGATGTGACCATGGCGATTCACAGCGATCACGAGAAATTCGGGTTGCTCGTCAACCCCGATCTGACTTTCCACCGCATCGTCTTCGACCTCGACGACGCGAACCAGTTCCTCGGACCAGTCGTCAACGAGGGAGTCAAGGTCGCTTTCGAACACGACGGCCCTGTCTACGACGCGTATTTCTCCCCTGAGGCCAAGGAAAAGCGCGCCGATCCGAATCCGGTCGCGTCCATGGCGCGGAACACTGCCGCCACCGACAACCCGGCCTTCCTCCAGGACCCGTCGACCGCTATCTCCGGCCCGGTGATCATCACCGGCCGCGACGGCAAGAGCATCGACGACGAGGTTGTGGAAGAGATCAAGAACACCATCCGCGCTGTCCGCAACTACCGGGAGGACAACGAGGAGGAGTACCAGCTCTGGCGCAACGCCGTGCTGAACCTGGGCACTCCGCAGGTGTAACACGCGCCGTTCACGCGGAAGGAACGGCGACAAGGTGGCAAGGCTGGGCATGTGTGCCCGGCCTTGTTGTCGTTTAGCACTCCCGTAGGTAGAGTGCTAATCAGGTTTTGGGCACAGTTTGTTCACCCGCGACGACGGCTGCGCATCGCGAAACCTGCAACGAACAACTTTCAAGAAAGGTTTTCACCGTGGCAAACGTCAACATCAAGCCCCTCGAGGACAAGATCCTCGTCCAGATCGTCGAGGCAGAGACCACCACCGCCTCCGGCCTGGTCATCCCGGACTCCGCTCAGGAGAAGCCGCAGGAAGCGACCGTCATCGCTGTCGGCCCGGGCCGCTGGGACGATGAGGGCGAGCACCGTATCCCGGTCGACGTCAAGGAGGGTGACACCGTCATCTTCTCCAAGTACGGCGGCACCGAGCTCAAGTACGGCGATCAGGAGTACCTGCTCCTGTCCGCTCGTGACCTGCTGGCCGTCGTCGAAAAGTAAGAAAGGGAGGGACTGACTCCCAATGGCAAAACTGATTGCATTCGACCAGGAAGCCCGTGAGGGCATCCAGCGCGGTGTCGACGTCCTCGCCGACTCCGTGCGCGTCACGCTTGGCCCGCGCGGCCGCAACGTGGTGCTGGACAAGGCATTCGGCGGCCCCGCCGTCACCAACGACGGTGTGACCATCGCCCGCGACATCGACCTCGAGGACCCCTTCGAGAACCTCGGTGCGCAGCTGGTCAAGTCCGTCGCAGTCAAGACCAATGACATCGCCGGCGACGGCACCACCACCGCGACGCTGCTCGCTCAGGCGCTCATCAATGAAGGCCTGCGCAACGTTGCGGCCGGTGCCAACCCGATCGAGCTGAACAAGGGCATCTCCGCTGCGGCTGAAAAGGTCGTCGAGGAGCTCAAGGCCCGCGCCACTGAGGTCTCCTCCTCCGAGGAGATCGCCAACGTGGCCACCGTTTCCTCCCGCGACGAGGTCGTCGGCGAGATGGTCTCCGGTGCCATGGACAAGGTGGGCAAGGACGGTGTCCTCACCGTCGAGGAATCCCAGTCCATCGAGTCCTACGTCGATGTCACTGAGGGCATCTCCTTCGAGAAGGGCTTCCTGTCCCCGTACTTCATGACCGACCCGGAGGCCGGCCAGGCAGTGCTCGAAGAGCCGCTCATCCTCCTCGTGCGCAACAAGATCTCCTCCCTGCCGGAATTCCTCCCGCTGCTGGAGAAGGCCGTGGGCACCTCCCGCCCGCTGCTGATCATTGCCGAGGACATCGAGGGTGAGCCGCTGCAGACCCTCGTGGTCAACACCATCCGCGGCGCCCTGAAGGTCGCCGCCGTGAAGTCCCCGTACTTCGGTGAGCGCCGCAAGGCCTTCATGGACGACCTCGCTGTGGTGACCAACGCAACGGTCATCGACCCGGAGGTCGGCGTGAACCTGAAGGACGCCGAGCTGGACGTGCTCGGCAGCGCCCGCCGCGTCACCGTGACCAAGGACGACACTGTCATCGTCGACGGTGCCGGCACTGCTGAAGCGGTGGAGAACCGCCGCCAGCAGATCCGCCGCGAGATCGAGAACACTGACTCCACCTGGGACAAGGAGAAGGCGGAGGAGCGCCTGGCGAAACTGTCCGGCGGTGTCGCTGTCATCCGCGTCGGCGCACCGACCGAGACTGAGGTCAACGAGCGCAAGCTCCGCGTCGAGGACGCCATCAACGCCGCCCGTGCAGCGGCCCAGGAAGGCATCATCGCCGGTGGCGGTTCCGCACTCGTGCAGATTGCCAACGGCCTGGAGTCCTACGCGGAGGAGTTCGAGGGCGAGCAGAAGGTCGGTGTGCAGGCAGTCGCCCGCGCACTGACCAAGCCCGCCTACTGGATCGCCGAGAACGCCGGCCTGGACGGCTCTGTCGTGGTGTCGAAGATTGCTGAGCTGCCCAACGGTGAAGGCTTCAACGCCGCCACCTTGCAGTACGGCGACCTGATCGAGCAGGGCATCATCGACCCGGTGAAGGTCACCCACTCCGCCGTGGTCAACGCCGCATCCGTCGCCCGCATGGTGCTCACCACGGAAGCATCCGTGGTGGAGAAGCCCGCCGAGGACGACGAGGAGCAGGGCCAAAGCCATGGCCACAGCCACTAGCCTCTAGCGAGGCTGGGGCTGCGACCCCGCAGCCTGGCAAAGCCCCGTCCCGCGAACTGTGAATGGTGTTCGCGGGACGGGGCTTATTTCATGCCGATGGTGGCGGTGGTTTTCTTAAGGGGCGGGGACGCAGCGGTTTAGACCGCGGTGACTTTTTCCTTGGAACGGCGGCCCTTTGCGGTGCCGCGCAGCGCCGCCTGGCGCTCGGATTCGCTCATGCCGCCCCAGATGCCGTAAGGCTCAGCCACGGCGAGGGCGTGCTCGCGGCACTGTTCCAGCACTGGGCAGCCGAAGCAGATTGCCTTGGCGCGGTTTTCACGGTTGGTGCGGGCGCGGCCGCGTTCGCCGTCCGGGTGGTAGAAGACGTCGGAGGCCTCGCCGCGGCACGCCCCGTGGAGCTGCCAATCCCAGAAGTCGGCGTTGGGTCCGGGCAACTGCTGCGGCATAGACAACGTGGGCATGTAGTGAAAATCTCCTGGAATGGGGGGAACGACGAGCTCACGCTTCCACCTGCTCCGGTGCGGCCGGGAAGCCAATGTGGGCCGGGGCGCGGTGAAGCACGAGATAGGAGTGTGCAAGGCGTGGGTAAACAACTGGTTTCTGCCAGGTGTCGCACAGTTTGAAGCAAGGATTTTGCGGGCTCCAGCGTGCCCCTGAACAGTGGGAACCGCCGGAGGTTAAAGGTCGGTGAATTGTAGGTGTCGCTGCGTGCGGCGCCACAAAGGCGCACCATGCGCCTCAGCGGTCTCGGCAGACTCAGCCAATCCGGCCGGTCTGGGGGGGGAGGGGGAGGCGGCTCGCTCGGCGCGAGCATTTATGCCGTTCAGCGTCCGGGGCGTAGTATGAATTGCCATAAATCTGCCCGAAAATTGGCTGTCTGTCGTACCCTGCGATAGATCCCCGCTGCAACGGCGCTGAATGAAATTAGCCCACCCAGAGGCACGACACCGCGAAGGAGAGACGTGGCCGCACCCGATACCGACGACCGCCTCGCCTTCCTGGTGCCCCGTGCGCAGGAAGGCGATAAGCGTGCACTGAAGGAAATCATTCAGATTGTGCACCCGACCGTGCTGCGCTACGCCCGCGCCCGCATCAGCGGTGGACGGACGCCCACCGCGGAAGACGTGGCACAGGAAATCTGCCTCGCCGTGGCCACGTCCGTGAACAAATACCAGGACAAGGGCAAGCCCTTCATGGCGTTCGTGTACGGCATTGCCTTCAACAAAGTCACCGACGCGCACCGGGCGTTGTCGCGCGACAAATCCAGCCCCACCGATGAGATGCCTGACCAGGAATTTTCCGGTGACACCCCGGAAGATGCAGCCATGGTGGAAGTGGGAAGTAACAGAGTACGCGAGTTACTCGATCTGTTAAGTGAGAAGGCAAGAGAGATCGTCACCCTGCGTGTCTTTGTCGGCCTGTCCGCCGAAGAAACTGCAGAGATCACAGGCAGCACCGCCGGAGCGGTGCGCGTCGCTCAGCACCGTGCCCTTGCAACGATGCGGAAAGCCGTCGAAGAAGAACAGCGCCAGCACGAACAGCTGGGCTGAGGATGAGAGATTAAGGAGGGGAGCCATGGATCCGAAGTTCACCGGTGGCAGTGACCGTTCGCGTAACACCGCGAACATGGATGATCTGCAGGCGAGCGACGCATTCCTGA
Source organism: Corynebacterium sp. P4-C1 (assembly GCF_030503595.1). Classification (NCBI taxonomy): domain Bacteria; kingdom Bacillati; phylum Actinomycetota; class Actinomycetes; order Mycobacteriales; family Corynebacteriaceae; genus Corynebacterium; species Corynebacterium sp. P4-C1. The sequence goes on along the minus strand of NZ_CP129966.1, from coordinate 1,306,993 downwards.
CGGACCTGTCGCACGGTGTGGACCCATCTGGCGGTTCCGATGAATTGGCTGCTCTGCTCCTTGGGTTGCACGATGAGGTGGCGGCTCCGATGCCGGCGGCCCCCGACCTGTCCGAGCTGTTCGGCGGCAGCGTTGCCGGCGACGATGCGGTGACGGAGGAAAACCCGGCTGTCGCTTCCCTAGGCGGGCACCGCGCGCGGCGCGGGCCACGCCGCGCGGCCGAGCACACGAAAGACCGCGGCCGCCGCTTCCGCACCAACCCGTGGCTCGCGGGCTTGGTCGGTGCCGCCGCCGCGACTGTCATGGTGGCCGGCACCGGCGCCGCGCTGTACAACGCCACCCCGGGATCGGCCCTGTGGGGTCCGTCCGAGACCCTGTTCGGCGAACGCACTGACTCGGTGGAGTTCGCCAGCGCCCTCGACGAGATTGACAGCAAGACCCAGTCCGGCGATATCGCCGGTGCCCGCGTCCTCATTGACCAGCTGCGCGATTCGTTGAAGTCCGACCGTGAGCGTAAGCAGAAGCAGCAGACCGGTGCACCCGCGCCGCAGGCTCCCGCCACCGTGACGGTATCCCGGGAACCGAAGCCGGAGGGCAAGCCAGCCGAGCCGGAGAAACCGGCAACGGTCACTGTCACCCCGGCGCCCGCCACCCAGACGGTGACGGTCACCGAAACGGCACCGGCGCACGGCGGTCGGGGCACGGAGTCGTCGTCAAGCTCGAATGCCCCGTCGACGACCTCGACGATCCCAACGACGACCAAGTCGCTGGGTGCCTCGCAGCAGTCCCAGCCCGCGCAGTCCTCGCAGTAGAAGCTGCGAAGCCGTAGTACGCGAAAACCGCGGGGTGCTCCGCGGTTGATTTCTTCGGACGTTGCCGTGCGTCTCTAGCGCGCCTCGAGACCGTCCAGGTAGCCCAGCGCATAATCCCACGGCACGTACGCCCGCGGGTTCGGCTGGGCGCTCGGCTCGTGCACGGGCGGAAGTTCGCCCTGCAGGCTGGCGACCATGTTGGTGATCATGATGTCCCAGTCGTAATAGTGGACTTCCTCGCAGTCCCCGCACAGGAAGTGGATGCCCAAGATTCCCCGCGGTTCGAGGATCTCCTTGAACTCACGCGTCTGCGCGAGGTCGCGGATGACCGCTTGGCGTTCTTCCTGGCTGAGCGGCTCCACGACTTCATCGTCCTCGATGAAGGATGCGGGATCGTTGGGATCGTCTGCGAACGGGTCGCGCGGCATCATGGAGTCAAAGTTCACAGACTCAACCCTATTGCCCACCGGCGGCGAAGTTCAATTTTGGTGTGCTTTTATTCCGGCTGCCCTCCGCCACGGCCCGATTGCCGGCGCATGGGGGAGGGGGCACTGCCTCGCGCGCCGTAGCTCGATTTGCGCGACGCACTATGCTGACAGGCAAAGAAGGCAGCGGCGTGCGCGACGGTCGCAGGCACGTCCCCGCGAAGCGGAGAAAGGGAGCGAGTGATCATGACCAACGAGCGAGTTCTTACTGGCGGAGACGATCCGAACAAGGTCGCCTTCCGCGGCTTGACCTTTGACGATGTGCTTCTTCTCCCTGCCGAGTCGCACATTGTCCCCAGCGAGGTCAACACCTCCACCCAGTTCAGCCGCAACATCAAGCTGGGCATCCCGGTCGCGTCGGCGGCGATGGATACGGTCACCGAGTCCCGCATGGCCATCGCGATGGCGCGCCAGGGCGGCATCGGCGTGCTGCACCGCAACCTTTCCGCGCAGGACCAGGCCGAGCATGTCGATGTGGTCAAGCGCTCGGAGTCGGGCATGGTCACTGATCCCGTCACGGCATCGCCGGACATGACGCTTAACGACGTCGACGCGCTCTGCGCCCGCTTCCGCATCTCCGGCCTGCCGGTGGTGGATGCCGACGGTGTGCTCACCGGCATCATCACCAACCGTGACATGCGCTTCGAGCGGGACTTCAACCGCCCTGTCTCCGAGGTCATGACCCCGATGCCGCTGGTCGTGGCCGGCGACGGCGTGTCTAAGGAAGAAGCGCTGAACCTGCTGTCCTCCAACAAGGTGGAGAAGCTCCCCATCGTCGATGACGCCGGCAAGCTCACCGGCCTGATCACCGTCAAGGACTTCGTGAAGACGGAGCAGTTCCCGAACGCCTCCAAGGACTCCGAGGGCCGCTTGCTCGTCGCCGCCGGGATCGGCACCGGCGAGGACTCCTACGAGCGCGCAGGCCTCCTCGTCGAGGCTGGAGTCGACGCCCTGATCGTCGACTCCGCCCACGCCCACAACAACCGCGTCCTCGAGATGGTCAGCCGCGTGCAGCGCGACTTCGGCGACCGCATCGACGTCATCGGCGGCAACCTCGCCACCCGCGAAGCAGCCCAGGCCATGGTCGACGCCGGCGCCGACGGCATCAAGGTCGGCATCGGCCCCGGTTCCATTTGCACCACCCGCGTCGTCGCCGGTGTCGGCGCCCCGCAGATCACCGCCATCCTCGAAGCTTCCGTTCCTGCCCGTAAGGCTGGTATCCCCGTCATCGCCGACGGCGGCATGCAGCACTCCGGCGACGTCGCCAAGGCGCTCGCCGCAGGCGCCTCCTCGGTCATGCTCGGATCCATGCTCGCCGGCACCGCCGAAGCTCCCGGCGACATCGTCGTGGTGGGAGGCAAGCAGTACAAGCGTTACCGCGGCATGGGCTCGATGGGCGCGATGCAGGGCCGCGGCCTGACAGGGGAGAAGCGCTCCTTCTCCAAGGACCGCTACTTCCAGGCCGACGTCACCAGCGAAGACAAGCTGGTGCCGGAAGGCATCGAAGGCCGCGTGCCCTACCGCGGGGAGATCGACTCGATCACCCACCAGATCGTCGGCGGCCTGCGTGCGGCGATGGGCTACACCGGCTCCGGCTCGATCGAGGAACTGCAGACGAAGCAGTTCGTGCAGATCACCACTGCCGGTCTGCGCGAGTCCCACCCGCACGACATCACCCAGACTGTCGAGGCGCCGAACTACCGCGCCTAGAAACCACGAGCTCGGTCTGGTCAGGGATACGGAGAGGAAAGAGAGAACACACCCATGCGCGATTATGTTGAGATCGGTATCGGCCGCGAGGCCCGCCGTGCGTACTATCTCCGGGACATCAGTATCGTGCCTTCCCGCCGCACGCGATCCTCGAAGGACGTGAATTTGAGCTGGCACATCGACGCGTACTCGTTCGACATTCCTTTCGCCTCCCACCCCACGGATGCCTTGGCCAGCCCCGAATTCGTCATCGAGATGGGCAAGCAGGGCGGCCTCGGCGTGATCAACGCTGAGGGCCTGTGGGGCCGCCACGCCGATCTCGACGGGGCGATTACCAAGGTGATCACAGCGCAGCTGGAGGCCGGCAACACCGACCCGGAGTCGAATGCCGCCGAGGACAAAGCTGTCAAGACGCTGCAGGAACTCCACGCTGCTCCGTTGGACCACGACCTGCTTTCGGAGCGCATTTCCCAGGTCCGTGATTCCGGCGTCACCGTTGCGGTGCGCGTGAGCCCGCAGCACGCCCGTGAGCTCGCGCCCGTCGTGGTCAAAGCCGGCGCCGAGATCCTGTTCATCCAGGGCGAGATCATTTCGGCCGAGCACGTCCAGGAAGGCGGTGAACCGCTCAACCTGAAGGAATTCATCGGTTCCCTCGACGTTCCCGTGATCGCTGGCGGTGTCGCTGACTACACGACTGCGCTGCACCTGATGCGCTCCGGTGCCGCTGGCATCATTGTCGGCCAGGGAACAACGACGTCGGATTCCGCATTGGGTATCGGCACCCACATGGCCACCCAGATCGCCGATGCGGCGGCTGCCCGCCGCGAATACCTCGACGAGACGGAAGGCCGCTACGTCCACATCATCGCTGACGGAGAAATCCACACCAGCGGCGATATCGCCCGGGCTGTCGCCTGCGGCGCGGACGCAGTCATGCTGGGTACCGCCCTCGCCTCCGCGTCGGAGGCCGCTGCGTACGGCTACTACTGGCAGGCGCAAGCCGCCCACCCGCGGTTCCCGCGCGGCATTATCGAGAACACTAGCAATTCGTTCAGTTTCGGTTGGGGCCTCGACGATGACGGCCCCGCCCAGGACGTGCTGAACAATCTGCGCGAGAACAGCCCGAGTCTGGAAACCATCCTCCACGGCCCGAGCACCAGCACCTGGGGCGGCCACAACCTCGCCGGGGGGCTCCGCCGTGTCATGGCCAAGTGCGGTTACACGGACATCAAGAGCTTCCAAAAGGTGGACATCACTCTCACCAGCTAGCTGCGCACTTTCGCAGCCGACAACGCCCGGTGGATCTTCAATGATCCCCCGGGCGTTTTTCATGTCTACGGGGGTGAGGCGGATGTCACGGACGAGTCATCTTGACTCTCCTGTAAGTCCGACTAAAGTATGGCCAGAATAAAAAGTACGGCTAGCCGTAACTTATGGAAAAGCCTTGGCGGAATACAGTTTCGGGAAAGGAAAAACTCAATGGTTCGGTCTGAAAATCAGGCGTCACGATCAGCGCTGTTTGTGGCGGCAGCCGCGATGATGGCGATGGTTCTTGCGGGGGCGCTCACAGCGTGCGCGCCGGAGGAGGATCGCGCGGACGGTGGAAAGCCGAAAGTGCTGACCACCTTCACCGTGATCCAGGACATCGCCCAGAATGTCGCGGGGGAGCACTTGACCGTGGAGTCTTTGACGAAGCCGGGGGCGGAGATCCACGGCTACGAGCCCACGCCGGCTGATATCCGCCGCGCGTCCGAAGCCGACCTCATCCTGGATAACGGGCTGTACTTGGAGAACTGGTTCACGCAATTCGTCGAGGGAGTCGACGCGCCCCACGTCACCGTCAGCGACGGCGTGGACCCGATCGACATCACCGAGGACGAGGGTGCAGGCAAACCCAACCCGCACGCGTGGATGAGTCCGGTTGAGGTGAAGAAGTACGTGGACAATATGGTCACCGCCTTCAGCGAACTCGATCCGGACCATGCTGAGGACTTCACGCAGAACGGCGAGCAGTACAAAAAGCAGCTGCAAGAGGTCCAGGACGGCATGGTCAACGAGTTGGCGAACTTGCCTGAGCAACATCGCGCACTGGTGACGTGCGAAGGCGCATTCTCCTACATGGCACGCGACGCTGGTTTAGAGGAACGGTTCATTTGGGCCGTGAACTCCGAAAATGAGGCAACCCCGCAGCAGATCACCCGCGCCATCGAATTCGTCAAGGAAAACGACGTGCCGGCCGTGTTCTGCGAATCCACGGTCTCGGACGCACCGATGCAGCAGGTGGTTGGCGCGACCGACGCCACCTACGGTGGCACCCTGTACGTCGACTCCCTTTCGGAGAAAGACGGTCCGGTTCCGACCTACCTCGACTTGATCAAGCACGACGCCGACGTGATCACGCAGGCGTTGACGGGTAAGAAGTAGGTGTCGCAGTGCAACAGGAAACGTCAACACCCGCGGCGGCCGTGCCGTCGAACGCGACTCCCGCGATATCCGTGCGCGATGTCACCGTTCACTATGGGAGCGTGCTCGCGCTCGACGGCGCGTCCCTCGAGGTCGCGCCGGGACGCGTGTGCGGACTCGTCGGAATGAATGGATCCGGGAAATCTACGCTATTCAAAACGATTATGGGGCAGACCCGGCCAGATTCCGGGACCGTCGCCGTGAACGGAGATGACCCCGCTGTCGCCCGCCGCACCGGTGTGCTCGGGTACGTGCCTCAGCGCGAGGCAGTGGACTGGGATTTCCCGGTCAGCGTGCGGGATGTGGTCATGATGGGCCGCTACGGACAACTCGGTTTCACCCGCCGGCCTCGCCGGGCTGACATCGAAGCCGTTGACCATGCACTCGAGCGTGTGGAGCTCACAGATTTCGCCGCCCGTCAGATCGGTCAGCTTTCGGGCGGCCAGCGGAAACGCGCCTTTGTTGCCCGGTGCATTGCCCAGGGGGCGAGGATCATGCTGCTGGACGAGCCTTTTGCGGGCGTCGATAAGCGCAGCGAAGCGACAATGACCCGGCTGTTTCGCGAGCTTGCTGACGGCGGCGCCACCGTCTTTGTGTCGACGCACGACCTCCCCACGTTGCCCGATTTGGCTGATGAAGCGATGCTGCTCAACCGGCATGTGCTCATGCACGGCTCGCCCAAGGATGTCCTGCAACCCGATAATCTCGCCGCTGCCTTCGGACTGGATGTGATGAAACGATGATCTCTTTTCTCTTCGACCCGTTCGCCTACGACTTCATGGTCCGCGCGTTCGCCACGAGCTTGATTTCCTCCATCGTGTGCGCGGTGCTGTCGTGCTGGCTGGTCCTCGTCGGCTGGTCGCTGATGGGCGATGCCGTGTCCCACGCGGTGTTCCCCGGCGTGGTGCTGGCGTATATCGCGGGCGTTCCCTTCGCTCTCGGGGCAGTGGTCTTCGGCTTCCTCGCTGTGGGATTGATCGGTGTTGTGCGTGATACGAGCCGGGTCAAAGAAGACGCTGCGATCGGAATCGTCTTCACCACGCTCTTCGCGTTCGGGCTCGTGCTCATATCCGTTACGCCCTCGCAGACCGACCTCAACCACATTATCTTCGGCAACCTGCTCGGCGTCTCCAAAGCTGATCTTGTACAGATCTTCGTTTTGGGCGTGGCCACGCTGGCTGTGCTCGTGCTCAAGCGCCGCGATTTCACGCTTTTCGCTTTCGATCCCGTGCATGCTCACGCGATTGGTTTGCGGCCGAAGCTGATTGGGGCAGTGTTGCTAGCCCTGCTCGCGCTCACTTGCGTGGTGGGGTTGCAGGCCGTCGGGGTGATCCTCGTGGTGGCGATGCTGATCATTCCGGGCGCGACCGCATCCCTGCTGACCGACAGTTTCGGCCGCATGCTGCTGATCGCCCCTGCGGTGGCCACCGTATGCTCTGTCGTGGGGCTGTACGCGAGCTACTACCTCGACGCTTCGCCTGGCGGACTCGTGGTCATGGCGCAGGGTATCGCATTTTTGCTGGTGTACCTGTTCAGCCCGAGCCAGGGGATCGTCACAGCGCGTGCGCGCCGGGGCGGAACTGCACGGCTAATTGGAGACGAACAGCGCGTCGGTAGCGGTGCGGCCGAGCGGAACTGAGTTCTTTGCCCCGTCCACCTTCACATCGAGCGACTCGGAAAACGGCGCGCCTTCTGCGACCGTGAGAACGGCGCCGACAACGATGCCGTTCTCCTCGAAATACTTCAGCAGGGTCGGGTCCGAATCGGAGATCCGCTCGACAGTGACCGTCGTCCCCGCTGCACCGGCGCCCGCCCCAGCATCCGTGAGGCGGCGCGCATCCAAAGCGGGAACCGTACCGTCGGCGGCCGGGATTGGATCCCCGTGCGGGTCGCGGGTGGGGTGGCCGAGCAGCTTGTCCAGCTTGTCCACTAGGTAGTCGGAGACCGCGTGCTCCAAGTGCTCTGCTTCGTCGTGCACTTCGTCCCACGTGTACCCGAGAGTCTCCACCAAGAACGTCTCGATGAGCCGGTGGCGCCGAATCATGTCCACTGCGTACCCGCGGCCCTTCTCGGTCAACTCCACCGAGCCGTACGGGGCGTGCACGATCAACTCCTGTGCGGCGAGCTTGCGCACAGCATCCGAGACCGACGACATCCGCAGCCCCGTCTGCTTCGAAATCAGGGTCGCCGTCACGGGCTCCGCCGACCATTCCGTGAGACTCCAGATGACCTTCAAATAGTTCTGGGTCGAGGTGGATAATTCGCTCACCGACATGCGTTCAACTCTACTTACCTTCCGGGAGCACGCTTATCGACGCCGCCCTGAACCCGCAATCCGCCCTGCACAGTTGCGACTGTTCAGTCTATTCAGGCCATGAGTTAGACTCTGAAACCGTGACTACCTCCGCGAACGCACCAGAGCAGACCCCGCCCGCCAACGCACACCCGCGCCCCGTCCTCGTCGTGGACTTCGGTGCGCAATACGCGCAGCTCATCGCACGCCGTGTGCGTGAAGCCCGCATCTACTCGGAGGTCGTGCCCCACACGATCACGGCCGAGGAACTGAAGGCGAAGGACCCGGTTGCGCTCGTGCTGTCGGGCGGCCCCTCGTCCGTGTACGAGGACGGCGCTCCGCAGCTCGACCCAGAAATCTTCGAGCTGGGCCTGCCCACCTTCGGCATTTGCTACGGCTTCCAGGTGATGACTCAGGCGCTCGGCGGCACCGTGGCCAAGACCGGTTCCCGCGAATATGGCCGCACCGCCATGGACGTGCGCGGCGGCATTCTCCACGACGGCCTCGAGTCGAACCACCCGGTGTGGATGAGCCACGGCGATTCCGTGACCAAGGCCCCGGAGGGATTCGAGGTCACCGCATCGTCCGAGGGCGCACCCGTCGCCGCGTTCGAGAACGCCGAGAAGTGCCTCGCGGGCGTCCAGTACCACCCGGAGGTCATGCACTCTCCGCACGGGCAAGAGGTGCTCACGCGCTTCCTCACCGAGATCGCAGGTCTTGAGCAGACCTGGACCGCAGCCAATATCGCGGATCAGCTTATCGACGCGATTGCCGAGCAGGTTGGCCCCGACGGCCGCGCCATTTGCGGACTGTCCGGCGGCGTGGACTCTGCTGTCGCCGCAGCTCTGGTGCAGCGCGCCATCGGGGACCGCCTCACTTGCGTCTTTGTCGACCACGGTCTGCTGCGCCAGGGTGAGCGCGAGCAAGTGGAGACGGACTTCGTCGCCGCCACCGGCGCGAAGCTTGTCACCGTCGACGAGCGCGAGGCATTCCTGGACAAGCTGTCCGGTGTGACCGAACCGGAGGCGAAGCGCAAGGCCATCGGCGCCGAGTTCATCCGTTCCTTCGAGCGTGCTGTCGCCGGTGTCCTCACCGAGTCCGGTGACGATGCTCCCGTTGACTTCCTGGTCCAGGGCACCCTGTACCCGGATGTCGTCGAGTCCGGCGGCGGCTCCGGCACCGCCAACATCAAGAGCCACCACAATGTGGGTGGCCTGCCCGACGATGTCGAGTTCGAGCTTGTCGAGCCCCTCCGCCTGCTGTTCAAGGACGAGGTCCGCGCTGTCGGCCGGGAGCTCGGCTTGCCCGAGGTGATTGTGAACCGCCAGCCCTTCCCGGGCCCCGGCCTGGGCATCCGCATCATCGGCGAGGTCACCGAGGAGCGCCTGGAAACCCTCCGAGCCGCCGACGCCATCGCCCGCGAGGAGCTGACCAAGGCCGGCCTCGACGACGCGATCTGGCAGTGCCCGGTGGTCCTGCTTGCCGACGTCCGCTCCGTCGGTGTTCAGGGCGACGGCCGCACCTACGGCCACCCGATCGTCCTGCGTCCGGTCGCTTCCGAGGACGCCATGACCGCCGACTGGGTCCGCGTACCCTACGAGGTGCTGGAGATCATCTCCACCCGCATCACCAATGAGGTCGAGGGTGTCAACCGCGTGGTCCTGGACATCACGTCCAAGCCGCCGGCCACCATCGAGTGGGAGTAGCATCCCGCCCGGCGGGGGCGCTACGGAGCCGCGGGTTCCACGACCCGGATTGACCCGGCTTTCTGGTGGAGCTTCAGCGTCAGCAGCTGACCGCCGCCCTCGACCCGTTCTGCCGGGCAGTCGGTCTCGCCCACATCCACGGTGCAGGTCACGTCCACCGGGCTGCCGCTTTTCGGCAGGAGGACTTCGATGGAGCCCACTGTGCCGTTGACGTCGAGCTCCACAGGTTCATCCAATGGCCCAAGCTCCCACATATTGACCTTGATGGTGCCCAGGTTCCTGTCGAGCGGCTCGATGTCTTCCGCCTCATCGATGAACATCTCCGTTAAGCCGAAACGGCTCCAGTCGTCAGTGACGACCGCCTTCCCGACCATGACGGTGAAAACGCCCAGCAACCCCAGCACGGTGAAGAGAAATGGTTCTAAAGGAAACGCGTCACGCGTCTCCAATGTTGCGGGCGAGGGCGACCACGTGTTCGTCGAATAATCGGGCTGAGCATAGCCAGACTGATAGTTATGCGTTGTCCGAAGTTGCGGCGGCGGCTCGGGTTGGCGTTGATGCAGCAGCCACCAAGACCCCATGAGCGCGAGCGTGCTGCAGACGCTCGCGAGGCCGTAGAGGTTGGGGAACTGCAGGAGAATGGGCACGTAGCAGAAAAGTAGGGTGATGGACAGTAACCAGCCCAGCACCCTGTTTCCCTTTTCTTCGGGTGGGAGTTGTGCCTCGGGCTGCAGGAATACGTCGACCGGGGCGTTCGCTCTGCCTTGTTTCGGCATGATGAAGTAGCACAGGATGTACACGAATGCACCACTTGCCCCGATGAAGAATGCGATGAGGAACACGAGGCGCACGAGCTGGGCATTCACTCCGTAGCGGTGCGCGATTCCCTCGCAGACGCCAGCGAGCTGACCATCGTCTCCAGAGATCTCGATTCGTGGTGGGCGTGTTGCCCACATTTCCTGGAAGGTTCCGCCGGAGTTGCTCATGCGTTAAGTATTTATTCCGGGGGACACTCTTCTTGCTATTCACTAGTGGAACCTATTGCGCGTAGGGGTTGTTCCGCGGATCGTAGGGGCTGTTCTGCTGGACGTTGTCGTTCGTCGGCTGCGGCTGCGGCTGCTGTGCTTGAGCCTGACCGTCGCCCATCGGGGGCTGCGGCTGCGGCTGTGGCCCACCGACAGGGGGCTGCGGCGGATGCGGCCCAGATGCGGCCGGAGGGATGTTGAGTCCCTCGGGTGGCACGGGCGTGCGGTTGTGCAGGATCCACCAGGCCAGGAACCCCAAGATGAGGCCGGTGAGCGACGCGAAGGCGATGCCGGACCGTGTGCCGACCGTGATGGAGGGGAAGAAAATGATCATGCCGAGGAGCAGGAGCCAGCCGGTGCTCTTTTCCTTGGCGGCTTCGTCGCTCAGGCGGTTGGCGGGAGTGAAGGCGGCGTTCATCGGGCTGGAGCCGGTGCTGATGCGAGGCATGGTGAACCAGCACAACAGGTAGAGGAAAATGCCGCCGCCGACGAGCAACGCCAGGACGATGAACGCGATACGCACGACGGTGGGGTCGACGCGGTAACGCGCGCCGATGCCTTCGCACACGCCCGCGAGGAGAGCATTTCCACCGTTCTCGTTGGGGATTCTTGGGGCCCGAGTGTCCCACATGGTCTGAAGAGGACTTGTGGTGTTGGTCATATTTTCAAGTATGCATTCTCGCGGGAAACTTCGCTGCGTTCATGGGGGGAGGAGCGGCAGCTCATCCTGTTTGGACGGCCGGGGGCAGGCGGCGGTGGGCCCTCCGTGCGGAAGTGGAACTACGCGTAGGCGAGCCGGCGGGAACCGTCCACATGCGGGTACAGCACCCAGGCCGCTGCGGTTGCCAGGACTCCCGCGGCCCATGCGCCCACTGCGGGCCAGTGCGCGAGCGGTGCGAGCATGAGCGCGAGCCACCACAGCATGAGCGGCACGAGCATGCTTATCGACGGCACCGTGCTCACGTTCTTCTCCACCGCAAAAGCCCGCATGTCCTTGCGGTAGGGGTGCAGCAGGGTCACGGCGACCGCAGTAACAACGCAGAGGACCGCCGCGACCGCCTTCACGCCGAGCGGAGCGTTCGATGCCATGACGCCGATGGAGCCACCGGCGCCGAGCGACCCTAGGACCCGAACGACGTTCGGGGTGGGGATCGGGGTGACTCGGTTGCGGACCTCTGTGGCACTGATCGGCATCATGGCAGGAAGCTTAACTGTTCGGCTTCCCTGCGCGGACACACCGTGCGGGCACCTTGCGAGGGCACCCCATCTTGTTTAGAAAGTGTATTCGACTAGGGGCGTTGCCTGTGTCAGCCTCGGAGTGCATACTATCTTGCGTGACTAGAACACCTATTCGATCCGCGTCGGTGGCGGCGACGAACCTGGCGGTTGCGCATGAACCGCCAGCTCAGCCGTCGCGCGCCGACCAGATCGCCGAGCTGCGCGCCCGTATGGCCGCCATCGGCGGGGAGGTCCCGGAGCGGGTTGTCGAGGATACGGAGACGCTCGCTGTGGGCGGCGCCCTTTCGCTCGTGTTGCCGAACGGCGGTGTGCCGCGCCGGGCGGTCACCCATGTTAGCGACACTCCAGCGCTGGTCGTGGAGCTCATCGGCCAGGTCGTAGGCAGCGGTGGCTATGCCGGTGTGGTGGGGTGGCCGGAGTTGTCGTACGCCGGGATCGACCGGAAGCATCTGGGCCGCGTCATTGCTGTGCCGGACCCAGGCGTGGATCCGTTGGGGATCGCCGGTGTGCTGGCGGAGGGGCTTGATCTGGTGGTGTACCGTTCGCTGGCGCAGCTCGCCTTGTCGCCGGTGCGGTGCCGCCCGTTGCTGGGCAAGCTGCGCACGGGCCGGGCCGCTCTCATGCTCGTCGGCGCGACAGTCCCGTCGCCGGCGCTCACTGTGACGGGGGAGATCCAGTCTTTCCGCGGGATCGGGCGCGGCACCGGCCGTATCACGGGTGTGGATATCCGCGTGCGCGCGCAGTCGAAGAGCACCCATCCGGCCTCGGCGACGGTGACGGTGGGGCAGGCGGAGGAATCGTCGATAAGCAGTGGCGCCACCGCTGGGCATCCGGCGCTGAAGGTGGTGCGGTAGGTGCGCGTCGCAGCGGTGTGGTTCCCGGACTGGCCGGTGCAGGCCGCGCGGCTGGACGCGGATGACAGGCTGGAGGAGCCGCTGGCCATTGGTGCGCAGCACCGGATCAAGGTTGTCTCGCACCGTGCCCGCGCGCTGGGCGTGCGCCGGGGGATGAAGGTGCGCCACGCGCAGTCGGTGTGTCCAGAGCTGACGGTCATCGACGACAACCCGGACCGCGATGGGCGCATGTTCACTGCGTTGGCTGCGGGCTTCGACGATGTCGCGGCGTCGGTGGAGGTGCTGCGCCCCGGACTCGTCGTCGTGGATGTCGCGGCCGCGGGCGCGTTCCACGGTGGTGAGGGGAAGGCGGTGGAGATGCTCATCGACGCCGCTGCACGCCGCGGCATCGATGCCTTCGCCGGAGTGGCCGACGAGATTGCCACAGCGCTCATCGCCGCGCGTGCGTCCGCCGTGGTCCCTCCGGGCGGGTCAGCCGAATTTCTCGCCCGGCAACCGCTGAAAGCGCTGGTGGCGGAGACCAGTCTGGGCGCGGATGTGGAGACGGTCAAGGCACTGGGCCAGTTGGGCGTGACCACGCTGGGGGAGCTCGCCGCGCTGCCGTCGACGGCGGTGTCCACCCGCTTCGGCCGCGCCGGTATGGCCTGCCACCGGATCGCCAGTGCCGCCCCGGACCGCCGCGTCGCACCGGAACTGCCCGCGGCGGATCTGAGCGTGGCCATTACCCCGGAGGACCCGATCGACAGGGTGGACGCGGCCGCCTTCGCCGCCCGTGCTCTGGCCGCGAGCCTGCATGGGCGTTTGGCTGAGGCAGGGCAGAACTGTTTGCGTCTCAAGGTCAAAGCGGAGCTGGCCGACGGCACCGTGGTCGAACGCATCTGGCGCACCCGGGAGGCGCTGACTGAGGAGGCCACCGCCGACCGTGTGCGCTGGCAGCTGGACGGATGGCTGACTAGTGGAGGGGCCGGCACGATCACCTCGCTGGTGCTGGAACCGCTAGAGCTCGCCCAGCCTGACCCGGTGGGACATTTATGGGGTGGCGGGACGGGTTCCGGCGGCGGGACGGGGCAGGCCCGCCGCCGGGTGGCGGAGCGCGTGCAGTCGGCACTGGGGATCGACGCGGTGCTGCAGCCCCGATTCGTCGGTGGCCGCGGCGTGGCTGAGCGCATCGCGTTGATTCCGTTCGGGGAGCGGGACCCCGAATCCGCCGATGGGAAAGACCCGGCTGCCGCTTCGTGGCCGGGAGCGGTTCCGCCGCCATTGCCGGCGCGGATCGGCGGCGGTGTGGACCACCCGGCATCGAGGATCACCATGATCGACGAAGCCGCGCTTCCCGTCGGCGTCACCGCCGAAGCGCTGCTCAGCACCACTCCGTACGCGTTGAGCTGGGGCGGGAAGCACTACCTGGTCACAGGGTGGGCGGGGCCGTGGCCGGTGGATGAGGGCTGGTGGAGCGAGCACCCGCAGAAAGTCGCGCGCCTACAGGTGGTCGGGCAGCGGGAAGACGGCGGGGCGCCCCTGGCGTGGCTACTGCTGTGGTCGAAGCAGAAGTGGAGGGTGGAGGCGATGTACAGCTAAAAAGCGCCTAGGGGCGCACGATGTCGATGACCAGGCGGGTCGGGTTCTTGACCGCCCGCACGAAATACGGTGCGTTAGATTTCAGCCCGATCACGATCTGGCTGCGGCCGCCGGAGGTGCCGGCGTTGACCACCTCGACGATGGAGCCTGCGCCCTCCGCGTGGTTGGCATCGACATCGCTGCGGCCGATGTCCTGCGGGTAGACGGTGCCGTCGACATAGACGTTGAGGAATGCAGACCCCTTGACCTCTAGCGGCGTGCCGATCGTCTGCTGGGTGGGGGAGGGGACGTAGTCGGCGAACCAGCCGGGTTCACCGTCGCCGTCTAGGTCCACCACGACGCGGTCGAAGCCTTCGTGGCTGCTCGTTTGCAGGCCGGTCACCGCGAGACGGGCGGGTGCGGCCGGGCGGGTCGTTTTCGGGGAGGCGTCGGCGTTGGCCAGTTGCTCCTTCCGGTTGACCGGCAAGGAGCTTTCGTCGCCGGGGTTGCCCGAAGCGTCGGACGTGTTGCCGCTGCCGCCGAGCAGTCCGGACTGGTTGAGCGTCTTGCCCTCCTGGAGCTGCTCCGTCGACGTCTCGCCGGCGACGCTGTTGCCTGCGATTTCGCTGCGTCCGCCCGTTCCGACATCTGCTGCCCCGCACCCGGAAAGGGTCGCCGAAGCGAGCGCCGCCACGGTGGCGGCCGCGGCGGCGCGCATACCGGCGGACGCGCTGGACGCGCGGTGGTTCGGGGAGACGTTCAACGTGGGCACGGCACATAGGTTATCCAGTCTGTGGCGGAGGGGGAAATTAATTCACGTTGACCGTGAAATTGAGACTGAACGGTGACCGGAATGCGGCGGGGCGGGGAGGGCGGCATCGATAAGCGCTCTTTGGGGCCGTTTCGCAAGATAGGCTACCCTTAGAAACATGTCTGTCGACCGCCGTCCAATGTGCTCTGATGTGGAAGTCGAGCCTCTGCCCGGCACCGCGAAACAAGCGGGCGTGTACGTGCTGTTCGAGTACCCGGGGCCGTGGAGCCACGACATTCTCGACGGCGACACCTTCGGCGCGGAGCTGACTGCGAAGCTGAAGGCGCATATGAAGGAAACGGGCGCATCGCTGCAGCTCATCCGCCACCCCACCCGCGAGGGCCGCGAGATCGACGACCACCACCTCTACATCGTTTTCTCCGATATCGGGGTCACGGAGGTCCTCCACGTCGACGGGCCGGAGGCGATCCTCGACCTCGACCTTTCGGGGCCGGGGCGCAACGGCGGGCAGACCCGCCTCGCGCCGCTGCTGCTCGTGTGCACGCACGCGAAGCGCGACCGTTGCTGCGCGGTGAAGGGCCGCCCTCTAGTCAACGAGCTGGAACGGCGCTACCCGTTCAAGAAGACGGGCGACGTCGTGTGGGAGACCTCCCACGTCAAGGGGCACCGTTTCGCGCCCGCGCTACTGCTCATGCCGTGGGGCTACAGCTTTGGCCGCATGAATCTCGAGGCTACCGAGGCGATGCTCGCCGCCGCCATGCGCGCCCAATACTTCGTGCCCGGCAACCGCGGCCGCGGCACGCTCACGCCGCCTGAACAAGCCGCCGAGATCGCCGTTGCCGCGCATCTCCAGCGTGAAGGCGAGGATGTCGCCTACGGGCAACTCACCGTCGATCACGCAGAGGTGGGGGAGGAGACCGCGAGCATTTCGCTTATCGACGCCGCCACCGCCCGCACCTTCACCGCCTCCCTGCGCAAGAAAGAAGCCGCAGGAGTGATTTCCTCCTGCGGCGATGAACCGAAGACCGGTTCGTACTGGGGGGTCGAGTCCGTTACCGGCGCATGACCTTGCGCGACAAGTAGTTGCCCAAAAGCTGCGCCAGCTGGACGATGATCACGATGGTGATCACGGCGAGCCAGGTGACGGCCGGCTGGTAGGCGCGGTAGCCGTAGACGATGGCGAAGTCACCCAGACCGCCGCCGCCGATGTAGCCCGCCATGGCGGACATGTCGATCACGGCGATGAAGATGAAGGTGAAGCCGAGGATCAGCGGGCCGAGCGCCTCCGGGATGATCACGGTGCGGATGATGCGCCACGGGCCGGCGCCCATCGCGCGCGCCGCCTCGATCACGCCCGGGTCGATGGCCACGAGGTTCTGCTCCACGATACGGGCGACGGTGAACGTGGCGGTCACGCACATCACGAAGGTGGCGGCCTCACGGCCGATGGTCGTGCCCACCACCGCGAGAGTCACGGCGTAGAGCATCGCGATCATGATGATGAACGGGATCGGCCGGAAGAAGTTCACCAGGATATTGAGCACCCAGTAGACGAACTTGTTCTGCAGCACGTTGCCCTCGCGGGTCGTGTACAGGAACAAGCCGAGGATCAGGCCGAAGAAACCGCCCACGATCATGGTGATGACCACCATGAACAACGTGTCGGCGATCGCATCGAAGTAGGTGGGGCCGAGGCGGTCCCAGTCGAATCCGCCGGCGGCGAGAATCAGTTCATTCGTCGCGTTCATTAGTTAGCCTCCCCGGTTGTTGCAGCGGCGGATTCCGCTGTGATCTCGTTGATCGTGGTGGTGTGGCGCAGGGCAGAGTAGAACTCGTCGATGGCGTCCTGGTCGCCGGTCAGCCGGACAGTCATCTTGCCGAAGGAGTGGTCCTGCAGCGTGGTCACGGACCCGTGCACCACGTCGAGGCCCACGCCGCGCTCCTGCAGCTTGGCCGCCGCGGAGAAGAACCCGGAGTCAGCGGTGAGATCAACCGTGAACAGGCGGCCCTCCTTGTGCAGGAGCTCGCGCTCCTCAGCTTCGGACGGGGTATTGCGCAGGCTGGTGGACACGAAGCGCTTGGCCACATCCGTCTGCGGGTTGGAGAAGACCTCGTAGACCGTGCCGTGCTCGACGACGCGGCCGTTTTCCATCACTGCCACCGTGTCGGCGATCGAGCGAATCACGTCCATCTCGTGAGTGATCACCACGATGGTGATGCCGGTGCGTTCGTTGACCTCCTTGAGCAGGGCCAGGACTTCCTGGGTGGTCTCGGGGTCGAGGGCGGAGGTGGCTTCGTCGGCAAGCAGGAGAGAGGGGCTCGTGGCGAGCGCGCGGGCGATGCCCACCCTCTGCTTCTGTCCGCCGGAGAGCTGCTCCGGGTAGTTCTTGCCACGCTCACCGAGGCCCACGAAGTCGAGCAGCTCGGTAACGCGGGCCTTGCGCTCGGCGGCGCTCATGCTGGTCATCTTCAGCGGGTATTCCACGTTGCCCGCCGCGGTCAGCGACGAGAACAGGTTGAACTGCTGGAAGATCATGCCGATATTGCGGCGTGCGTCGCGCAGCTGCTTGGCTGGCATGCCGACGATGTTCGTGTCATCGAGCAGGATGTCACCGGTGGTGGGGGTGTCCAGCCCGTTGATCATGCGGACGAGCGTGGACTTGCCGGCACCCGAATACCCGATCACGCCCAGGATTTCGCCCGGTTCGACGGTGAGGTTGACGTTGTCCAACGCTACGACGTTGGCGCCTTTCCGTCCGGACCGGAACACTTTGTTCACGTCCCGGAATTCGATCCGGGTGCCGGTTGCGGCCATTACTTAGCTTCCTCCACGAGGCGGTCGAGGATCGCGTTCAGATCCTCCTTGGACTTCTGGACCTGGACGGCGGTGCCGTTGGAGTCCTCGTTCAGTGCGTCGGTGACCTCCGGGGTCTGCCAGATCTCGACGAGCTTCTCGTAGGTCGGGTTGTCGATGTCCTCGGCGCGGACGGCGAAGACGTTGATGTACGGCTCAGCCAGCTCGGAGTTCGGGTCGTCGGAAGCGACAGCGGTGGATGCGTCGATGCCGGCGCGGGAGAGCCAGTTGTTGTTGATGATCGCCGGGTCGCCCTGGTTGTAGGCGGTCGGGGTCTGGGATGCGTCGACCGGGGTGATCTCGACCTTGGAGCCTTCTTTGTCGATGTCGGCCGGGGTCGGGTTTAGCTTGTCCGCGCCGTCCTTGACCTTGACCAGGTCGGCCTGGACGAGCACGTTGATGGCACGGCCCTGGTTGGACGGGTCGTTCGGGATGGCGATCTTCTGGCCCTCGATGCCGTCGAGGCTGTCGTGGTCCTTCCAGAACAGGCCGAGGGTGTTGATCTCGGCGGAGCCGATGATCTTCAGGTCGTTGCCGGAGGTGGCGTTGTACTGCGACAGGTAGAGGATGTGTTGGAACTTGTTGATGTCGATCTGCTTCTCAGCCAGCGCCGGGTTCACCGGGGTGTACTCGGTGAAGGGGACGAGCTCGAGCTCGATGCCCTCTTCCTTCGCCTTCTCCGTGAAGACGGACCATGCCTTCTGGTCGGAGTCGGTGGTGCCGATGCGGATGGCCTGGTCGTCCCCGCCGGAGGCGTTGTCTGCGGAATCGGAGGAACACGCAACGAGTCCGGTTGCAGCCAGGATGGAGGCTGCCGCGGTTGCGATTACACGGTTGAGGCGCATGTCGCTTCCTGCTCTTTCTTTAAGTCGTCGGGAAATGAACGTGAGGAAAATGTAACACCGTGTGTACCGCTTAGTCTAGTTTGGGTGGGCCCCACTTAATCCGGGGTTGGAACACAGTTTCGAAAGAGTTATTCTGGGCGCGTGGATTTTCGCGGCGGAGAGGGCTTGTCCTGGTCGCGGCTGGAGCGCGTGCTCTCTGGTCGCCCCGGGCCCGCTCCTGTGCCTGTCGACCACACCCGCGCGCCCGCGCGCGAGCGCATTCCCCGCGGCAAGACCGCTGTCCCGTTCGCGGAGTTGCACGCCGTCTCGACGTACAGTTTCCTGTCGGATACCGGCGGCGCCAGCGAGCCCGAAGAGCTCGTCGCCCGGGCCCGGGAACTCGGCCTCTCCGCGCTCGGCGTGCTGGACAGGGATGGTTTCTACGGTGCCGTCAAATTCGCCGAGGCGGCCGCCGAAGCGGACATGCCCGCGGTATTCGGCGCCGAGCTCTCGCTTCTCGACGCCCCACCCCTTCCCCTCATCGCCCGCGGCCCCGAGGGGTACCGCCGCCTGTCCCGCCTGATGGCCCGCGCGCATATGGCGGGAGGGGTGAAAGGCGTGCTGCATTATCCTCCGCTGCCCGATATCGCCGCCGAGCTGGACGGCACCTGCATTGCCCTGGCCGGGTGGCGCTGGGCTGAGCGTATCGATGATCTGATCGAATATTTCAAAATAGACCGAGTGGTCAGGGAATTCGAAGTTTCCATGCTGCCCGAAGACTCTGACCGGCATGCGGCGCTGCGTGCCCACCCCGAGATCCCAGCCATTATCACTGCTGCTCCCGGGGCAGCTACCCGGGATCAGGCGAGGTTGGCGGGGGCGAAGAGGGCATTGGGGCGTCGTCAAGCAATTGCTTCTTCGTACCGCGACGTGCACCCGATGGGCGCGAACTGGCTGCGCTCCGGGGAGCAACTGTTGGCCATGGCCCCCGACTGTGCCGACGCCCTCGAATACACCGTGGAGCTGGCGGAACAGTGCGCGTTCACCCTCGACCTCGTCGTGCCGCGGCTGCCGCGCTTTCCCACGCCCGACGGCCACGACGAGATGAGCTGGCTGCGGCACCTCGTGGATAAACGCGGCCGCGAACGGTACGCCTCCCGTCCTGTCGACGTGCGCGAACGCGCCCGCGCCCAGATCGAGCACGAACTCCGCGTCATTGAGCAGCTCGGCTTTCCCGGCTATTTCTTGATCGTCGACGACCTCGTCTCGTTTTGTCGCGGGGCCAATATCCTGTGTCAGGGGCGCGGATCGGCGGCGAATTCCGCGGTGTGCTTCGCCCTCGGCATCACGAACGTGGAGCCGATCTCTGCCGGCCTGCTCTTCGAGCGCTTCCTCTCCCCGGACCGCGACGGCCCGCCCGACATCGACATCGACATCGAATCCGGCCGCCGCGAAGAGGTCATCCAGTACACCTATTCCACCTACGGGCGCGACAACGCCGCGCAGGTGGCCAACGTGATCACCTACCGCACCAAAGGTGCCGTCCGCGATGCCGCCCGCGCCCTCGGCTACCCGGCCGGCGCCGCCGACGCCTGGTCCAAAGGCCTCGCGTCCCCTCCCTCGCTCGTCGAGTCACTGGCCGCCCAACTGAAAGGCCAGCCCCGCCACCTGGGCATCCACTCCGGCGGCATGGTCATCTGCGACCGCCCCATCGCCGATGTCGTTCCGGTGGAGTGGGCGCGCATGGAAGGGCGCTCTGTCGTGCAGTGGGACAAGGACGACTGCGCTGCCGCCGGCCTGGTCAAATTCGACCTGCTGGGGCTCGGCATGCTCGAAGCGCTGCACCACATGATCGACCTCGTCCGCGAAACCACCGGGCGTGAGGTTCGTCTGTGGGAGCTCGATCTGGCTGATCCCAGCGTCTACGACATGCTCTGCCGCGCCGATGCCGTCGGCGTCTTCCAGGTGGAATCCCGCGCGCAGCTGAACACCCTGCCCCGGCTCAAACCCCGCCGGTTCTTCGACCTCGTCGTCGAAGTCGCGCTGATCAGGCCGGGGCCCATTCAGGGCGGCTCCGTCCACCCCTACCTGCGCCGGCGGGATGGTCTTGAGCCCGTCGAGTACGACCACCCCGTCCTCGAGCGCTCCCTGGGCAAGACCCTCGGCATCCCTCTGTTCCAGGAACAACTCATGCAGATCGCCGTCGACGCCGCAGGCTTCTCCGGCGCCGAGGCCGATTCCCTGCGCCGCGCCATGGGCTCCAAACGCTCGCCCGCCAAGATGGCCGCCCTGCGCCAACGGTTCTTCGACGGGTGCTGGGCCACCAACCGGATTAGCGAAGCGGTGGCCGACCGGTTGTGGCAGAAGATCGTCGCATTCGCCGCCTACGGGTTCCCCGAATCCCACTCCCAGTCGTTCGCGTCCTTGGTGTATTTTTCGGCCTGGTTCAAGCGCTACTACCCGGCGGAGTTCTGCGTCGGGCTGCTGCGCGCCCAGCCGATGGGCTTCTACTCGCCCCAGTCCCTGATCCAGGATGCCCGCCGCCACGGCATTGACGTGCTGCCTGTCAGCGTCAACGCCTCGGGCGTGGAGGCCCGCTGCATCGACTCTGGCACCATCCGCGTCGGGTTGAATCTGATCAAAGGGCTCGGCTCGAAGGCTGCAGAAAGGATTGAGATTGAGCAGGCATCCAGCGCTTTCACCGGAATCCCGGACCTGTCCCGCCGCGCCGACTTGTCGGTGGAGCACGTCGAGGCACTCGCGCGTGCGGGGGCGTTGGACTGCTTCGGGGTGGATCGTCGACAAGCTCTGTGGCAAGCGGGTGTCGCCGCCACCGAACGCGACGGCATGCTCCCCGGCCTGTCAGCTATCGACGCCCCCTCCCTGCCCGGCATGACCCCCTTCGAGCTCATGGCCACCGACATCGCCGCCACCGGCGTCACCCCGGGGCTCATGCCCATGGACATGCTGCGCGATTCCCTCCGCCGCGCCAACGTCCTAACCGCCGCCGACCTGAAACACGCCCCCGACGGCACCCGCGTCCGCGTCGCCGGTGTGGTCACGCACCGCCAGGCCCCACGCACCGCCGCCGGCGTCACCTTCCTCGGCATGGAAGATGAGACCGGCCTGACCAACATCATCATCCCCAAAGGCCTGTGGAACCGGCAGAAGATTCTCGCCCGCACCGCCAAAGCCCTCATCGTCCGCGGCAAAGTCGAGAACGCCTCCGGAGCCGTCAGCGTTCTCGCCGACAAGCTCGAGCCGCTGGAGATGGGGGAGTGGCTCACCCGCGGGTCCCGCGATTTCCGGTAGCGCGTGCTCGGGGCAGGTCTTAGAAGGAGGCGAGTCTGGTTGGCCCTTGCAGGCGGGTGGATCTACTTTGCATTCCCAAAGTGTGTCATTTCTTATAAGCCCATGTCAGGGGATTTTAACTATGCAGGGCAGAGGGCCCAAATGTAAAGCAGATCCACCGTAGTTCTCGCACTGGCGGCTCCCACTTCGTTCGCTGCGCCCGCCGCGCCGGTGCTGCCTGGAGCGTTCGCGGTGGTCGGTCTCTACCGACCGGTGAATCTGTTTACATGCCCCATGTGCGACATGTTTTATAAGGAAAGGTCATCGCGATTTCGGCATTTAGCAAGATCGTGCTGATGTAAACAGATTCACCCGTTGGTGCGTTCCAAATGTCTTTCTCAGCCTCAGGCAGAGGCCAGCTTTTGGGTCACGAGGGCATTGAGCGAGATCCCCTCATTTTCAGCTTCGTCAACGAGCTTCCGGTGGAGCGACGGTGAAATGCGGACATTGAACCGCCCGGAGAACTCACGCATCCCAAGCGGTTGTGGGACTGGATCGCCGCTTTCTAAAAGGTCCGCCAAAACCTCCTCGACGAGGGAAAGGATGCCTTTTTCGGCGGCGTCTCGGGAATCTTCCAGCCAGGACAGTGACGGGAACTCCCGGACCGTTGCAACGAACTGCTCGTCCTCCTGGGACCAGCCAACCTGATAGGTGTATTTGTCAGCGTTCATGTGAATTCTCCCTAAGATGGTCAATGGCGCTCAAAACTTGTCGAACCTGGTAAGGCTTGGCAGCACCACCTTTGTCCTGAATGTTTACCCGTGGGTCGCCGGGCCACGGAGTCTTATAGATGAAGTGCGAGCTACCGCGGTTTCTCGGCTCGCCGAAGTGGTGATTGCATACCTTCTTTAGCTCAGTGAACCGTATGTTAGATGGGTTCGAGCGCATCTTTCTCAAGATCTCTTGGATACTTGACCCTATGTCTAAATGGTACCAAATATAGTACCGTATCGTTTGTTTGATACCCAGAGGAGTTGAAACCCAGTGATCGCACTGTTCGCCACGGTCGCTGCGGTTCTCGGTCTCGTCATTGTGGCCACATCGGTGGGTGCTAACTCCGTGGGCTTCGCCATCACAGCCATTCTCCTCGGCTTCGGGCTCGCGCCTTTCGCCGGCGATTCTCTCGAGCGCCACGTCCCGCGCTCACTGTGGGATCGTTTGTCGCTCTCGCACAACGCTTATCGACGCCTCTCCCTCCCCTCTTCAACTCCCTTCTCTCCGCAGTCGGTTGGAACCGGCTGATCATCGCACTGCGCGACGAGCAATCCGGTGAATCTGACGCAAACAGGACAATCAGGAATTCACGGCCTGTCCAAGCGTCCGCCGCTGGCCACACGTGGGCGCTGCTGCTTCACATCGTCGCCGCTATCTGGGCAGGCATTGCCGGTGGATGGGTGGTGTCGCTGGTCCTCGTGCTCATCGGCGTGTTCGGCCACCTTTATCCAGTACTGCTGCAAGTCCGGGTGCTTACCCGCTGGCGGGAACTCGGGCGAATTTAAACCCCTAACCGCACTAGGTTCGATTCCACCCAACTGATCGGCTTGGATAATCTAAGCAGCGATGACTAGCAACAATATTCCGAAGGCAGCATCGCCCAACGACGTTCCGGCAGCCCCCAAGCCGCCCGCAGCGCCTGGGGCCCCCGCAGCGCCCCAGGCGCCAGGCGCTTCTGCTCCAAAGGCTCCCGCGGCGCCGAAGCCACCCGCCGCTCCCGCGGCGCCGGTAGCCCCGGCAGCGCCTAAGCCGCCAGCTGCTCCATCCGCGCCGGGTGCCGCTGTCCCCGCTCCGCCGGCCGCGGCAGCACCGAAGCCTCCCGCAGCACCCACCGCTGGCGCGCCGAAGCCTCCGGTGACACCGTCCGCACCTGGAAACGCGGCGCCGAAGCCGCCAACTGCGCCGAAACCGCCCGCTGCACCGGGAGCCTCCGCGCCCAAACCAGCCGCGGCACCGGCCGCGCCGGGCGGGGCTGCGCCGAAACCGCCAGCAGCTCCGGCCACACCGGGGAGCGCGAAGCCAACGGCCCCCGCAAAACCTGCGGCCGCAGCGAACCCCGCCCCTACAAAGCCGGACAACGCGGATAAACCTGCAGCGAAAAAACCGGAAGCCAAGACAGCGGCCACGAAGCCGGCAGCGAGCTCGCAAGGGGAGGGCAGCGGTTGGCGTCGATTAGCTGTGTTCGGCGTGTTGGGCGCAGTCGTGCTGTTGGCGCTGGCTATCATGGTGTCGAAGGCGTTTCTGGGAAGTGGTGCGGGACAGGACTTCCTGGCACGCTTCCCGGGTGAGAACCCCCTGCCGGAGAATGCACCGGTGGGGTTGCCTGCGTGGGTCGGCTGGTCGCACTTTTTCAATATGTTCTTGATGGCGTTGATCGTGAAGACGGGTTGGCAGGTGCGCACGCAGCGCAAACCGGACGCGTACTGGCGGCCGAAGCGCGGTGGGAAGAAGATCAGCCTGACGCTGTGGATCCACTTGATGCTGGATGTGCTGTGGATCGTCAACGGTGTGATCTTCGTTGTGCTTCTCGCAGTGACAGGCCAGTGGATGCGCGTGGTGCCGACGAGCTGGGAAGTGTTCCCGAATGCGCTGTCGGCGGGTCTGCAGTACCTGAGCCTGGATTGGCCCACGGAGAACGCGTGGGTGAATTACAACGCGTTGCAGCAGCTGGCGTACTTCGTCACGGTGTTCATCGCGGCGCCGCTGGCGATCGCGTCGGGCGTGCGAATGAGTTACTGGTGGAAGAACGAGTGGAAGACGGCGAATAAGATCTTCCCGGCGGCAGCGGCGCGCAAAATCCACTTCCCGGTGATGATCTACTTCCTCCTGTTCGTGGTTATCCACGTCGTGTTGGTTCTGGCCACGGGCGTGCTGCGCAATATGAACAACATGTACGCGGCGCGCGGGGATGTCGATCCGGGTGTGTACGCGGACAACTGGCTCGGTTTCATCATTTTCGCGGTCTCGCTTGCTGTGATCGCGGGCGCGTGGGTGGCCACGAAGCCGGCGGTGCTCGCGTCCGTGGCCCGCAAGTTCGGCGAGGTCACTGCGCGGTAGGGTAGCGCACATGGAGCAACCGTCCGAGCCGCGCCCGCCCGCCCGCGCTAGGCACGCACTTGACGACGCCCCCGCGCCCGCCCTGCCCACCTCCGCCTCCGCGATGAACCCGGTCTCCCGGAAGCTCATCGCGGCGCGCTACATCGCGCAGACGTTGTGGGCGCTCGTCATCGCGGGCAGCTCCCTCGCGTCGCAGTTATTACTCGGCGGATCGTGGTGGACCGGCGCGGTGGCCACGGGTGTGTGGTTTGTGTTCCAGGCCATCATGATCCCGCTGCGCGTGCGCAACCTTGGATGGTTGGAAACAGGCAATGAGCTGCTGATATCCAAAGGGAAGATGTTTCAGACGTTCACGGTGGTGCCTTACGGCCGCATCCAATTCGTGGACGTCACCACCGGGCCGTTCACGCGCCCGCTCGGCCTCAAAGGCGTCACGCTCCACACCGCGTCCGCCTCGACCGACGCGAAAATCCCCGGCCTCGAAGCGGCAGAGGCCGACGCATTGCGCGAGCGCCTCGCCGTCAACGCGCGCGAGCGGATGAGCGGCCTGTGACGAACCCCAACGCTTCCGCTTATCGACGCGTCCACCGCCTCACCCCCTTCCTCCGCGCCTGGGCTGTCGCCGCTGCATTGGCCACCCTTCTGGTCTTCAACTTCACCACCACTGTCCTCGAAGGCATTGAGCGCGGCACGGCGGAATCGTGGTCGACAACAGAGATCGCGCAGGTCGCCGGTGTGGTCGTGGCCGTCATTGCGTTTGCTCTCGGGCTGTCCCAATTCTGGTGGTCCCGTATCGGTTTTCGTCTCGGTGAGAACGAGGTGGAAATGCGCAGCGGGCTGATCAGCACCAAGGTCCGTGCCACCCGCTACATCCGCATTCAGGCGGTCGACGTCATCGAGCCTTTCGCGCCGCGCCTGTTCGGCCTCGCCGCAGTGCGTGTCGAGGCGGCTGGCGGATCAGATTCAGCGATCGAGATCGGCTATGTTCCGCGGGCTGAAGCAGATGAGCTCCGCCGCGAGCTGCTGCACCGCATCGCCGCACACAACCCCGCTGCGGAGATGCCCCTGGATGAAAGCACCGAGACCACTGGAACTTCGGAGCCCGCCCTGATCCCCGCGATCCCGGTCACCCGCTCTCTCGCGGGCGCGGCGCTGCGCCTGTCCACGGTGTTTACTGTCGCCATGTCGCTGTTGCCGGTGCTCACTGAGGTGACGTTGGCGGTGGTTGTCCCGGCGTTGGTCGGCTTCATCCCGCAGATCTGGCAGCAGATCGACCAGTCTTGGCGCTACACGGCGACGTTGGACGGGGAGGTTATGCACCTGTCGTACGGGCTGGCCAACCGCCGCAGCCAGGCGGTGCCGCTCGACCGCGTTCACGCGATCAGGGTGTCCCAGCCGATGCTGTGGCGGCCGTTCGGGTGGTGGGCTGTGGCGGTGAATATCGCCGGCTACGGGCGCGAATCCAATAAACAGTCGGGCACGTCGCGTCTCTTGCCGGTCGGATCCTACGACCAGGCAGTGGCACTGGTTGCCGCGATCAGCCCCCTTACTCCAGAGCACGTCACCACGCCCGAATGGGATCTCCGCTCACCGAAGCGCGCACGTATTCCGTCGCCTCTCGACGCCTCCCGTCAAGCCCTGTCCATCCGCCCCGCCCCCGACCAGAGCACATGGGCCACCACTAGCCACGGATTGCTCAACCGGCGGCGTGAATTCATCGATGTCTCCCACATCCAGGAGATTACGTACCGCCAGGGGCCGGTGCAGCGCATGATGGATCTGGCGCACGTCCGTTTCGACCTCGTGCCGGGACCGGTGAAGATGAAGGCGCGCGATCTGGATACCGCGGATGCGTGGGCGGTGGTCGCCGAGCTGAGCGCCCGCGAGCTCCCGCCTCTTACTGGGCCGGAAGGGGGAAGGGGCCGGGGTTGAACGGCTTCACACTCCGCCAGGAAAGCCGAGCTGACGCCACGCTTCGTAGGTGGCCACGGCCGCAGAGTTGGAGAGATTCATGGACCGGCGTCCGGGCAGCATCGGGATCCGGATCCGGTCGGTGACGCGCTCGTGGTGGGAGTGCTCTCGGGGAAGGCCGGTCGGTTCGGTGCCGAACAGTAAAGCGTCGCCGGGCTGGAAGGCCACGTCGGTGTAGTGACGGGTGGCTTGGGTGGTGAAGGCGAAGATGCGGGCGTCGATAAGCGATGCGAAGCAAGCGTCGATGTCGTCGTGGACCTCGACGTGCGCGAGGTCGTGGTAGTCGAGCCCCGAGCGGCGGAGGTGCTTATCGTCGAGCGAAAAACCCAAGGGGTGGACGAGGTGCAGCGCGGCGCCCGTGCCCGCGCACATGCGGATCGCGTTTCCGGTGTTCGGCGGAATGACGGGATTGTCGAAGATCACGTGGAGCACGCGCCCAAGTCTAAGATGGTGCGCGTGACTGCGATCAAATTGGACGGAAAACTCTACCGCGAGGAGATTTTCGCGGACCTTGCCAAGCGGGTCGAGGACCTCAAGGAGAAAGGCATCACGCCGGGCCTGGCCACGGTGCTTGTCGGCGAGGACCCAGCCAGCCAGAACTACGTGCGCATGAAGCACAAGGATTGCGAACAGCTGGGCATCGCGTCGATCATGAAGGAGCTGCCGGAAGACACGACGCAAGAAGAGCTCGATGCGGTGATCGAGGAGCTGAATAACGACGACGCCGTCACCGGCTACATCGTGCAGCTGCCGCTTCCGAAGCACCTGGATGAGAACCGTGTGCTGGGGCTGATTGACCCAGACAAGGATGCCGACGGCCTCCACCCGGTCAACCTGGGCCGGCTGGTGCTCAACGAGCCCGCCCCGTTGCCGTGCACCCCGAACGGCTCGCTGGCGCTGCTGCAGCGCTTCGGGGTGGAGCTGGATGGCGCGATCGTGTGCGTCATCGGCCGTGGTGTGACCGTCGGCCGCCCGATCTCCCTCATGCTGACTAAGCGCGACATCAACGCTACCGCGGTGCTGTGCCACACCGGCACGAAGGACTTGGCCGCTGAGACCCGCCGCGCCGACGTCATCATCGCCGCTGCCGGCAAGCCCCACATGATCACCGCCGACATGGTCAAAGAAGGTGCGGCAGTGCTCGACGTGGGCGTTTCGCGTGTCGACGGCAAGACCACCGGCGATGTCCACCCAGACGTCTGGGAGAAGGCCGGCTGGGTCTCTCCGAACCCGGGTGGTGTCGGCCCCATGACCCGCACGTTCCTGGTGCGCAATATCGTCGAGAGGGCCGAGCGGCTTGCCGACGCCAACTAGTCCGCGTCCTAGCGCGGAGCCTCATGACGGGAGCGGATCAACCGCGGTGAAAGGCCTCGTGCCGCCGAGCCTGGACAACCCCCACGACATTGGCGCCCCGCCGTCCCGTCTGCCGCGCCGTGTGCAGCAGCTCATGGTGGGGCTCTTCGTCGTCGGATTCGTGGTCGCGACCGGGTTCGCGGTGACGGAGCACTGGCGCCGCGCCTGCTTTATGCTGGGCGTCGCGATGCTGTGGCTCACTGCCTGCCGCCTCACCTGCGACTCCCAGGTCATGGGCCTGCTCGCTGTGCGCTCCCGGCGCTTCGACGCCATATTCACCACCGCCACCGGCGCCGCGCTGGTGTGGCTCGCCGTGTCCGTGGATGCGCTGGGGAGCTAGCGTGACTTCGCGTAGAACGCGGGAAGCCTATTCATCTGTGGCGGGCACGTACATCGAGCTCTTAGGGAGCATCGATTCGGTTGAAGAGGCGGATAAATCCTTCATATCGGAAGGATTTGAAGGAGTCGCGGATGTTCTCGATGTAGGCTGCGGGCCAGGTCATCTGACCGCGTACCTCAGCGGATTAGGGCATCAAGCTGCTGGGATAGATCTTGTTCCCGAGTTCGTGAATCATGCACGCAGTACGTATCCGGGCACCGACTTTTCGGTAGCTGACATTGCGAGTTTCAGCACAGAGACCAAAAGAGTAGACGGGGTGCTTGCTTGGTATTCGTTGATCCACATGTCACCGGGTGAGATGGCCAAGGCGTTGCAAAGAATCTCTGAGATCCTCGTTCCGGGAGGAGTACTCATTTATGGTGGCTTTCTTGCGCCTTCCCGCACGCTTTTCGATCACCGAGTCACCGCGGCGACGGCTTACTCGGAGGACGAAATCAAACGTCTTATTGAAAACGCCGGCTTTCGGATACGCAGATCGGAAACTCGTCCCGAGACCGCAACGAAGCGAGCACATATCGCTGTCGCCGCTGTGCGTACCTAGAGGTGGGTGGATGCATTCGGACAGAATCTTTGCCCATCTAAGCATGGGAACCAGGTGGTAACCTATTCCCATGGAAGCGACGATTGACTCTGGCGGACGGATTCTGCTGCCCAAAGCCTTGCGCGATTCCCTCGGTCTCACACCTGGTTCGACCGTGGATGTTTCAGCGTACGGGGGCGGAATCACCATCATCCCCGGTGGTCGGACGGCCGAAGTTATCGAGTCGGAGGACGGTCGTTTGATCGGGCGTGGCTCAAAGCCAATCACTGAAGAGGACATCCTGGCGCTCATTGATGCAGGACGAATGTAATGGGCGTAATCGCGCTCGACACAAGTGCGGCAGTTCCTTTGCTCTTGCAAAATCACAGCAGTCATGAACGATTACAGCGTTGGTCGAGGGGGAAGAATCTCGCTCTCTGCGCGCACTCTCTCGCAGAGACATATTCGGTGTTGACCAGATTGCCTGGCGATAGCCGGTTCACGGAAGCCGACGCGGTGAGAGTCATAGACGGGACATTTGAGAGCGTTCTCTCCTTACCGGAAGCCGCTTCACGGGAGGTGCACCGCCGTTTAGCTAGTGCCGGAATCAAGGGCGGTGCAGTCTACGACGGTCTCATCGCGCTTACTGTGCTGGAGAACGAGGCGTCATTAGCCAGCTTGGACAAGCGTGCGTACACGAATTATTTTGCTCTCGGAGTGACGCTTGAACTCATTCCGTAGCAGCTGAATCTCGTAGGTTCTGCACTGCCAGTCCGGGTCGCGGACGGTGAAGGTAATCTGTGCGGTCTGGATGCCGATCTGCGATGCGGGCCGCGGTCGTCCGTCTCTTTCAGTGGGGGATACGCTGACAGCCATGGAACCAGTTCTTGTTCTCGCTGATATCCACCTCGGGCGCAAGCAGAAAGACGACAAAAAGATTGGTCCCGGCATCGAGTGGGCATTGAGTGCCCTCGACCGCGGCGCCGAGGCGCGCGCCGGGCACATGGTGATGCTGGGTGATGTCATCGACCGCAAGCGGTTCACCGAGCGCACCTACGCCGAGGTGACGCAGTTCTTTGAACGCGGTCTCGAGCTCTTCGACTCGGTCATGTTCATCTCCGGCAATCACGATGTGAGCCACGACTTAAAAGGCGTCATCCCCGAAGGCGTCACCGTCGCGGGAATTAAGCCCCAGACCATCTGGGCGGGGCAGTGGGCACTGCACACGGCCGCGGTCGAGGTGAATCGCGATCCGCGCAGGCTTGTGCCCGACTTCCCCGCAGCGGTGGACGGTGTGCCGAATCTGGGGCTTCTGCACAGCTCGGTCAGCGGCGAGTACGTGAAGAACGAATGCTTGCCCTGCACAGTGGACGAGATGACGTCGTGCGGCTACGACGCCTGGCTTCTCGGGCACGTCCACGAGCGCGTGGTGTTGTCCACGGACCCGTTCATCGGCTGGGTGGGTATGGGCAAAGCGCTCATCGCATCGTTTGATGGCGGAAGGGTCACTATCAGTGACGCTCTCGAACTGTGCGCCTAACTGTGTGCGGAGCCACATTTATTGCATTAACCTCGAGTCGTGTTTGGACGCAAGAAGAAAAAGAATAAGAAAAAGGGCAAGTTTTCTCTTCGTGCCTCCGTGATCTTGGGGCTGACTAACAACTACGAGGAGTTCATGGAGTGGTCGGTCGATCCTTCTGAAGGGGACTTCAGCCATGTTGAAACGGGGTCACTCCCTGTTGAGGTAGGCCTCGGTATTTCGCTCATGATGCCGTTCGGTGAAAGTGAACCGACAGCGGCGGATGCGCCTCCAAAAGTCGTGGCAGCACAGAGCACGCCGGAGGACCAAGAGATGTTCGCGATGATCTCCACGATGTTGGAACAGCAGTGGGGCATCACGTCCAGCGATGAGCTGTTGGAAACGGTGTCCATTCTGTTGTCCAACCCGGTAGACGATGAATACGTCGCGCTGCGCCCCTACATACAGCAGCTTGCAGGTCGACCTGTGAAGGAACGCGACGATGCGGCCCCGCAAATCATAGAAATGGCGGTGGCTGACTTCCAGCAAACTGAGATTCCAGAAGATGTCGTTCGAGAGGACCTCGGAAACTGGCTGGATCTGTACACCCAAGAACACAGCGAGAAACTGATCCCGCAGAAGCTTCCGAGCACCCTTGCCGGCTGGGAAATCGGACGCGCTGCCCGCGTTGCCCGAATGGGCTACATGCTGGGGATGATCGACCTGGACCAGTACTTGAATATTTCCTCAACCGCGCTTGCTCTCACCAGGGAATTTTCGGAAAGTTGGCGCGACCACGTGGACCAGTTCCTTCTCGGCCGCGCGAAGTGGCAGGAGATTCTCGATGAAGACACCCTGGACCACCGCGACATGATGCATGTGCGATTGCAGCACCCTAATTCAATGTGGTTCAAGTACCCGCTGCACGGCGACTACAGGACTGAGCCGAACACCTAGGTCCGCGCATACGCGCTGCTCGTGGGCTAAATCTCGTAGTTGCCGCGCTGCTTGGCCAGATCCGTCGCCGAAGGGGTCTGGTCGGCGAGTGTGATGAAGTTGCGCAGGATGTGGCCCATCTGGCGGGTCTCCACCAGGAAGGCGTCGTGGCCGACGGGGGAGACGATCTTGTTCATGGCCAGGAGGTTGCCGATATTGCGGGACAGGTGCTCCTGCTGGTGGAACGGGTAGAGGATGTCGGTGTCCACGCCGACGACCATGGTAGGAACACTGATCTGCGCCAGCGCGCGGTTGAGTCCGCCGCGGCCGCGGCCGATGTCGTGGCGGGATAAGGACTCGGTGATGGTGACATACGAGCCGGCATCGAAACGCGCGACGAGCTGCTCGCCTTGGTGGTCGAGGTAGCTCTGCACGGCGAAGCGTTGGTGCTCGTCGCGGAAGGCGCCAAGAGGATTCTCGCCGGGCTGGGCCATGGTGCCGAAGCGCTCGTCGATTTCCTGTTCGCCGCGGTAGGTCAGGTGCGCGATGCGGCGGGCGGCGGCCAGTCCCGCGTCGGGGGTGCGGTCGGTGCCGTGGTAGTCGCCGTCCTGCCAATCCGGGTCGCGGATGATGGAGGTGATCTGGGCGGTCTGGATGCCGATCTGCCAGGCCGATGCGCGTGCGGACATAGCGATCACGCAGGCGTAATTCGCCCAATCCGGGTACATGAGCGTCCATTCCAGCGCCCGGGCCCCGCCCATGGAGCCGCCGATTACGGCGTGCATGCTGTTGACCCCGATGGTCTCCAGGAACTGCGCTTCGGCCCGAACCTGGTCGCGGATGGAGATGGCGGGGAAGCGCGAACCCCACGCACCGCCTTCGGGGTGTTCGCTCGAGGGGCCGGTGGAGCCGGAGCAGCCGCCGAGGACATTCGTGCACAGAACGCAGAAACGGTCGGTGTCCAGGGGCGCGCCGGGGCCAATCAAGCCCTCCCACCATGTGGCGGCGTCGGAGTCGCCGGTCAGGGCGTGCTCGACCAGGATGAGGTTGTTGCGGCCGTGGGGGTCGCCGGTGAAGGCGCCCCAACGTCGATAAGCGATGCGCACGTCGCGGAGTGTGGCGCCGGCCTCTGTGCGCACGTCGCCGATCGGCTGGGTGGTCAGCTCGCCTTCGGGTGGGAGAGTGATCATGCGATCGCCGCGAAGCCCCGGTCGAGGTCGGCGATGATGTCGTCGACGGATTCGATGCCCACCGACAGGCGGATCGTCGCCTGCGTGATGCCTGCGCGCTTGAGGCCGGCCTCGTTGGACTGCGAGTGCGTCGTCGTCGCTGGGTGGACGACGAGCGAGCGGACATCGCCGATATTCGCCAGGTTGGAGTGCAGTTTCAGCGCGTCGATGAACGCCCACGCCTTCGTCTTGTCGGCCGGGTCGCCCGCGAGATCGAAGGACAGCACGGAACCGGTGTACTTCAGGCCGAGCTTTTCCTTCGTCGCGTAGTGCGGGGAATCCGGCAGGCCCGCGAAATTCACGTGCGCGACCTCGTCCTTCGCGGCCAGGTATTCAGCGACCTTCAGCGCATTCGCGTTGTGCTTATCGACGCGCAGCCCCAACGTATCCATCCCCTGCAGCGCCACCCAGGCGTTGAACGGCGAAATCGCTGCGCCAGTGTCGCGGAGAATGCCGGCGCGGGCCTTCACCGCGAAGGCCGGTGCGCCCAAGTCGGCGTAGACGAGACCGTGGTAGGCGGGGTCAGGATTGACGAAGTACGGGAAGACGGGCTTGCCGCCGCGGGTGACGGTCCAGTCGAAGGAGCCGCCGTCGATGAGCGCGCCGCCGAGCGCTGCGCCATTGCCGGTGTAGAACTTCGTGGTGGACACGACGACGATGTCCGCGCCCAGCTCAAGCGGGCGGACCAGCGCCGCCGTGGCCATAGTGTTGTCCACGATCAACGGCACTTGGTTGCTGTGCGCGACCTCCGCGACCGCCGGGATGTCCAGTACGTCGGCGATCGGGTTGCCGAAGGTCTCGCCGTAGAGCGCCTTCGTATTCGGCTTGACTTCCGCCTGCCAGCTGGCCGGGTCATCCGGGTTGTCCACGAAGCTGACCTCGACGCCCAGGCGGGGGAGCGTGACCTCGAAGAGTGTCTCCGTGCCGCCGTACAGGCGCGGGGAGGTGACGATGTGGTCGCCCGCGCTCGCCAGGTTCGTGATTGCCGCGGTCTCCGCCGCCATGCCCGAAGAGAACGCCACAGCCGCGACGCCGCCTTCCAGTGATGCGAGTCGGTTCTCCAGCGCTTCCTGGGTCGGGTTGGTGATGCGCGAGTAGATCGGGCCCGGATCCGCCAGCGCGAAGCGGTCCTGCGCGTGCTGCGTATCGTTGAACACGTAGGACGTCGTCATATAAATCGGCTGGTTGCGCGCACCGGCCCCGTTGTCGACGCTCTGTCCCGCGTGGATCGCGCGGGTGTCGAAGGACCAGTCGCCTGCAGCGCTGTTGTCGTAGCGGGGCGCAGTCTGGGGATTATGGGGAGTGGTCTCGTTTGTCATGGCACCAAGCTAGGAGCCGCGGGCGGGGCCTGCAAGCACTTTTCCTTGACTGATCCGGGCCGGATCGGCAAAAAGCGGACCAAGCTGTCTATTTGCCGGTGCTGGCTGGTCGGACATTGTGAATCTAATTCCGCCGCGGAACCGGTTGGCGGGCAGTGGAGTCTAAGAGGGTATGGGGGTAGATAAAGAAAACCAGGATGAACTAAAGAAATGGGAAATGAGGAAGGGGGAGTTGAGGGAGGGGATCGTCGATAGGCGGAAGAACGCGGCGCGTGAAGATCTTCACGGCGATTTTGAGGAGCTTGCGGCGCTAATCCATTACCCGCGTGAACTTTGGGAGGAACTCAAATATCACGAACAGCAGTGGTTGCGCGTCGAAGCCGCCGCCATGGTGAGCACCACCGCCATTCTGACGGGACGGTCCGCCGCACGGAAGCTCGGAATATGGGTGGTAGCCAGCACCGAGGAGAAGGTCGAAGTGAGTCTCCCGTCGCGCGGAGTTTCACGCAGCCGGAAGGCCTCGGGAAACTACGAATTTCGGCATTCGCATATCCAGCCGAGTGACGTGGTGATGTACGAGGGGCATCCAGTCACCAGGCCCATCCGTACATTCATCGATATCGCCCGTCACCACGGCTTCCTCGAAGGCCTTATCGCCGCCGACTACCTTCTACGCCGCGGAATCGAACGTTCCGAGATCCTGCGTGGAATCCAGCGAATGGGGCGCGCCAAGGGGATGAAGATTGCCCGCCGGTGCCTTGAACATGCCATCCCGGACGCTGATTCGCCCTACGAATCACTCGCTCGGGGGCTCCTCATCGAAGCCGGTATCGAGCCTGTACAAGCCCAGTACAAAATCGGTGCATACTACGTTGACCTACTCATCGGCAGCTGGCTTGTGATCGAAATCGACGGAGGAAAGAAATACTCCGGGCCCGATGCCGAGAAAGTTCGCCAGAGCGAATTCAACCGACAAAAATTCATCGGAAACCGTGGATACGTGTTCCTCCGCTACGCGCCCTGGTTCGTGCGTAAGCACCCCGACCGGTTCCTCGCCGAGGTTCGCCAGACACTGGCGGCCAGTGGGCTCATTAGGGAACGGTTGGCGCAGTAGGACGGGCTAGGAGGGGGCGGCGGGGTGTGGCGTCGGATGCGGCGTCGCAGATCTGGGCTCTACCTATTAACTCCAGTTAACTCCAGCTGTAAACCCCTGCCAGATGTTAACCCCAAAACTTAGTTACCCCAGGTGGCGCATTGTCATCTGATTTTCGGCGACCAGGGGAAACTAAGTTTTAGGGTTAACATCAAGTGTTCGGCTGATTTTCAGCAGATCACCCCGCCCCTGCGATAGTGCCAGGGGTCAGCACACCGCGGCGACGGCGGCCCAGCGGCGGGGGATGTCGCTCGGGTCGGGGCGGAAGCGGCCGTCGAAATCGTAGGAGCCGGTAGCGGCGGCGTCGGCAAGCTTCTCGAGGAGGTCGGCTCGGTGGCCGCTAGCGTGAGAGCGCAGCCACGCGGCATCGGCCATGAGGCGTTCGCGGTTCGTTCCGGTCACAGCTCGCCGGCCTTGGCGTGCCACGGCATCCCGCCACCGTCGCAGCACCGTTTCCGGTTCGATTTGTGAGAAGGGGACAGCCATCGGCTCCGCGTCCTTGGGGACGCCGAGCCAGTGGGTGTTGGGGTGGTCGAGGCCGGGGAACACCCAGGTGTCTTCGTGAGCGACACCGATGAGGATCCATGGGGCGCTGCCCGGTTCCTGGGCGCGGCGCTGACGAAGGCGAAGTTGCACCTGCACGTTGTTCGCACTGGCCAGAGTCCTCAAGGCGGGGCCGCCGAAGCGTTCAGCGGTGGGGCTGGCTTGGCAGCGCAGCGGACCCTCGTCGGTGTCGAAAACGAATACCGGGTGCTGCCCGTCGTCCTCGATTCCTCGCAGCACAGCGTCACCAAACCACCAGTCCTGCGCCGGAACGGCATCTGTGTCCGGGGTGCGTGTGCTGACGCGGAGCTTGCTGCCGCGGCCCAACCTGCCGTCGGCGGAGGCCGTGGCGTTGGTGAGCAGGAGGCCGGTGCGGGCGACATCGCGATGGGAGAGGCCGAGCTGGCTGAATCCGGCATCACCGAAGTAGGCCTTGGCGATCTGCTCGTTGTCGCCTGGGAGAACGGAGGACAGCTCAAAGATGCGACCGTCGCGTTCGTCAACCATATAAGTGATGACGCCGCTATAGCCGGACGCGGTGAGCAGCGGTTCGCATGCCCAACCACGCAGTCGCAGAGTCCCCACCGGTGAGTAGGTGCGGCGCGCAGTGCCGACGGCGTCGATGCTCAATGTTCCAGTGTCGTGGCCGTGGCGGAGTTGGTGAGCCGCCAATGCGATTTCCACCAGCGTCGAGATTGCGGCTTGGGTCACGTGGCTTTCGCCGTACCCGAGACGTCCGGTGCCGAGGTGGCCGTGGAGCCTGGCGAAGTGGGCGGCCAAGAGCGGCAGTTTTTGCACCCGCGCTGCTGCCACGACGCGCAGCACTTTCGCGCGGTCACCGGCGGTGAGTCCGCCGAGCCCGCGGTCAAGCAAGCCGGTGAGGCAGGATTCGGCGAGTTCGAGGGTGTCCAGTTGTTCGCGGGTAAGGGCCAGCGGGGCGTCCGCGGGGGCGGATGGGTCAGCGGAATCGGTGGAGTCTGCAGCGGGATCGTCCGCAGAGTCCGGCTGCGCCTCAGTCGACGGGCAGCTCACCAGCACCTGTGCCAGGTGGAGGCAGCGGGGGCTGAGTAGACAGTCGCACTCCGCGGCCTGTGGAGGGTCAAGCGTGACGGTGGCAGTGCCGACGGTCACGGTAGTGGTGTCGGCGCCAACGTCGGCGGCAATAGTCCAGGAGTCAGGGTCTGCTTTGTCCAGGCGCTTTTGCAGGCGGCCCGGGAGGGACTCGATAGTGGCGGCGACGAAAGCCGGGTCCATGCCGGGAAGGCCGTCGGGGTGAGTATTGCTTGTCATCGTTGGACCTGCTCTGCAACCCATCGTGCCAACTCCGTCGGGGAAACGGCGGAGACAGCCATGCCTGCACCGGCGACGCTCGCGGCGACTGCGGCGTTGTAGCGCGCTGCTCCTGAATCGTCCAAAGCGGCGCAGCCGAGCAGCCGGACGCCGGAGTTGTGCAAGGACTCGACACGGGACAGCAGGAAGGATTCGGAGTAGGCGTCCTCGAAATCGCTGATGAGTACAAGCATTGTGCGCGAGGGGACTGTGACACGCTCCCCCGCCACGGCGAGGGCGCCGCCGATGTCAGTGCCGCCGCCGACCTGAATCTCCAGCAGTAGTGAGAGCGGGTCGTCGACGTGGTCAGTCAGGTCAACGACTTCGGTGGAAAAGACCAGGAACGTTACCGATAGTGCGTCTACGCCGGCGAGAATGGCGGAGGTCATCGCGGCGAAGACGGTGGAGGGTTCCATGGACCCGGAGACGTCGACAAGCACGATGATGTGCCATTCGGCGCGCCGGGCGAGTGGCTGACGGAAGATGGGTGTGGCCACGACGAGTTGCGGGGTGCCGTCGGGACCGGGGACGGCGTGGCGTAGGTTCCTGCGGATGGTCGCCGCGGCGTCCAAGCGCTGTGAGGGGCGCGTGGTGGCACGCCACCCCTGTAAGCCGTTGAGAGCGGGGCGGAGCCGGTTGGCCAGCGCCTGGGATAGCTCGGCGACCATGCGACGCAGCATCGGTCGCAGCTTCGCCAGAGTCGATTCGGGCATGCCACCGGCGATGGTGAGGATGTCGTTGAGAAGCTCGACGGATGCGCGGGGCTGAGTGTTTTCAATGAGGTCGATGGCAAGCGGGTTGCGGGCAGTGATCGCTGAGGCGGCGATGTCTTCTCGCACGTCTTCGCCGAACAGGGCGTCGAGGTCGTCGGCCCATTCGCGCGCGGTGGGGTAGGGAGGCTCGGATCCACCGCGGCCGCCCAGATAGCCGCCGGACGATCCCTCGCCGTCACCGCCGCCGTACAGCTGGTCCAGGCTGCGCGCCAACCGTCGTTGCTGGGGGCCCGTAAGTTCGTGGTGGCGGCGCCCCAGCACCAGTGACCAGCGCTGTTTGGGAGACACGGCGACGGAGGAGAGGCCAAGGCGTTGGAGGCGCTCCCAGGCGGCACGGTCCTCTGCGGCCCAGCGGCCGAGTTCTTCGGCGGGCACCTCTGTCGGCCGCACGCGGTCGGCGCCGACAGCTTCCAGCAAACGTTCGCGTTCGGCGGCAGACATCGGGTCGAAGCCACCGCGCAATGCGGGGAGGCGGGCGATGAACATCGCTTCATCGATGTCTTCGACACCAGAGCGGAGATCGTCGAGGAATGAAGAATCGTCGGTGAGCAATTCGGGGTTGGCGGTGATCAGGCCCGTCAACCAGCGGGCTAGATCGCGGCGGCTCTGTGTGCTGGAGGCGGCGTAGATTCGCGAAGCAATGCTGGGCAGATCAGCCACGTCGTGGTCGAGGCGTCGCAGCAACCCGGTGGCTGCCCCCTGCATCAGTGGGGAGGCAGCAGAGACGAATTCGGTGAGCGAGTGTGCCAGGCGCAGCCCGATATCCGCGTGTCGCAGGGCGACGAGGCGGCCCAACGCCGCGGCATCGGCTGGGTCGTCGCTGCCCGCGAGGCCGTCGACCTGCGCAACAGCGGCATCAACGAGAATCTCCAGGGCAGAAGCTATCTGGGGGCCACGGTCTATCAGTAGCATTCCTGCGACGGTGCCTTCGCCGACAGCGGCGATGACCTCGATTGCCTCCGCCAAAGCGTCAACACCGGCGCGAAGGGGCAGCTCCGCCACCACGGCGTCGAGCCACCAGTCAAATTCGTCGGCTAGTCCAGCGGCGGCGGCGTCAGCCAGGCCGGTCACCAGGACGTCGGGGTCGGGATCGGAGTCGGAGTCGGGGCGGCGGGTGCGCAGTACGCCTTTGGCTGTCTGCACCACGGTCACACCGAATCGGCTGGCGTGGGGGAGGCTGGCGCTGGTGGAGACGTCGTAAAGCACTGTCCATTTCGTGCTCACCGCTTGGGCACCGCCGACGCCGATGACCTCGGTGGGTATGCCGTAGGAAATGCGTGCGACCCGGCAGCGCTGCAGGAAGATTTCGCGCCGAGTGTCCAATGTGTTTTCGGGAGCGGAGTCTTTCAGGCGCAGCGGATTCAGGGTCAGCTCGCGCGACCGTTCGCCAGGGCCCGGCAAGCGCAGGGCAGCGAGATCTTCAGCAAAAGCGAGAGCCAGACCCGATTGGGGTGTGTCTGGGGCGAGGGCACCGGTGTCCTCGCCCACCAGGATCTTCTCGGCGGCGCGAGCCACGGCGCGGCCGCGCCCGAGCACGTCGCCCTGCGCGAAGACGGAGGTGCAGGCTTCCTGGAATTCGCGGCGGCCCGGCACCGGCAACCCGCGCAACGCAGCGAGGTCGAGCGTCATACGGTTTGCCTCACGGATCTCAGCTGGTCCGCACGGATGGCCCTCCGCGCGGAGATGGGCAGCGAGCTGGGTGAGCAAAGAGGTCACAGCACCCTCGAATGCGGCGAGGTCGTCGCCGTAAGTCAACACCGCTTGCTGCCAGCGCGGGTCGCGGATGCCGGACGGGTAACCGGAGCGGGAATCGAGCAGCTTCTGCGAGTAGGGGACAAGGCTGGCCGTAGGCTCGCCGTCAAAGTTCAGGGAGCTAAGCAGCTCGCGGTCGGACTCCGCCTCAGCGTCGATTAGCTCAGAGGTCAACGCCGGGCTGTGCCACGCGCCCGTCACCGCGGTCACCGCGGGGCCGTGCTCAGCACGCGCGCGGCGGATACCTTCGCGCATCGATGCCTCGCGCGCGGCCGTGCGTGCATCCAGGTTCCGCCCCTGCCGGTACGCCCAGCCGAAAGCCAGAGCACTGCGGCGCACAGCTTCGGGTGATGCGCCGGCGGAGGGGACTTCGACGAGGCGGTCCCAGGCGTCGTCGTGGTGCTCGGCGTGGACGTGGGCGTCGATAAGCGTGCCCACGCTGAACTCGCCGTCAGATGCTTCCGAAGATTCGGGGCGTGCGGCGGGGGAGAGGTCGGCGCAGATCACAGGCACATCGCGCGAGCGCGCCCACCGCAGCGCGACGAGCTCCGGGCTGAAATCGGCCAACGGCCAGAAACCGACAGCACCGTCGTCATCGGCGACCGCGAAAGTGAGCGGCGCCGTCGCCTCGGGATGGGCGATCCACTCGCACCACGGCTGCGCCTCCGCAGGCATTTCCAGCACCACCGCGTCCGGGCGCGCCTCATCCAACAGCCGCGGCAGCACCCGCGCGAGCGACGGTGAGTGGTGCCGCACGCCGATCAGGAAAACGGAATCGCGCGCCAGCTTATCGACGGCTCCCGCAACGTCAACTTCCGTCATACCAGCTCGTCGCGTTGATCCCACAGGGTGCGCCACGGTGCCGCCCCGTCCTTCGCCCGGCGCTGGACAACGCTGTCCCAGTAGCCGCGAAGCCGGTCCGCGTCCGCGGGATCGTCTTTGCGGACGACACCGAGCAGGTGACCGGCCACATCGCGCAGGCCGTCGCTGCGGGCGGGAAAATAGGCGCTGGCAAGGGCGATCGACGTGCTCACAGACACGGCCTCGGCGGTGGAGAGGACCGTCGTGGGTTTCTCCACCGGCCAGCCTTCCCGGCTCACACCGGCACGCAGGTCACGGAAGGCGGTGACGAGGACGTCGACCACGACCTCGTCGACAGGCGTGTCGATCTGTGCGGCGTCCAAAGCCCGGCGGGTCTGGTTGGCAACGAGCGCGATCTCCGCGTCCAGGTCGGCGATGGGGTGGACCGTCTCGAAGCTGAAGCGGCGTTTCAGGGCCGCACTCATTTCGGACACTCCGCGGTCGCGCAGGTTCGCCGTGCCGATCAGCCCGAAGCCTTCGGTGGCCGCCACCGACATGTCGCCGAGTTCGGGTACGGCGATGCGGCGCTCCGACAGAAGGGACACCAGCGAATCCTGCACCTCGGGCAGGCAGCGGGTGATCTCCTCGATGCGCGCGACCGCACCATTTTCCATCGCGCGCATGACCGGGCTGGGGACCAGCGCCTCCGCTGTGGGGCCATTGCCCAGAAGCATCGCGTAATTCCAGCCGTAGCGCAGCTGGTCTTCCGTTGTCCCGGCGGTGCCCTGCACCACGAGCGCGGAGGTCCCGCAGATGGCAGCCGAAAGCAGCTCGGAGAGCATCGACTTGGCGGTGCCGGGCTCGCCGACCAGCATCAGCCCGCGCGAGCCTGCCAGCGTGATCACGCAGCGCTCCACCAGCGCCGGATCCCCGACGTATTTCGGCGCGATGGTGAGCTTGGACCGCCCCGCCTTGAGGTCGGTGCCGCCCATGATGAATGCGACCACGGCACGCGGTGTCAGCCTCCAACCCGGTGGGCGTGCGCCGGTGTCCCAGCGTTCGAGGAACTCCAGCTCGTCGGCGAAGCGCTCCTCTGCGAGCTCGACCTGGTGGGTCATCGGCGTCTCCTCCTCGTGGTCTCCAGTTCCGCGAATTGCGGCGCGTCGTCGCCCTGGGAGCGCTCCCAGCAGGTAGCGAACCATTCCGGCGGCGGTAGGGGTGCGACAGCGATGCCCAGCTGCGGCTCGAATTCTCCGTTGTAGCCACTCTGCTCGATGCCGAAGGCGGGTAGCTTCCACACCTCGACCGGGAGCTGTCCTTCAGACTTGTGCACTTTTTCTACCCATCCACCGGGCAAGAAATAGCTGCGGCCCGAACGGGGGCGCTTGCCTTCGACGACTTTACCGGCGGCAACGAGTTCGGAACCGGCGCGGACGATATCGGCTTTCTTCCAGGTATTCCAGCGGCGGACATTCTTGTCCGTCGGCTCGGGCCAGGCCAGCAACTGCAGGTAATATCGGGCCGCGTCTTGGCTGACTCCGAGTGCATCAGCCGCCTCAGCCACGAGCTCGGGCGCGGAGACGAGAGGGTCGCGCGGTTCGCCCTTGCCCGGTTCCCTCAACCACTCGGCGTAGGACGTGAGCACACCGCGTGCGCGGACGTCCGCCGCTGCCACTCGCAACCTGCTGCTGGCACCGTTGTGGAGGTCCTTTGCCCATTCGCGCGCCAGATCCAGGTCGCTGCACGGCTCATCTACGTCTGAGAGGTCGACGAGGACCAAATCCCAATCGTAATGCTGCTCGAGTGTGAACCGTCCTGCTTGAAGGTCTGTGCGGTCCGTGTCGCCCTCAGCGCGTTTCGGCGCACCGATCGCGCTGCGAACTGCCTCATCGTCCTCGCCGATACCGGTGATAGCGACCTTGATTGCGTCGATGCCCCGCGGGGAGCTGTGCAGCCGCTCGGCATGATCGGCCAGCGCAGGGCGAAGCGGATCGGTCATGTCCAGCTCAGTGGCAAGCCAGATCAGAGCGCCGACCTCTTGGGCCCAGTCGTCGGCGTTGTCAGTGCCATTGTCAGCGTCGAAATGCCGGCCGGCGACAATGCTTTGCAGCACGCTTTCCTTCAACACTTTCGGGACGCGCTCGGCGATCTGCCCTGGGATCTCAGGCAAGTAGTCCGGCCCGTGCTCTAACCAGTATTTGGCCATGGAGGCGATATCCGGGCCGCTGGTCAGCAACTCCGCCGCATTGTCGGGCAGGCCAGCTGCCAGGACCGCCGCGAAGTGGTCGCCGGAGGGCATCAACCGTTCTCGAGCCGCTTTGAGCTCATTGACTTTCAGTCCCATAGCCGAGCGCAGATCCTTCGGCACGAAATTAGCGTCGAAGGAGTAGAGGTTCGGGAAACCGGCGGCGATCACATGGGCGTCGGCAAGCGGCGAGTTAGCTGCGGCGGCGAAAGCCTCGCCAGTAGACGCTGAATACGGCAGTGGGCCGTCCTCCGCAATGCGTGCGAGCAGCGCGTCGAAGACCGGCTCAAGGTCCGTGCGCGACGGTGCGATGTCAGTTCGGCTGTTCAGTTTCAGGGGGGTGCCGTTCACAGTCATCATCTCGGCGCCGGCCACGCGCACAATCAGGGGGTCGCCTGAAACGTTGCGCGCGAGCCGAACCGCTTGTGGCGGAAGCTGTACATTCTGCCCCGGCGAAAACGGCACCGAGGCGTAGGACTCCAACACCAGGTTGTCAGCCGTGAGGGCTCCGGCATCCCGCAGCACCGTCCACAGCTCCTTCAACGCCTGGACTTCGTCCGCAGTACGGCCTGGTGATGCCGCGAAAATGACCAGGGCATCGCCGTGCCCGAGCAGCTTCATCCAGTCGTTGCTGCCCCTGGTTCTGTTGTGGGTGTAACCCTTCTCCGGAACATAACGGTTGTGCATTCCCAAGGCCGCCGCACCTTGCCAGATATCCATCGCGTCGAATTTGGCGAGGGGAAACCGCGTGAGGGACCGGAGCACACCATGGTGCTCGGCGAAGGTCGGCGCCCCGGTCAGCTCCTCAGCACGTGCGTCGGTGTCCTCCTGCGGCCACGACGTCGCCGCTTGGTGCGCAGCGGATGCGATCGCATAGCGCAGCACCGGGTCGTCTACACCGAGCACCTCGCCGACCAATTCGCACATGTGCTTATCCGCGCCTCCATTGCCGTTTTCGCGCGCCCGATTCACCAGCGGGCGAACCTCATCGGCAGTGATCTGCCGCAGCATCTCGCTTGTCTCGGGTTCGCGGACGCGGAAGTGATGCCACCACATGTGCGAGTGGAGTTGCGTCCCGCGCACCGCTACCGGGGTCATGTCTTCCGGATCCAGAACGACGGGATCTATGTGCTCATTCGTGAGAATCCACCGGCCGCCGTTGGGGCGTTGAAGTACACCCGTAACCTTGCGCGCGTGCTTCCCAGTGACGGTGAATTCGGTCCCGTCGGCGTCGACGACCAAGCAGAAGTCGGGGTCGTCGGGGCGGGTGAACACAGCATGCCTGTGGAAGCCGTCAGCGGTGGAGAAGAGCGATTCCGCGGTTGTGTCCTCCACCGGCCGGTGCTGTGAACGCTGCGGTTCAAACACCAAATCCGGGTGGCGGCGGCACTGCTCGGCGAACCAGTCCGGCAAACTCTCGCGGCCAGTGGCACCGGTGGCTGGATCGAGTTCCACTACGGTGGATCCGTCGTCAAGCCCGGGGCTGTCGATGAGCCATACCCGGTTGCCGTCGACGAAGAAATGTTGGCTGCCGCTCGCCCACGTGGAATGGCCGGGACGCATCACCGTGTCGGCGTCGAAAATACGCCCACCGGGCACCGGAACTGAGGCGACAAGGCCGAGGGACGGAAGCTCTCTCCATCTACTGGTCATGCCCTCGGGGGCACTCTCCCACCACACCCGCGGATTCGCATTGGTGTAGGTGGCCAGGCCGAATTGGCCGTCAACTTCCATGGCGCCGAAGAGTTTCTGACCGGTCCAGTTGGGAATCGCAGTGGCGTTCCGGCCGCGCAGGTAGGTGGTGCGGGAATCTGCTTCCACGATGACGCCGGGCCAACAATCTTCGGCGGTTAGCCACAGATTGAGTCGCATCGGTTCCCCGTACTTCCAGTTGAGCTGCTCTAATTCTGGCCAGCCGAGCTCATCGGGCAGACCGCGGCGCAAGGATTCAGCCAAAGGCACGGCCGGATCGCGGTGAATTACACGCACCCGGTCGAGAAGCGACTGAATCTCCTCGTCGCCGACGAGTTCGAAGCCGCGGACGAATGTAGTGGCCTGCGTGAGATGGTCGACGGACGGCACTCCCGCTTCAAGCTTATCGACGA
Source organism: Corynebacterium sp. P4-C1 (assembly GCF_030503595.1). Classification (NCBI taxonomy): domain Bacteria; kingdom Bacillati; phylum Actinomycetota; class Actinomycetes; order Mycobacteriales; family Corynebacteriaceae; genus Corynebacterium; species Corynebacterium sp. P4-C1. The sequence continues at coordinate 1,262,049 of NZ_CP129966.1, read as the reverse complement.
TCTCCGTGAGCAGCTCCACCACCAACGTTCTGACGTGCGGATCGGCGGTGAGTGTCTCCACGACCTCGGGATGGCGCATCGCATTCTTGATCCCCAGAACGACAGCTCCTCGCAGCGATTCGTCCGCCATGAGGTGGGGCAGTGGTGCGCGCTCTGGAAGGCGTGCCCATCTGGTGAGGTCGATGTCCGTTTGTACTGGTGCATGAGAGAACGAGAAGGTCAGTCCGTTCGCGAGAACCTGCTCGACGGCTGCCGCCGGCAAATAATGGAGCCGGTCTTTAGGCACGGTGACGGTGCTGAGACCGGCATGGGGGAGGATATCTGCGAGAACCGGTGTCAACTGGGTCGACGGCGTATACGGCCATTTCGTCCACTGGGACTCGAACAGGAGGAGGCCGGGAACGAAGTCCGGATGCGCACCGTCTTTGACCACGTCGAGCGCGCCGGTGATATCCAACAGGTGCAGCCACGGGTCGGTATCCACATGGCGCGGGAATAGAGAAAGTAGCTGGTCCATGAGCGCGGGATCGTCCGCGACGACGCGGCAAATAGCCTTCTCGTAATTCTTCCAGAAATGCGCGCCGGCCTTCTTCATCGACGGGACGCTCAACAAATCGCGGACGACCCCGTCCTCTTCCTTGGCGGTGTCCAAGCCAGCGGCCTTCGCCAGCTTCGCTAACTCTTTCTTCATCCCGGCGTGCGGGCTCAACCCGCCCCGCACCCGCTCCACGCACAATGTGCGGTACGCGCGGTACGCCTCCTCCGGTTCAAGCTGTTCCGCCAGCCGCTTCGCCTCGTTGCCCAGTTCCTTGGTGCTCAGCGCCCCGGCGTAGGCGAATTCCAGGACGGCTTCGGCGTGGCGGATTTCGTCGATAGGCAGCGAATGGCGGCGCTCCGCGTCGCGTGCTTGCGTGAACATCTGCGCGGCGAGCTTGCCGTTATCTGCGGCGATGAAAACTCGCCCAGCTTCCTCGAAGAAAGTAGGGAGAAAGTGCGGTGCGCTGTTGTCGAGTTTGTCGCCCAACTCATCGACTGCCCCTTTGAACTTCTTGGGCTTGCTGGCGGCGTATTTGCCTGCGCGCTCCATGTCGGCGACGAGGTTGAGCGCGTGATGCGCGTTCTCGGGGTCGTTGAGGATAGGCCATTCAGGGAAACCGATGGCCCGCCGCCGAGTGTGCCCCACGTTCACGCGACCAGCTGGTTCGAGGCCGATGACACCGAGTGCCAATTCATCGGCTTCCGCCAGTGGCTCGGGAATGAGCTGCACAATCGAGCGACCGGCAAGCACCGGGTGCGTGTAAGCGGCTGCCACGAGCGGCACCGAGTTGTCCGCGGCGTTCTCAGTGATGCCCCCAAGGTTGAGGCGTGTGCTGACATCTAACGTCATCGGCGACTCCTATGGTTCGTTTCCAATTCTTCGAATTGCGGCGCATCGTTGCCTCGGGAGCGTTCCCAGCAGGCGGCGAACCATTCCGTCGGCGGTAGGGGTGCCACGGCCACCCAGAGGAGTGGCTCGGCCTTGCTGCGCGCGCCCTTTTTCACGATGCCGAATGGCTCCGTCTTCCACGTTTCGATCGGCAGGTGCGGAGGCTGTCCTTCCGTCCAACCTCCAGGCAAGAAGTACTTTCTCTTGGCACGGGACCGCTTGGCCTCAACGACGACGCCCGCATCGACCAATTCTGCGCCGGCGTTCGTGATGTCGGCTTTCTTCCAGCTGTTCCAACGGCGCACATTCGCATCCGTCGGGTCTGGCCAGGCAAGAAGCTGCAGGTAGTACACGGCGGCGTTCTCACTGACGTTCAACGTGGAGGCCACTTCTCCGATGAGCTCGGGCGCGGCGGCGCGCGGATCGTGCGGATCGCCGTCGCCCGGTTCGCGCAGCCACGTCGCGTATGCGGACAAGCTGCCCTGCAAATACAGTTTCAGCGCCCAGAGGTCATTTGTGGATGTGTTGCACAGAATCGCAAGCTCGAGGGCCTGTTGCAGATCAGGATCATCTGTGTCGGTAATGCCGCTCACGTCGACGCTGATCGAGGTGGCGCCGGGCCAAGCTCCTTCGACGCGGCTGAAGCGTCCCGACTGGTAGATCGGATCGTCGGGGTCGTCGAATTTTCTGGTGGGCAGGTTGAGCCTGCGGGCGGTATCCCAGTACGCCGCTAGAACGCCGAGGTGGAGATCTGTCCGTTTTTCAGGAGATTCGACTAGCTTCTCGGCGACATCGGCTAAGTTGCTGCGGACCGGGTCGGACATGTCCACCTCGGTGGCCAGCCAGAGCACCGATTCGACCCTCGAGTCCCAGGGGTCGTCGTGTTGTCCGTCGAGGACGTTAAGAAGGGTTTCTGCGGAGAGGCGCTCCGGCTTTCGCTCCGTGATGTCTGCCGGCAGCTGCAGGGGAGCAGCCGGACCATGCTCTGACCAGTACTCGGCCATCGCCTGGCTATCTAGACCGTTGTCCAGGACTGATTCGGCATCGTCGGGAATGCCTGCGGCGAGCACGCGCAAGAAATGCTCACGCGAGCCTCCTATGCGGTCTTTTGCTTTTGCTGCTTCGGCAACCTTGAGCCCCATTGTCGTGCGCAGCTCTTTGGGCATGAAATTGGACTCCCACTTATGGAAGTTCGGGAACCCGGCCGTGATCAGATGCGCTTCAACAACAGGAGCTCCGCTGGCCGCTGCGAAAGCTTCACCGGGCTCAGGCGACCACGGTTGCGGGCCGTTGTCGCGGAGACGCTCGATGAGGGCGTCGAAGACAGGCTCGAGATCCGTGCGTGACGGCGTGATTTCCCGCCGGTTTTCAAGCTCGAGAGCATGGCCGTCGATGGTGATGGGGTCTCCTCCGTCGGCACGCAGGACCATGAACCTGTTCCCGTAGTGCTGTCCGCCAGGCAACGTCAGCGGCGGGAATTTCGTGTGGATTTCTCGGTAGCGTCCGTTGTCCAACAGCTGGTCGATGATCAGATGCTCAGCCGATAGCAGGTTCGTATCCCGCAGCAGCACCCACAGTTCTTTGAGAGCTTGGGCCTCTTCAAGTGTCCGGCCCGGCATTGCCGCGAGCGCGAGCAATGCGTCGGCGCAGTCGAGCAGCTCCATCCAGTTGTTTTCACTGACCTGCCAGGAATCCGGCTTCGGCGGCAGTTCTCTGTCGGTCAAGCCGAGCCGTGCTGCCCCGTGCCAGACGCTGAGCGCATCAATATCGTCCCACCGGTGGACCATGGCCGAAAGGAGAATGCCATTGTGTTTTTGAATAGCAAGCGTTCTGGTCACAGCAACATCCGGTGATATCCCAACCTCCGGCCATGACTGCGCCAGGGCTGCGGCATGCTGTGCGATAGCGTGGTTCACCACGTAGTCATCGATGTCCAGCAGGTGTCCGACGGTATCGGCCAGATCGCCGTCGACGTGGAGCTTAGTGAAGCGCTTGATCACGATGCGGAGGTCATCGGCGGTGACCTCGCGCAGCTTCGAGCTGACCTCGGGGTCACGGTGCTTAGTGTGGTGCCACCACATCGCGCTATTGAACCCGAGGCCGTAGGAAAGGGTGGGCATGCCATCCGCCGGGTCGATCACCCACGTGCCCTGTCTTGATCTCACTAGAATCCGTGGCTGTCCGTTGGGCAAACGAATGACACCGAAGACCGAGCGGGCGAGTTCGCCCGTCACTGTGAACTCGGTGCCGTCCGCGTCGACAATGAGAGCGAACTCCGGGTCGCCCTTCCGGTTGAAAACCGCATGCCGGTGGTAGCCATCTGCTGTGGAAAACGGGGATTTCTCCGTCTCCTCGCAAACGGGCCGCAACTGGGAGGTGAGAGGATTGAACTCGAGGTCGGGGTGGCGGCGGCACTGCTGATCAAACCAGTCAGGCATCGATTCGCGGCCGAGCGCACCTGTGTCGGGGTCAATCTCGATGAACTTCTCTTCGTCATTGAGCACCCAGAAACGGCCGCCTTCAACGAAGAACTGCCTGATGTTGAAGCTCCATGCGGGCTGGTCTGGGCGTACGACCACATTCTCTCCGAGGAGACGACCGCCGGGAACGGGGACAGAAGCCGTGAGACCTGCAGCGTGAGAGAAATGCGACACCTTGATATCTAACGGTTCACGCGCGCCGGACCAGCTGATTTTGGTCCCGTTGGCGGAACGGTGCCGCGTCACAATAGCGATTTGGCCGTCGGCTTCGGTGACTCCTGCGATCTCTTCACCAGTCCAATTCTGGATCTCGGTGGTGGACTCGCCGACGACAAGAGCGAGCTGTTTGTCGTTGTGCACCACGACTCCGGGCCAGCAGTCTTTCGCTGCGACCCAGTTATTCGGGTCATTTTCGTATTTTTCCCCGTAAGCAACCTCGAATTCAGGCCAACCCAGCTCTTCTGGCAGGCCGCGGCGCAAAGTCTCCGCCAACACTTCGGCGAGGTCTCCGTGGTATGCCCTCACGCGGTCGAGCAGACCTTGGATCTCGGTGTCGTCGACGAATTCGAAGTGACGGACGTAGTCGGTCACCTCGGCCAAACGATCTGCTGTTGGCGGCGCCGACTCCAGGGACTCGATCCGTTCCGTGAGTAGCGCGACCACCACCGGATGGAGGTGCGGGTCGGTGGAGATAACGGTGATCTCGTCGGAGTGCTCAAGCGCTCTTTCGATGCCCTTGAACAGGTATTTCCGCATTTGTTCACTGGCAGCAAGATGGGGTAGTGGAGCCCGATGTTCGTTGCCCGCCCAGGTCTTGAGGTCGATGTAGGCCAGGATAAAATAGTTAGTGAAATCGATGGCCACGTCATGGCTCAGCAACTTCTCCCACGCTTCCGCAGGGATGTTGTCCAACCAACCGTCCGGCACGGCGATAGCTGTGCAGCCGGCGTGCGGAAGAATCTCGTCGAGCAGCGGAGCGAGTTTCTCATTGCTATCCGTGTCCCACATGATGCGAGTGGCTAATCCCAAGACGCGCCGGACGAAATCAGGGTGATCGCCCTGCTTGACGAGCTCGATAGCTCCGCTACTGCGGAGAATATCGATCCAGTCGTCGACTTTGATCTCGTCCGGCGACATCGTCAACAAGTGGGCTTGCAGCGTCTTGTCCTGTTTGGCTGCTTTCCGGATAGCGGTCTTGTAATCCTTCCAGAACTTCTGGTTCGCGCGCTGGATGGAGGGCGCCCGCAGCAGAATTGCGGCCAGGGCAGCTTCCTCGTCGGCGGGTTTCAAACCCGCCGCTTTGGCCAGCTTCGCCAGGTCTTTCTTCATCCCGGAATAGGGAGTCAGCCCGCCGCGGACTCGCTCCAGGCAGAGTGCGCGGAACCGCTCGTATGCCTCAGCAGGTTCCATCCGCTCAGCCAGGTGCGTGGACTCCGCAGTGAATTCCTTCGCGGAGACCGCCCCAGCAAAGGCGAACTCCATCATGACGTCGCGGTGGCGCTCTTCGTCGATAAGCAATGCGTGCCGACGCTCAACCTCGCGCGCCTTCGTGAACATCTGCGATGCGTACGACGTGTTTCCCGCTTCCAAGAAGATGCGGCCGGCTTCTTCCAGAAATGTCGGCAGAAAGTGTGGGACGGCTGCGTCGAGATCGTCTGCGAGCTTGTTGACCTCTGTCTTCACCGCCGCCGGCTTGGACCGTGCCCGGACAGACAGCCGTTTCAAGTCGTCGACGAGATCGAGCGCGACCTGGGCGTTATCGGGGTCGTTGAGGATCGGCCACTCGGGGAAACCGACTGCGCGGCGGCGCACATGTCCGACATGAGTCTGCTCTTCCAGCTCAAGCCCTACCACTCCGAGGGTGGCTTTCTCTGCTTCCAAGAGCGGCTCGGGTGTGAGCCTGACGACGGGGCGGCCAGGCAAAAGTGCGTGCGCGTATGTGGCTGCGGCGAGGGGAAAGGAGCGTTCTCCAGCTTCCTGCGTGATGCCTCCCTGCTCGAGGCGGGTGCGGGTATCACTCATTGTCGCCCTCCTCGATGGTGCGGCCAGCGTGAATGTGCGCGGCCATGCGGACACCCTCGCTGTACGCGACAGGGCCGACCTCGCGTACAGGGAGGATCTCCCCGTCGATCATCCAGAACAGTTCGCCGGTGAACGTTTCCGCTTCGGGGTACTCGTCCGCGCCGATCCAGTAGCGGGCTTCCACCAGCTTGCCGTCTTCGTGGATCCGGGTAGAAGCGAAACCAGCCTTGATATTGAAACCGGCGGATTGGGCACGCGTCGTCGCGAAGCGAGCCTGCTCAAAACGGGCGTTCGCCCATTCGCTCAGGCTTGTCGACGATTCATGCGGCAGCGGATCGGGCATCGAGTACACCGCGCGCTGGAGCTGGTCGAAGCGCTGTTCCACGCCGATATCCGCGGCGAATTCGCGCAGCTCGTGCAGATCATCCAACAGCACCGGGTGCGGGATGAGGATCTCAGCCGCGTCGATGGTGCGGGTTTCGCCGTCCAGGTCCACGATGCCGAGCTTCACCTGGCCGTCCTTGTCGGTCGCGTCACGGAGGAAGCCCGCCTCCGCGCCGCCGTGTGCCTCGCCGGAGTCGTCTACAGGCTGGATGATGAGGTCGCGCAGCCAGGACTGCCACGCTTCGTCCGGCCACACTGCGGCGATGACTTTCGCCGGCACGGGGAGGGAGCGCAGCAGCCACGTCTCTACCTGGGTGCCGCACTCTTCGTCGTGGGTTTTCAGCCAGGTGAGCAGGTTGTCGAGCTCGAGGTATTCCTCGGTCTTTTTCACCTTCGCGGGCACCGACTTCAGCTGTTTGCCTTTGGCATTGCGCGCCCGGATTACACCGTCATCAATGGTCAGGGCGTAGCCGCCGGTCACGTCGATCCAAGTGGGTTCTGCTGGGGCACTCATGCCCGCGAATGTACTCTAAGTCACTTTTTTACGCAGTGGGGCAAAGCTACCGGTGTCTCAAGATCGATGCTGAGGGTGTTGACCTAGATGTGAACCCCCAGAAGGATGTTAACCCCAAAACTTAGTTACCCCAGGTGGCGATTTTTAGGCGGTTTTCGATGACCAGGAGAAACTAAGTTTTGGGGCTAACAACAAGGAATTGGGTGGTTTAGGGGCCGACTCGGCCCCGGCACCGGCCCAGCCGCAGCCTCAGACCCAGCGTCGGGAGCTGCTAGCGCTCCAGCTCGTCGACGATGCGGTTGAAGGTCTCGGACGGGCGCATGACCTTGGTGGTCTTGGCGTCGTCGAACCAGTAGTAGCCGCCGAGGTCGGCGGGGCCGCCCTGGACGTCGAGAAGCTCCTGCAGGATCGTCTCCTCGTTGTCGCGGAGCTCTCCGGCGATCTTCTCGAAGCCCTTCGCCAGCTCAGCGTCGTCGGTCTGCTTCGCCAGCTCATCGGCCCAGTAGCGGGCGATGAAGTAGTGGGAGCCACGGTCGTCGATCTCGCCTGCCTTGCGGGACGGGGAGCGGCCCTCGTCGAGGAAGGTCTCGACGGCGCGGTCCAGGGTGTCGCCCAGGACGCCTGCGCGGGCGTTGTCGTTCTTGTCCTGCTCGTGGCGGAAGGACTCGGTCAGGGCGAGGTACTCGCCGAGGGAATCCCAGCGCAGGTGGTTTTCCTCTTCAACCTGCTGGACGTGCTTCGGGGCGGAGCCACCGGCACCGGTCTCGAACAGGCCGCCGCCGGCCATGAGCGGCACGACGGAGAGCATCTTGGCGGAGGTGCCCAGCTCGAGGATGGGGAAGAGGTCGGTGTTGTAGTCGCGCAGGACGTTACCGGTCACCGAGATGGTGTCCTCGCCGCGGCGGATGCGGTCGACGGTGATCTTGGTGGCCTCTTCCGGGGAGGCGAAGGAGATGTCCAGGCCGTCGGTGTCCATGCCAGCGAGCTGCTTCTCGGCGATCTGCTGGATATTGGTGTCGTGGGCGCGCTTCGGGTCCAACCAGAAGACGGTCTTCATGCCGGACTTGCGGGCGCGGTCGACAGCCAGCTTCACCCAGTCCTCGATGGCGGGGCCGCCGGTGTGGCAGGAGCGCCAGATGTCGCCCTTTTCCACGGTGTGCTCCATCAGGACGGTGCCGTCGGAGGTGACGATCTGCATGGTGCCGTCGAAAGGCATCTTGAAGGTCTTGTCGTGGGAGCCGTACTCCTCGGCCTTCTGCGCCATGAGGCCGACGTTCGGGGAGGTGCCCATGGTGGTCGGGTCGTAGGCGCCATTGGCGCGGCAGTCGTCGATGACAGCCTGGTAGACACCGGCGTAGGAGGAATCCGGGATGACGGCCAGGGTGTCCTCTTCCTGGTCGTCGGCGTTCCACATGTGGCCGGAGGTGCGGATCATCGCCGGCATGGAGGCGTCGACGATGACGTCGGAAGGAACGTGCAGGTTGGTGATGCCCTTGGCGGAGTTGACCTGCGCCAGGGAGGGACCCGCGGCCATGGCGTCGTCGAAGGCCTTGCGGATCTCCTCGCCGTTCTCCAAGTCGGACAGGCCACTGTAGATGGCGCCGAGGCCGCTCTCACCGTCGAGGCCCGCCTCGAGGAGCTCGTCGCCGTACTTGTCGTAGACGTCCTTGAAGAAGGCGCGGACGACGTGGCCGAAGAGGATGGGGTCGGAGACCTTCATCATGGTGGCCTTGAGGTGGACGGAGAAGAGAATGTTCTCTTCCTTGGCGCGCTTGACGGCGTCGAGGAGGAAGGTGTCGAGGGCCTTGACGGACATGAAGGTGCCGTCGATGACGTCGCCGGCGGCGACCTTCACATCGTCGCGGAAGACGCGCTCCTTGTCCTCGCCGACGAGCTTCATCGTCAGAGTGTCGTCTTTGTCCAGGATGACGGACTTCTCGTTGTGGCGGAAGTCGCCGCTTGTCATCGTGGCCACGTTGGTCTTGGAATCAGCGGACCATGCGCCCATAGAGTGCGGGTGCTTGCGGGCGAAGTTCTTCACTGAGCGCGGTGCGCGGCGGTCGGAATTGCCCTGGCGCAGGACCGGGTTGACGGCGGAGCCCTTCACGGCATCGTAACGCGCGCGGATGTCTTCCTGCGTCTTGTTTGTCGGGTTGGCCGGGTAGTCGGGGATGTCGAAGCCGGCGTCCTGCAGTTCCTTGATGGCCTTGCGCAGCTGGACCAGGGAAGCAGAGATATTCGGCAGCTTCACGATGTTGGCTTCGCGCGTTCCGGCCAGGTCGCCGAGCTTGGACAGGTAGTCGGGTACCCGCTGGTCTTCACCGAGGTAGTCGGGGAACTGCGCGAGGATGCGGCCAGCCAGGGAGATGTCGTAGGTCTCCACATCCACGCCTGCGTTGGAGGCGAATGCTTCGACGATCGGTTTGAGGGAGTAGGTAGCTAGAAGCGGGGCTTCGTCCGTTTTGGTCCAGATGATTTTGGCCATGGGTCACCTCAAATAATCAGAATGTTCTATTTCTCAATGTGTCAGCCCACCAGCGTACCCACTTAGCTTTTGGTCCGCCGACTAGGCTCCGCGCACCGCACGGTAAGGTTGGCCCGCATGAGCCTCAATATCGCATCTGTCAACGTCAACGGCATTCGCGCGGCAACGAAGGTCCGCAACGAGAACAATCCGGGCATGCTCGCCTGGTTTGAGGAGACAACGGCTGATGTTGTTCTGATGCAGGAGGTCCGCGCGACGCAGGAGCAGGCGGAGGCCGCGCTCGCGCCCGCCATCGAGCAGGGCTGGCACGTCTATTTCGCGCCGGCCGCGGCGAAGGGGCGTGCGGGAGTGGGCATCGCGTCGCGCACCGAGCTTGACGACGTCCGCGTCGGCATCCCGCAGTTCGAGGATTCCGGCCGCTTCATCGCGGGCACGCTTGACGACGGCACTGTGGTCGCTTCCCTCTACCTTCCCTCCGGAAGCACCGGCACGGAGAAGCAGGACGAGAAGTGGCGCTTCCTGGACCAGTTCGAGCCGCTGCTTGACGAGTGGGCCGAACTGAACAAGGACATGGTAATCGGCGGCGACTGGAATATCTGCCACCGCCGCGAGGACCTGAAGAACTGGAAGGGCAACCAGAAGTCCTCCGGCTTTTTGCCGGGGGAGCGCGCGTTCATGGATTCAGTCTTCGGCTGCTACCCGGATGACGAGGCCCAGGACATCGATTCCAAGAATGAGGCCGGCTTCTTCGGTGCTGTGGACTACGTCAGTGATCTCCGCCGCGCTGCTTGCGCTGAGCCCCGCTGGTTCGATGTGGCTCGCCGCCTGCAGCCCGATGACGCACCGTATACCTGGTGGACCTACCGCGGCCAGGCATTCAACAACAATGCAGGCTGGCGCATCGACTACCAGGCTGTCACCGCCAGCATGCTCGAGCGCGCTCAGCGCACCTGGGTAGAAAAGGCTGCGACGGTGGAGGAGCGCTGGTCCGACCACTCCCCGCTGCTCGTCGAGTACAGCTAGGGGGCTACCGGTTCGCCGCAGCCCCCGGCGAAATGACTGTGAGGCCGCTGCTCTCTGCGGCCTCGGCCATGCGGTGGTCGTACGTCACCATTGTCGTGCAGCCGCCCAGCATCGCGGCGGAGATGTGGATAGCGTCGAGCGACCTGAGATGGTTTCCGGGGAGGGTGCCGGCGTGTTGGAAGGCCAGCCGATCGAGGTCGAAAATCTGAAGGCGGAATAGCAGATCGTTGACCGATGATGCGTCGAGCGAGGCGCGTCTTTGGCGGGCGCGGTTGAGCTCGGTGACGAGCAGCGTCGACGACGTGAGAAGCGGTTTCTCAGTGTCGATGGCCTCGACAAAGGCCGGAGATTCCTCCTCGAACACGAGTAGTTTCATTGCCGCAGATGTGTCCAAGTACCAGGTATCCATGGCGGTTAAAGCCTTTCTTCTCGGAGACCATCGAGCAGTTCTGCGGTGCTGATATCGAGCTTGATCATGTTCTCCGTATTGAAGACCTGCGGCTTCGACGGCGGGGTGTAGGTCAACCGCGAACGGTAGGGGCCACCGAGGCCGGTCAGGCGAGCGACTGGGCGCCCGCGGTTGGTGATGATGAATTCGGCGCCCTGCTCTACCTCGCGGAGGATCCTTCCGCTGTCGTTGCGCAGTTCACGCTGCGGGATTGTGCGCGGCTCAGAAGGGTAGCTGGGGCTGTCGGACTTCGGAGTATGTGGAGTGGATTCGGACGGATCGGACGAGTTGGGAACTGGTGCGGCAGACATGCTACGAGTGTAGCAACAGGGGTGAACCATAAGGAAGGGTTCGTTGGCGGTCCCGGTGGACAGCGCGGGGCCAAGAGACCATGACAGGCGGTGGTTCGCGCGGTCGCTAGACTGTTGCCCATGACTGCTGCTGACAATGCTTCCGCATCCGAATCCCAGAACCAGACCGGCGCACGGACCCAGCGCGTCCTGTCGGGAATCCAGCCGACGGCGGACTCGTACCACCTGGGAAATTACCTCGGTGCGTTGAAACAGTGGATTGACCTGCAGGATGACTTCGAGGCGTTCTACTTCATCCCGGACCTGCACGCGATCACGGTGGAGCAGAACCCTAAGGAGCTGCGCGAGCGCACGTTGAAGGGCGTGGCGCAGCTGATCGCGCTGGGCATCGACCCGGATAAGTCGACGTTGTTCGTCCAGTCGCACGTGCCGGAGCACGCCGAGCTGACGTGGGTGCTGCAGTGCCTGACGGGCTTCGGTGAGGCAAGCCGCATGACGCAGTTCAAGGACAAGTCGGCGAAGCAAGGCCAGGACCGCACGTCGGTGGGCCTGTTCACATACCCGGTGCTCATGGCGGCCGATATTCTGCTGTACTCACCGCAGCTCGTACCGGTGGGCGAGGACCAGCGCCAGCACCTGGAGCTGACGCGCACGCTGGCGGAGCGCTTCAACGGCCGCTACGGAAAGACGTTCGTGGTGCCGGAGGGTTTCATCCCGGAGGGTTCGGCGAAGATCTACGACCTGCAGGACCCGACGTCGAAGATGAGCAAGTCGGGTTCGAACCCGAAGGGCATCATCAACCTGCTCGATGAGCCGAAGACCTCGGCGAAGCGCATCAAGTCGGCGGTGACGGACAACGACGGCGTGATCGCGTTCGACCGAGAGGGCAAGCCGGGCGTGTCCAACCTGCTGGCTATCCAGTCGGCGCTGACGGGCGCGAGCATCGACTCCATCGTCGCCGGTTACGAAGGTCAGGGCTACGGTGCGCTCAAGGGCGATACGGCGGATGCGCTGGAGGCGTTCACCACGCCGTTGCGCGCGCGTTATGACGAGCTGATGGGCGACCGCGCCCAGCTCGAGGACATTCTCGCCCGGGGTGCCGCCCGCGCCCGTGAGATCGCGCAGCTGTTGCTCGCCGACGTCTACGAGAAGACGGGCTTCCTCGCTCCGCGTCGTTAAAGCACGCTTATCGACGGACGCGGAGCGCCCGCCTGCCCCACACCGGCCCGACACCTGCTTCGCCACAACATGGCATTACGGCGCAGGTATCTGGCCGGTGTTTTACGATGTATGGGCAAAACTTAGGAAAGGACTGGATCACACACCATGGCAACGGCCACGTCGCCCCGAGAGGGCTTCACGGATGCGCAAGGCATTGAACGCGCCCACCCGACCCAACAAGATGACGGTGCGATGGAGAAGGTGAAGGAGAAGGCTCCGCCGGTGGCGCACCTGCTGCGCATGAACGAGCGCTTCGGTGAGGAGGGCGGAAACCAGTTCGCAGCCGGCATCACCTATTTCTCTGTCCTGTCGATCTTCCCGCTGGTCATGCTCTTGTTCGCCGGCATCGGCTTCGTTCTGGCCGCTCGCCCGGATTTGATGGACCAGCTTCAGGAGCAGATCACCAACTCCCTGGAGGGTGACACGGGTGGGATGGTCAATGAGATCATCACCACGGCGATCGATCAGCGCGGCGCTGTCGCCGGCATCGGTTTGCTGACGACGCTGTGGTCGGGACTGGGGTGGATGAACCACCTGCGCACCGGTATCTCCGCGATGTGGGCGCTGGATGCCGACGAGGGCGGCAATTTCGTGACCAAGAAGCTGTGGGACCTGGTCGCCCTTATCGGCCTGCTGGTTTTGCTCATCCTCGCTTTCGGCGTGACCGCTGTCGGTTCGTCCAGCCTGACCACCACGGCGATGGAGCACTTCGGCATCGGTAATTTCCCGGGCGCGCGTTTCGTGGTGTGGCTGGCGGGTCTGGTCGCCGGTGTCCTCGCTAACTTCCTGGTGTTCTGGTGGATGGTCGTGTTCATGCCGCGCACCAAGGTGCCGCTGAAGTCGGGCTTCAAGGGTGCCCTGGTCGGTGCAGTGATCTTCGAGCTGATCAAGCAGTTCTCCACCGTGATCATCGGTTCGGCCACGAGCAACCCGGCCGGTGCCTTGTTCGGTCCGATCATCTCCCTGATGGTCGTGCTCTACTTGGTCTGGCGCGTGGTCCTCTACGTCTCCGCGTGGACGGCGACGACGGAGGAGTCCCTGGCTCTGGAGGAGCCAGCGGTTCCGGAACCGGCAGTGATCAATATCCGTGCCGGCGTCAACGATAAGGACAACACCGGCCGCGATATCGGCATCGGTGCTGCCCTGGGCGCTATCGGCGTTGCCGCCGTTTCTTTGCTGACGCGAGACTGAGCCATGTAGCGAGTCCCGCGAGGACGAGCACGCCACCGAAGACGGCGATTCCTTCCCACGGGAGGGTATCGCCGTCTTCGGCGTTTTCACTGGCTTGACCAGCTCTGCTGTTCTTGCCGTCCTGGTCGGGTGCGTCGGTGACGGGGGTGCCGGTGTTGGAGGGGTCGGCGGGGGCGTCGGCAAGCGATGCGACGGCGTCATCCGAGCTGAACCTGTACCCCTCGTGGATGAGGTCCTGTGTCTGCTCCCACGCGCGCCCCTTGTCGATGGTGGTGTCCAGCACCACGGCCATGAGGCGGCGGCCGTCCCGGTCGAGCGCGCCGACGAACGTGTGCTTCGCGTCGTCCGTGTAGCCTGTCTTGCCGCCAATGCCATCCGGGTCGTTGAGGTAGAGCTTGTTGTCGTTGTAGACGTCGAATCCCGGGACATCCTCACCGTCCGGGCCCGGGTAGCCGGGGAACGGGTACATCTCAGTCGCGATGATTTCGCTGAACGTGGGGTTCTTGTACGCCGCGGAGTACGCGATGCCCATATCCCACGCGGATGTTGACATGCCCGGGCCGTCGAGACCGGAGTAGCTCGCGGCGCGGGTGTCCTTCAGGCCCAGCTCGGCGGCTTTGTCGTTGACCTTGCGCAGTGTCTCCTCGTCGCCGCCGAGCTCCTGCGCTAGCGCGTGCGCGGCGTCGTTGCCCGACACCATCAGCAGACCGTGCAGCAGGTCGTCGACGGTGTACTTGCCGTTCGGGCCGAGACCCACCGCGGAGCCTTCCTGGCCGGCGGACTCTTCACTGACGGTGACGACCTTGTCCAGCGGCAGCTCGTCAATCGCCACCAGGGCCAGCAGCACCTTGATGATCGACGCTGGGCGGTAGCGCCCGTGCGGGTCCTTCATCGCGATCACGTCGCCTGTGTCCGCATCCGCGACCAGCCACGAGGTGGCCAGAACCTTATCGCTGACGTTGAAGCCGTCCGGCGCGATGACGCCGCACGGTCCGTCGTACGTGACCGGCAGCGGTGCGGGGGAGCTCGCCCCGGGTGCGACGCGCTCGGAGGTGCTCACGGGCTCCGGCGGCAGTGTGGCATTCGGGCACTGGTCCGTGTTCGGGGCCTCCTCGCGCGGGTCCGGGTAGTGCGGGGCATCCTCGTCGGTGGCCTCTGCCTGGGCGTCAGCGCCGGCTTCGCCGTCGGTTCCGGGCGCTGCTCCTGGTTGGGGGGCCGCGGTGGCGGCGGATTCCGCTTCCTGGGCGGATGTGTGCGGGATTACGGATGCCGGGAGGATTGCGGCGGGGGCGATAGCTGCAGTTAGCGCGAGCGAGAGCGTCTTTTTCATCGTGCGATAAGTCTAGGGCCGCAGTCTTTCAATCGGTTTTCCGACCCGCTCACAATGTGGAAAATGAAGCGTAGCCTTACCTAGAAAATGCCCTCTCACCTGCGGTTAGTTAGTGCTAACTTGCTTGCGGGGTGGGGAATCTTTCGCGTACAACCAAAAACATGAGTGATAAAGAAAACATTGCCGCAACTGATACACGCCCGTCCGGAGCTGCCGGCGCCTCCGGGTACATGAAGCAATCCGATTTCCCGGAGGTCGAAGTTGAGACCCACGGTATGGGGGAGAAGCTGAACCGGCTCCGCGCTGCGGTGCTGGGCGCCAACGACGGTATCGTGTCCACCGCCGCAGTCGTTGTGGGTGTGGCCGGTGCTACGTCGAGCACCCGGGAGATCTTCACCGCTGGCCTGGCTGCCCTCGTCGGCGGCGCGATCTCGATGGCACTGGGCGAATACGTCTCGGTGTCCTCCCAGCGCGATGCGGAGAAGGCAGCCGTTGAAAACGAGCGCGAGCTGCAGGCCAAGGACCCGGAGGCAGAATTCCAGCACCTCGTCCAGGCGTACAAGAACGACGGACTATCCCCGGAGACAGCTGTGGCGGTCGCGCGCGAGCGCACCCAGAAGGATCCGCTGGCGGCCCACCTGGAAGTCCACTACGGCATTGATGAAGCAGACATCGTCAGCCCCTGGTCGGCTGCGATCGCCTCGTTCCTCTCCTTCTTCGTCGGCGCGCTGCTCCCGCTCGCCGCGATCATGCTCGGTGCCGGCACCACCCGCGTCGCGGTGTGCGTCGTGGTCACCCTGATCGCCTTGGCCGTCACTGGCGCCATCTCCGCCAAGCTCGGTGGGGCGAAGCCGGGCAGGGCAGTTGTCCGCCTGGTTGTCGGCGGCGGGCTGGCGCTCGCGGCGACCTTCCTAGTCGGCTCGCTCTTCGGCACCGCGATCGGGTAGCGCTGGGGGCCGCAGTGGTAAGGGTTGGCCGGGGTAGCCCTGGTTGTTAGATCCAGTTGTTAACCCCAAAACTTAGTTATCCCAGGTGGGCGTTTGAGCTCCGTTTCAGCGACCAGGGGAAACTAAGTTTTAGGGTTAACATTTAGGTTTCGGCCCGGCGGCCCTAGAACTTGGAGAAGCGCTTGACCAGAAGCTCCTCGAGCTCGCGCCAGCCGTCGGCCTTGTCGTTGAACGGGGCGGACGGGACGTAACCGGCAGCCTCGGTGGACCCCAGCATGTAGGCGAGGTAGTCCTGCATGCGGGGGTTGGCCAGCAGGTAGGAGTTCAGGGAGTCGTCGTCGGCCCAGTCAGCGGCGTCGGCCATGAGCTCGTAGGCCTTGGACATCTGCTGGGTGTCCACGGCGTCCACGCCCTTCTCGATGTCGGAGGCGATGCCGTTGAGGGAATAGGAGTTGTCTGGGTGGACGGTGACCTCGAGCTCGCCGGCGTTGGCGAGGTTCTGCAGGTCGGTCCAGGTGCTCACGCGGGCGAGCTCGTGGTCGTCGTTGTCGACGATCCAGCGCAGCATGTGCTTTGCGGTGGGGAAGGTGAAGATCTCGCCGAACTTGCCCAGGAACACGGGGGCGTCGCCGATGTAGGTGCGCATGGTGTAGACGCCCTTGCCCTGGACTGTGATCTTGACGGGGTCGATGCCGGCCTCGGCCCAGGCGGAGGAGTCGTAGGGGTCGGCGGCGGCGCGGGCTTCTTCGGCTTCCTTCTCGGCCTTGGCGCGCTGCTCTTCGCGCGCGTCGGTCGCAGCGGCGATGTCGTCCGCGGCGGCCTTCACGCGGCTGGAATCCAGCTCATCGTCCGCGACGAGGCGGACGGCATCATCCAGAGAGGCGACGACGCTTTCCCAGTTGGCCAGCACGGCGCGGCCGACCCCGGACCACTCGTCGAGGCCGGTCTCGCCGGCATAGTGCTCGTGGCCGCGGTGGACGTTGTTGAGGATGGAGTGGGACGCGAAGAAGATGGACGCGTCCTGGGCGCTGGCGACCTCGGCGAGGGAGCGTGCGAGCTGGAACGTGCGGGAGACCGCCGAGACGTTCTCGTGGCTCGGGCGGCCGGCCAGGAAGTGGGGCAGGCCGACGATGTCGTAGGTGTTCTTCTCGCCGGGCACGACGCGGTCGTCGCCGCCGGACTGGAAAGCCTCCCACTTGGGGTGGTCGGCGAGGTCGTGGTCCTTGTAGTCCTCGAGGTAGACCAGCAGTGCCTCGGGGCTGTCGAAGACGAGGACGTCGTCGGCGTCGCCGAGGAATGCCTGCCATTCGGAGCCGCCTTGGCGCCAGGTCGGGGCCCAGAGCGTGTAGTAGTCGCCCTCCGTCAATGAGATCTTCACCGGGAGAATCGCGCGCGTATTCATGGGCATTCACATTACTAAACCCGTGTCTGAAACACCGAGCTAGGCTGTGGGACGCCAGAACCCCTTGAACGGCATACCAATATTGGTGGTGCGCACTGGGTTCATCTGCACCGGGTCGCCAGCTTCGACCATCATTCCGTCGCCGGCGTACATGGCCACGTGCCCAGTCCAGACGACGAGATCGCCGGGCTGCAGATCCTCGTAGCTGACTTGCTGGCCGACGGCCTGGTTCTCGGCGGTGCGCGGGATTTCCACGCCGGCTTGCCGGTAAGCCCAGGAGGTCAGCCCGGAGCAGTCGAAGCCGCCGGGCGCGTTGCCGCCCCACACGTATGGGGTGCCCACCATGGATTTCGCGGCGTCGACGGCGGCGCGCCCGGCCTCGCTGCCACCTGTGGGGGCCGTTTCCGGGGCGGCGGGGGCGCCCGGTGCCTCGGCCGCCGCGGTGTCCAGGGAGGCGGGCTCAGTGGACATGGCCCGGAGCTCTTCTTCAGCGGTTTGCGCACCGGCGGACGGCACGAGGGGCTCGCGGGATACAGCGTCGGCCACCAGGTCGTCGAGACGCTTGACCAGCGGGTCCAGCTCTGTTTCGAGATCTCTCAGGCGCGTGTCGACGTCCCCCAGCGCCCCTCCCGCCAGCACCGCCAGCTCGAGGGCGGCGCCGAACCCGGCGGGGCCGCTAAGCAGACCGGGAATGAGCGGGGCAGCGTCGAGAAGGAATTGCTGCCCGGTGGAGATGATGTCGGTGGCGGCGCCGGCGATGACGGGCGCGGCGTCGGAAAGCACATTCTCGATCTCCCCGCGGTCGGCCGCCAGGTTCTCCGCGGCTGTGAGCAGGCGGTCGGGATCGGCGCCCACGAGGTCGGCGAGGGGTCCGGCTGCGGCGAAATCGGGTGTGGTGCCGATGGTGATTTCCGGTAGGGGAGCAGGCACCGACTCGAGAATGGAGCACAGCACCGGCTCGATCAGCGTGGACCCCGCCGCGGCGAGCAGCGGTAGAAGCCCCAGCTCCAGAGAACTTTCAGGTGAGCTCAGCGCCGCGGTCATGGGAGGACGCCTTGGAAGGTGTGGGCCGCCGCGGCGTCGATAAGCGAGGCCTTGCCGCTGAATACCGTCATGTTGTCCGCCACCCGGCGTGCCTCATCGCCGAGCAGGACCGCTTGGTCGTTGGCGGCGGCGACAGCGCTGGTGACTGCGGAAGCTAGCCCGGCGAGCGGGCCGGACGTCGGCAGAGACGGCAGGGAAGTGGGCGAGAGGGCATCGGCGTCGGCGCGTAGTGAGTCGAGGTCGGTTTCCGTGGCGGCTGTGTCCAAATTCAAAATGTGCATGCCTTATTGGACTGGCCTAACGCCCGTCTGGTTCCATCGGCACGGAAAATTCCGCGATAGCATTGGTGGCTATGGAGATCACGATCATCGACCACCCGCTTGCCCAGGCACGTCTGACCCGCTTGCGCGACGAGCGCACGAACAACTCGGGATTCCGCGCCGCCCTGTCGGACTTGGGGGCGATGCTCGTGTACGAAGCGTCGCGCGACCTCGAGGCGGAGACTTTCGACTGCACGACGCCCGTCGGCACGGCGGAGGGCACGCGGCTGAAGAATCCGCCTATCATTGTGCCGGTGATCCGTGCGGGCTTGGGCCTGGTGGATCCGGCGCTGTCGATGATCCCGGACGCGCAGGTCGGCTTCATCGGTCTCGCGCGTGACGAGACGACCCATGAGCCGGTGCCGTACCTGGAGGCGCTGCCCGACGACCTGTCCGGCCAGCCGGTGTACCTGGTGGATCCGATGCTGGCGACGGGTGGTTCGCTCGTGCACGCCATCGAGTTGCTGACGGCCCGCGGCGCGGACGACATCACTGTGATCTGCGTCGTTTCGGCGCAGCCGGGCGTGGGCCGTTTGGCGGAGATGGGGGTGCCGCTGCGGCTGATCACCGCGGCTGTGGATCCGGCGCTGAACGACGATGCGTACATCGTTCCGGGGTTGGGGGACGCGGGCGACCGTCTGTATGGTCCGAGAAATATTCACCTATAAAAATTTAATTGTGGCAAGGCTCACACCTATGGTCTAACCTCCAACTTAAAAGAAAGCTTAAAAACTTAAGGGGGGACTTGAAGGTGGATGAGGTTTTGCCGTCAACGCACTGGGCGAGTTTCGGATATAGCCTGTCCACGCGCCTGCGGCAACTGCGCGTCATGAGGGGGATCAGCCAGGTCAGGCTGGCTGAGCTGGCGGGGTTGTCGCGCAGTGTGGTGTCCAACTTGGAGCGCAACCAGTCGGGCGGGGCACGCACGTCGGATCCGACGATGAGCACGATTTACCGTCTCTCGTACGCGCTGCGCGTCCCGCCTGCCGTGCTGCTGCCGGCCGCGGGGGAAGAAGTCGGTGGCATGTGCTGGGAGGCAGTCGAACGGGCGGTGGAGAAAAAGGGGCATGGATTGTCCACGAAGCTCTCGTGGCCGGTGCGTCCGGAGGATACGCAGCCTTTCGCCCCGCTGGCGTGAAGGGGCCGGCGCAGAGGATTTTCCGCCCCGACTGTCTGTACAGCTTGGTCTAGTTGTACACTTCTTCGCATAGCGTTAACGCGAAGATGATCGTCGAGAGTGCCCGTCGAGGCGGAAGGGGAGTGCAGCGTGGGGTTAGCGGCTCAGGTGGACGCATGGTTGGCGGCGCACCGCGACGAGGTCATCGGTTGGCGCCGTCATCTGCATTCACATCCGGAGTTGTCCCATGCGGAGATTGAGACAACCCAGTTCATCGCCGGCATCCTGAAAGAGCGGGGGCTCGAGCCGCAGCTCTTCCCCGAGACTGGCCTGTACGTGGACCTGGGGCCGGAAAGCGACGAGCGGCTGGGCTTCCGCGCCGACATCGACGCGCTGCGGGTCGAGGAGGTCTCCGGCCTGCCGTTCGCCTCGCGCACCCCGGGCATTTCGCATTCGTGCGGCCATGACGTGCACACCACGATCTGCCTGGCGCTCGCCTGCGCCCTGTCCGAGATGGACCTCCCGTTCGGCGTGCGCATCATCTTCCAGCCCGCTGAAGAAGTGATGGACGGCGGCGCCCGCGACGTGATCGAGTGGGGCGGACTGAACGGGGTGGCCAGCATCTACGCCGTTCACGCTGAGCCGAAGCTGCGCGTCGGCCAGGTCGGTGTGCGCACCGGCGCAATCACCTCGGCAGCGGACGTGCTGCGTATCGATGTCACCGGCCCCGGCGGCCACACTTCGCGCCCGCACTTGACCTCGGACGTGGTGTACACCCTGGGCAGCCTGGTCACCCAGCTGCCGGGGCTGCTCTCGCGCCGGGTCGACCCGCGCACGGGCACTGTGCTGGTCTTCGGCCAGATCGAGGCCGGGTTCGCGGCGAACGCGGTGCCGAAAACGGGGCGCATCTCCGGCACCATCCGCACGCAGGACATCGGCACGTGGCGCACGTTGGAGCCGCTCATGCACGAGCTTATCGACGCAGTGGTCGCCCCCACCGGCTGCCAGTACGAATTGTCCTACACCCGCGGCGTGCCGCCCGTGATGAACGACGACGTGGCCACCGCGGCCCTGGCCGGCGCCGCGCAGTCGGTGGACCCGCATTCGGTGGTGCAGGCTCCGCAGTCGAGTGGCGGCGAGGATTTCTCCTGGTACCTCGAGCACGTGCCCGGCTCCATGGCCCGTCTCGGCTGCTGGCAGGGCACCGGTCCGAAATTCGATCTGCACCGCGGAGACATCATCGTCGACGAGCGTTGCATCGACGTCGGCGTGCGCCTGTTCGGCTCCCTGGTCGAGCGCTATGAGGGTGGGCTCGCCGAGTCCACCTCGCTCTAAGCTACCCAGCCCAGCTCAGCGCGCGTTCTGGTCTCTACCGGCAGCCCGGTCGGCGGCATGTGTGCCTGGCAGCTACAGTGGTCTTCCGGTAACCCTGCAGACGTGAAGCGCAAAAAGGAGACACGCGTGTCCAAAAAGATCGTGATTATCGGCGGCGGCCCGGGCGGCTACGAGGCGGCACTCGTCGGTAGTTCGTACGGTGCGGACATCACGTTGGTCGAGGATCTCGGTGTCGGCGGCTCCGGCATTCTGCGCGACGTGGTTCCGTCCAAGGGCTTCATCGCAGGCACGAACATCAAGACCGACCTCCGCCGCGCTGATGCCATGGGCCTCAAGCACGGCCTGGGCGATGTGAACCTGTCAGTCCCAGCACTCAACAACCGCGTGGTCGCCCTCGCCTCCGAGCAGTCCCGCGATATCCGCAACCAGGTCCAGCGCGCCGGCGTGCACCTGATCAACGGCCGCGGCCGCTTCGCCGAGAAGCAGGAAGGCCACACCACCCACCGCGTCGAGGTGGAGCACAACGACGGCACGGTGGAGACTATCGACTGCGACATGGTCCTGATCTCTACCGGCGCCTCCCCGCGCGTGCTGCCGAAGGCGAAGCCGGACGGCCGCCGCATCCTGAACTGGCAGCAGATGTACGACCTGATCGAGATGCCGGAGCACCTCGTCGTGGTCGGTTCCGGCGTGACCGGTGCGGAGTTCGTCTCCGCCTACGCTGAGCTGGGCGTGAAGGTGACCATGGTCGGCTCTTCCGACCGCATCCTGCCGCACGACGACGCGGACGCCGCCGACGTGCTGGAGCAGGTCCTGTCCAACCGCGACGTGACCTTGGTGAAGGACGCCCGCGTGGACAGCGTGGACAACACCGGCGACGGCGTCATCGTCCGCACCAACGACGGCCGCGAGATCACCGGCTCCCACTGCCTGATGTCCATCGGTTCCATTCCGAACACGAAGGACCTGCAGCTCGAGTCCCAGGGAGTCGACGTCACCCCGTCCGGCCACATTCACGTCGACCGCGTTTCCCGCACCAACGTCTCCGGCATCTACGCCGCCGGCGACTGCTCCGATCTCATGCCGCTGGCATCCGTCGCCGCGATGCAGGGCCGCATCGCCATGTATCACGCGCTCGGCGAGGGCGTGGAGCCGCTGCGCATCCGTACCGTCGGCAACGCCGTGTTCACCCGCCCGGAGATCGCTGCGGTGGGCATCACGGAGCAGCAGATCCACAACGGTGAGTACTCCGCCGACATCATCAAGCTCGACCTGGCCACCAACCCGCGCGCGAAGATGCGTTCGCTCAAGACCGGTTTTGTGAAGATCTTCGCCCGCAAGGGATCCGGCCAGGTGCTCGGCGGCGTGATCGTCGCCCCGACCGCCTCCGAGCTGATCCTGTCGCTGACCATCGCCGTGACAAACCACCTCACGGTCGAACAGCTGGCCAATTCCATGGCGGTCTACCCGTCCCTGTCCGGCTCCATCACCGAGGCCGCACGCCGCCTGGTGCACAAGACCGACCTGAACTAAGCGCCGAAAAGGCCAGGTAGAGCGGAAATATAAGCTGTATAAACCCCCGGCGAAATATAAAAAGTATAAACTTTCGCCGTAAATAGTCCTCTCGCTGCGGTGGCCCAATTCGTGACAACGTTGACAGGAGGTTTGTCAGAAATGACAAAGAGGGAAAAGGGCCTTAACCTCATATGGCTTCTGGCCCTGTCAATACCTGCTGTAGGTTTGTCATACTCTTGCATCGTTAACGCGGAATCTGGTGTTGGCTCTGCGTTAGGGTTTGTCACTGATGCAATAGTCTTTGGGCCACTATTTTACTTTGTTCCAAAGCATGCGCGAAACGCTCCGAAAGACTTCATGAATAAGTCTTTCCTCGTATTCTTCGTGGCTTACATACCTAGCGTTATTGGGTATTTTAACGGTGGAATCTCATTAGCTTCCCTAATCTACCCAATTATTCTTTACCTTTTTGTCGCTTCGAGCGGGCGACTTCATAGGTGGGCTCGGGAACCTGCAGCGTAGTCATTTGTGCGGCAGATCGCGGAGTGCACTCGGCGCGCTGAGCCGAAAGAGTAGTGGAGGTCACAGGGCCACGGCCACACCCAGCCTTTAGAATCGTTGGGTGGTAATGCACCTATCTATTTTAGGGGAGAAATCCATGACTGGTCCTGACCACACGGCCGGAACCGAATCGGCGCACCTGCCCACATTCAACAAGATTCTTGTCGCCAACCGCGGCGAGATCGCGGTGCGCGCTTTCCGCGCGGCCTTTGAGACGGGAGCAAACACCGTCGCGGTCTACCCCCGCGAGGACCGCCACTCCTTCCACCGTCCGTTCGCGGACGAGGCAGTGCAGATCGGCGACGAGGGACAGCCGGTCCGCGCCTACCTGTCCATCGACGAGATCATCCGCGCCGCCGAGAAGACTGGCGCAGATGCGGTCTACCCGGGCTACGGCTTCCTCTCCGAGCGCGCCGACCTGGCGCGTGCGTGCAAAGAGCGCGGCATCACCTTCATCGGCCCGACCGCAGAGACGCTGGATCTGACCGGCGACAAGGCCGCGGCAGTCCGCGCCGCCGAACAGGCGGGCCTGCCGGTGCTCAAGGACTCCGAGGCCACCACCGATATCGACGAACTGGTCAGCTGGGCGGACGATTTCGAGTTCCCCGTCTTCGTCAAAGCTGTGTCGGGCGGCGGCGGAAGGGGCATGCGCTTCGTCGAAAAGCGGGAGGACCTGAAGAACCTGGCCGCTGAAGCGTCGCGTGAGGCCGAGGCCGCGTTCGGCGATGCGAATGTGTACCTCGAGCGCGCCGTGATCAACCCGCAGCACATCGAGGTGCAGATCCTGGGCGACGCCTCCGGCGATGTCATCCACCTTTTTGAGCGCGACTGCTCCGTGCAGCGCCGCCACCAGAAGGTCGTGGAGATCGCGCCTGCGCAGCACATCACCGAGGAGCAGCGCGAACGGATTTGCAGCGACGCGGTGAATTTCTGCCGCCACATCAACTACCAGGGCGCCGGCACCGTCGAGTTCCTGGTGGATGAGAAGGGCAACCACGTCTTCATCGAGATGAACCCGCGCGTGCAGGTCGAGCACACGGTGACGGAGGAAGTCACCGGCGTGGACATCGTGAAGTCCCAGATGCACATCGCCGCCGGCGCGACGCTGGAGCAGCTGGGCCTGCGCCAGGAGGACGTGACCGTGACCGGCGCCGCACTGCAGTGCCGCATCACCACCGAGGACCCGAACAACGGCTTCCGCCCCGATTCCGGCGTGATCACCGGCTACCGTTCCCCGGGCGGTGCCGGCGTGCGCCTCGACGGCAGCATTTCTGTCGGCGGTGAAATCACCCCGAATTTCGACTCGCTGCTGGTCAAGATGACCTGCCGCGGCAAGGATTTCGAAACTGCTGTGGCGCGTGCCCGCCGCGCGCTCAATGAGTTCTCCGTCAACGGCGTGTCCACCAATATCGGCTTCCTGCGCGCGCTGCTCAGCGAGCCCGACTTCATCAACAAGCGCATCGCCACCAGCTTTATCGCGGACCACCCGCTGCTGCTCGAGGCCCCGGCGGCCCCGGACGAGGCCGGCCGCATCCTCGATTATCTGGCGTGGGTGACGGTGAACCAGCCGAACGGTCCGCGCCCGACGAATATCCGTCCGAGCGAGAAGCTGCCGCCGCTGGACTACGAGTCCACCCCGCGCGGCGCGCGCGACGACCTGCGCGAGTTCGGCCCGCAGAAGTGGGCTGAGAACCTGCGCAACCAGACCGCGCTCGGCGTCACCGACACCTCCTTCCGCGACGCGCACCAGTCCCTGCTGGCCACTCGCGTGCGCACGAACACCCTCGTCGCCGCTGCGAAGCATGTCGGACACCTCACCCCGGAGCTGACCTCCGTCGAGGCGTGGGGCGGCGCCACCTACGACGTGGCCATGCGCTTCCTCCACGAATCGCCGTGGACACGCCTGGAGGAGCTGCGCGACGCGATGCCGAACATGAATATCCAGATGCTGCTGCGCGGCCGCAACACCGTCGGCTACACGCCGTACCCGGATTCCGTGACCACAGCATTCGTGAAGGAAGCGGCGTCCACCGGCGT
Organism: Corynebacterium sp. P4-C1; assembly: GCF_030503595.1. Taxonomy (NCBI): domain Bacteria; kingdom Bacillati; phylum Actinomycetota; class Actinomycetes; order Mycobacteriales; family Corynebacteriaceae; genus Corynebacterium; species Corynebacterium sp. P4-C1. The sequence goes on along the minus strand of NZ_CP129966.1, from coordinate 1,236,936 downwards.
GGACATCTTCCGCATCTTTGACGCGCTTAACGACGTTTCCCAGATGCGCCCGGCCATCGACGCTGTGCTGGACACCCAGACCACCGTGGCCGAGGTCGCCATGGCGTACTCGGGCAACCTGATGGACCCGGACGAGGACCTGTACACCCTCGACTACTACCTGCGCCTGGCCGACGAGATCGTCGCCACCGGCGCCCACGTCCTGGCGATCAAGGACATGGCGGGCCTGATGCGCCCGGCGGCGGCCGCGAAGCTGGTTTCCGCCCTGCGCGAGCGCTTCGACCTGCCCGTGCACGTGCATACCCACGACACCGCCGGCGGCCAGCTGGCCACCTACCTCGCCGCCGCTAACGCCGGCGCGGACGTGGTGGATGTCGCGTCGGCGCCGCTGGCCGGAACCACCTCGCAGCCGTCCATGTCCGCTCTCGTCGCGGCCTTCGCCAACACCGAGCGCGACACGGGCCTGTCCCTCGAGGCGGTCAGCAACCTCGAGCCGTACTGGGAGGGCGTGCGCCAGCTCTACGCTCCGTTCGAGTCCGGCATCCCGGGCCCGACCGGCCGCGTCTACCGCCACGAGATTCCGGGCGGCCAGCTGTCCAACCTGCGCACGCAGGCCGTGGCGCTGGGCCTGGGCGACCGCTTCGAGCTGATCGAGGACTACTACGCAGCTGTCAACGAGATGCTCGGCCGCCCGACCAAGGTGACCCCGTCCTCCAAGGTCGTCGGCGACTTGGCTCTGCACCTCGTCGGCGCAGGCGTGGACCCGGAGGAGTTCGCGCAGGATCCGCAGAAATTCGATATCCCGGATTCCGTCATCGGCTTCCTCCGCGGCGAGTTGGGCACCCCTCCGGGAGGCTGGCCGGAGCTGCGCGACCGCGCGCTCGGCGGCCGCAAGGAGACCCCGGCACTCACCGAGGTTCCGGAGGATCTGGCGCAGGACTTGCAGTCCGATAACCACCGTGTCCGCCGCGCCGGCCTGGACAAGCTGCTGTTCCCGAAGCAGTACAACGAGTTCCTGGAGCACCGCCGCACCTACGGCTTCACCGACCAGCTCGCCGACAAGACGTTCTTCTACGGCCTCCAGGAGGGCGAGGAGACCATGATCTGGTTCGGCGACTTGGAGAAGCAGCAGACGCCGCTGGTGGTCCGCCTGGATGCAGTGGGCGAGCCGGACGAGAAGGGCATGCGCCGCGTGATCATCAACGTCAACGGTCAGATCCGTCCGGTGATGGTCCGCGACGAGAACGCCGAGTCCTCCGTCGCAGATGTGGAGAAGGCCGATCCGGGCAACCCGAACCACGTGGCCGCCCCGTTCGCCGGTGTCGTCAACATAACCGTCAAGGAAGGCGACACCGTTTCCGCCGGTGACCAGGTCGCGTCCATCGAAGCGATGAAGATGGAGGCATCCATCTCCGCCCCGAAGGACGGCGTGATCGAGCACATCGCCTTCACCCAGGCCACCAAGGTGGAGGGCGGCGACCTCGTCGCGGTGATCCGCTAAGAACCGCGGACGCAGAGCACACAGAAAAGCCGCTGGGTTCCGTCCACCATTGTGGGGGTGCGGAACCTAGCGGCTATGTGTTGTGGAAGGGGGAGTGGGAAGCAGAGCCAGCTACTTGAGAAGCTCTTCCATCTCCTTCATTTCCGCGGTCTGGACGTCGACCATCTCCTGGGCCATCTCGCGCAGCGGGGCATACCCGCCGTTGTCGATCTGGTCCTGCGTCATGGGGATGACATGCTCGTGGTGGTAGTGCATCATCTCCAGGAAGGTGGTGCGAAGCTCGTCGCCTTCCAACGTTGCGAATTCTTCGAGCTCTTCCGGCTGGAACATGCCGTTCGCGATGTGGGTCGAGTGCATCTCCATGTCGTCCTGGATGCCCCACTCGTCGGCCCAGGCGCGCATCTGCTCGTTCTCGCGCTCCTGGCCGTCCTTGATGCGCTGCGCCAGGTCGCGGACCTGCTCGTCGTCGACATCGGATTCGAGCAGCACATCGGACATGTCGATCGCCTGCTGGTGGTGGGGCACCATCATTCCGATGAAGTGGACATCCACCTCATTGTGAGCCCCTTCAGCCTCGTCCCCGCCGCCGCTGAAGGCCCCGCGGAGCGTCGGGCCGAGCGCGGCGATGAGCAGCACGAGCGCGGCGATGACGGCGAGGGCGATGATCCAGGGCTTCCGGTTCGGCCGCGTCAGCTCGTCGGTTTCAGCGTCACGGACATCAAGTCCATTATTGAGTTCTCTGTCTGCCATTGGCATTCCCTTTCAGTGGTTCAGGGTAAGCCTAGCGGTTAGTCCCAGGTAAACGCCACAAAAGTGGGGCAGGCCACTTATCCCTTCACGCCGCCGGCGGTCAGACCGGAGACGATGCGGCGCTGGAAGACCAGCACCATGAGAATGAGCGGCACCGTCACGAGCGAGCCGGCGGCCATGATCGCGGCGTAGGGGTACTCGAAGGCGCTCGGGCCCGAGAAGCGGGCAATGGCTACAGTGACCGGCTCAGTGGCGTTGGTGGACAGCTGGCGGGCGAGCATGAACTCGTTCCACGTCGCGATGAACGCGATGATCGCGGTGGTGAAGATGCCGGGTGCGGCGAGGGGGAGCAGCACCTTGCGGAAGGCCTGTCCACGGGTGGCACCGTCGACACGCGCCGCTTCCTCGAGCTCCCACGGCAACTGGCGCAGGAAGGAGATGAGCGTGTACACCGTGAGTGGCAGAGCGAAGGAGATGTTCGGGATGATCATGGCCCGGTAGGTGCCGATCCACCCGATGTTGCCGAAGAGCTGGAACAGCGGGGTGACAAGCGCGATGCCGGGGAACATCGACGCGGCCAGGATGATGCCGGTGACAATACCCTTGCCTTTGAAATTCAGGCGTGCAAGCGCGTAGCCGGTGAAGATGCCCACCATGACGGCGAGCGCGGTGGTGATCAGGGAGATGATCAGTGAGTTTCCGATCGCCCCCAGGAAGTCGTTGCCCTTGTCGGTGGCCAGCGCGTCGCGGAAATTCTCCAGGGTGACGTGCGTGGGCCACGGGGTGGTGTCGAAGGTGTGGCCCTTATCGCGCAGTGCGGTGACGAGCATCCAGTAGAACGGTGCCAGCCCCCACACGAGAATGAAGATCACTCCGAGGACGTGGCCGATTTTTCCGAGGTTCTTCTTCATCGTGCTGCCTCCGTTACCGCCGCGTCAGCGGTGGCTTTCTCCTTGTTCTTCGCCCGCCGTTTCGCGGCGCGTTTTTCTCTTCTGCTCTGCGTGTCTTCACCGCCGACATCTGCGCCGCCGAAGCGGACCATGAGGAAGGCGACGGCGAAGATGAGCAGGAAGATCAACGTCGACAGCGCGGAGGCGGAGTTGAAGTTGTTCTGGCGCATGTCTTCGACCACCAGCTGGGAGATCGTGGCGGTGGGGGAGTTGGAGGACCCGGAGATCATGATGACCGGAAGGTCGTACATGCGCAGGGCGTCCAGGGTGCGGAAGAGAATCGCCACCATGAGCGTGGGCCGCACCAGCGGCAGAGTGATGCGCGTGAAGCTCTGCCACGCCGATGCGCCGTCCACGCGGGCCGCTTCGTAGACATCCTTCGGGATCATCTGCAGGCCGGCGAGAATCAGCAGGGCGACGAACGGGGTCGTCTTCCACACATCCGCGATGATGACGGCGATGCGCGCCGCCCACGGGTCCGTGGTCCAGGCGATGCTCTGCCCGAGCAGCGAGTTCACGATGCCGTTGGGGGCGAACATGAACTGCCACAGTTTCGCGGTCACAGCAGTCGGGATCGCCCAGGGAATCAGCACCGCCGCGCGCACGAGGGAACGCACGCGGGAGGGGTGGTTCATGATCAGGGCCATCACCATGCCCAGAACAGCCTCGAGCGAGACCGTGACCACCGTGAAGAACAAGGTGATGCCGAGGGCGGGCCAGAAGTCCGTCGCCAGCACGCCGGGCGGGCATTCGCCGACAGTGCCCGTCGGGCTCATGCAGCGGTTCTGGACCCAGTACAGGTAGTTGTCCAGCCCCGCGAAGCCGCCTTCGACGAACACGCCGGTGGCGGGGTCGAGGTGGCGGTTCGCCTGGAAGGACAACCAGATCGCGCGCACGATCGGGTAGCCGATCACGATGGCCAGCACGATCAGTGCGGGCGCGACTAGTGCGTACGCTTTGCCGGAATCGCTGCGGGAGCGTGATTTCTTTGCTGCGGGCTTTGCCCCTCCCGCAGAATCACGCCGCTTGACGACGGTACTCATGAACTCTCCTAACGCTCAGCGCCCAATGCTCTGAGCGCACTTTGCAGCCTAATAATGAATATGGCCGCAGACGGAGTGCAAACCGCTGCGGCCGTGTAGTGTCAGTGCCCTCCCACAGAGATGGGGGTGGGCACTGACGGTATGTGGTTGTTACTGGGCTGCCTGCTTGATCGCCGCAGACATGTCCTTGGTGGCATCGTCGACGCTCTTGCCGGAGGTCAGTGCGGCATAAGCGTTGTCCTGGACGGCCTTAGAGATCGCCGGGTAGAACGGGGAAACCGGACGCGGCTTCGCGTTCTCCAGGGACTCCTTCAGAGCCGGCAGGTACGGCTGCTCCTTGATCAGCTCCTCGTTGTCGTAGATGGAGGAGAGCACCGGCGGGAAGGACGCCTTGGCGAAGGAGAGCTGGTTGTCCTCGCTGATGATGAACTCGATGAAGTCCTTGGCGGTCGCCTTGTGCTTGGAGTTGACGTTGATGCCATTGTTGTAGCCGCCGAGCGTGGACACGCCGACTCCCTTCTCGCCGACGAGCGGCTGGACCTCGAAGTTCAGGCCCTTCTCCACGGCGTTGGCGTACATGTACGGCCAGTTGATGGCCAGGGCTGTGTTGCCCTCGGTGAAGGCCAGGTTGGTCTCCTCCTCGGTGGCCGCAGTGGAGCTCTTGGCGATGGTGCCATCCGCGTAAGCGTCGACAAGCGCCTGAAGGCCGGCCTTCGCCTCAGCGGACTCGACAGTCGGCTGGCCCTGATCGTCGATGACGGTGCCGCCCCAGCCGTTGATGAAGCCCACGGCGTTCACGGTCAGGCCCTCGTACTGCTTGAGCTGGGTGGTCAGGCAGTCGCCCTCGACGGACTTGCAGGCATTCTTGATGTCTTCGAAGGTGTCCGGCTTGGAATCGATCTTGTCCACGTTGCGGAAGAGCAACTGGCCGTTGGTGTTCTGCGGCAGAGCGTAGAGCTTGCCGTTGTAGGTGGCAGATTCGACGGTGGACTGCAGCAGCTTGGAGGTGTCGATGGCGAAGTCGCCCTCGAGCGGTTCGAGCCACTGGTTGGCGGCGAAGTCCGCGGTCCAGACCACGTCGAGAGCCATCACGTCGTAGTCGGAGTTGCCTGCCTGGAGGGACTGCACGAGGGTGTCGCGCTGGTCGTCCGCCTCACCGGCGAGCTCCTTCAGGGTGACCTGCTCATCCGGGTGCTGCTCGTTCCAAGCGTCGATGATCGGGGTCAGCTTGTCGGTGTCGTTGCGGCCCATGGCGAAGGTGATGGGGCCACGCTCGCCAGCACCCTCGGAGGAACCGCCGTTGGAATCGGCGGAATCGCTGGAGCAGGCTGCGAGAGCGGTGGTGGACAGGGCGATGGCGCACAATGCCGCGCCAGCCCGTCGGGTTGCGTGAAGTTTCATGCGTACACCTTTCAGAGTCGGAGGTTTCCTCAATCTTAAAGAATGCGTGCTTAAAAGCGTGGGTAGCGTTAATTTCCCATGAACAATCCTGCGGAAATGCCTGTGTGCCTACCCCCGACCCGGGGGTATTTCTGTCGTTAAAGTCCGGTTTCCCCCACATGTAGGGTGCGTGGTTCGGTGGGATCCAGCATGGCCGGGCACAGAAAAGCCGCCGCCCCGGATGCGGGGAGCGGCGGCAGGTTTCTGGGGCGCGGCGCGCGGCCTGGTCTGCGGTTAGGCCAGGTCGCGGTACATGACGTTCGGGTTCGCCTCGGTGGGGACGAAGCCGAATTTCTCGTAGACGTAGCGTGCGCGCTTGTTCTCCGGCATGACCTCGAGCGCGATGCGCTTTGCGCCCTGGTCGATGGCGAGCTCGCACACGGAGTGCAGGAGCACGGCGCTCAGGCCGTAACCGTGGGAGCGCTCCTCGACGGCGAGAATGAGCTCCGGGACGTCCGGGCCCAGGTTGGCCTCACTGGTCGTGTCGCCTTCTTCCCAGTAGCGCAGCCAGATGCCGCCGGCCGGAGTCCGTTCCTGGTCGTGGGCGATCCAGCCGCCGTCGTGCTCGGGGGACCAATCGTCGACGAATGCCTTCACCTTTTCCTGGCCACAGCCAAGCGGCTTGGACTCGTCCCCGAAAACATCCGCCAAGTAGTGCAGGCGGCGGATGTAGGTGCGGTCCGATTCTGTGGCGGGCTTGAGATTGAATTCCATGAACACCAATTGTAACGAAACGCACAACTTATAGACGTGAGTTATGGGAATCTCACTACCTGTAGATTCTTAAGAAAACTGCCCCCGGTTCGCGTCGCGGGAGCGGCGTTAACCGGGGGCAGTGGTGGGGCAGATTCCTCAGGCGTTTCCGTACCCTATGCCTCGAAGTAAAGCTGCTTGTTCACGAACTCGTCCATGCCCAGCGGGCCGAGCTCGCGGCCGAAGCCGGAGCGCTTCACACCGCCGAAGGGGATCTCCTCGCCTTCACCGGCGGGGGTGTTCACGTTGGCCATGCCGGAGTTGATCTGGCGGGCGACCTTGCGTGCACGCTCGGTGTCCTGGGAAAAGACTGCGCCGCCGAGGCCGTACTGGGTGTCGTTGGCCAGCTCGAGGGCTTCCTCGTCCGAGGAGACCTTGAACACCAGGGCGATCGGGCCGAAGAGCTCCTCGTTGTACACGGAGTTGTCCTTGCCCAGGTCGGTCAGCACTGCCGGTGCGTAGTAGGCGTTCTCGCCCAGGCCGCCGCCTGCGCGCAGGGTCGCGCCCTCCTTGACGGCGCGGGTGACCTGCTCATCGAGACGCTCAGCGGCGTCGCGGGAGGACAGCGGGGCGTAGATGCCGTTCTCGCCGGCCTCATTGGGCGTACCCGGCTTCGCCTGCTCAGCGAGTGCGACCAGCTCGCCGACGAACTCGTCGTAGATGTCCTCCATGACGATCATGCGCTTGTTGCCGTTGCAGACCTGGCCCATGTTGTAGATGCGGGTCTCCCAGGCCAGTTCGGCCGCGGCCTTCACATCGTCGGTGTCCAGCAGCACGTACGGGTCGTTGCCGCCGAGCTCGAGCACAGCCTTCTTCAGGTTCTTGCCGGCGGTCGCGCCGACGGCGGCGCCCGCGCGCTCGGAACCCGTGAGGGAGACACCCTGCACGCGCGGGTCCTCGATCATGGTGGTGATCTGGTCGTGGGAGGCGTACACGTTCTGGTACACGCCCGCCGGAACACCGGCATCCTCGATGATCTTCTGGATCGCGGCGGAGGATTCCGCGCAGATCTCAGCGTGCTTGAGGATGATGGTGTTGCCGTTCATCAAGTTCGGTGCCGCGAAGCGTGCCACCTGGTAGTAGGGGAAGTTCCACGGCATGATGCCCACCAGCGCGCCGAGCGGCAGGTGGCGGATGACGGCGGTGCCGCCGTTGAAGCTCTCGATCTTGCGGTCGGCGGCGAACTCCTCGCCGTTTTTCGCGTAGTAGCGGAAGATGTTGGCGGACAGCTCCACCTCGTCGATGGCGTGGGGGCGGGACTTGCCCATCTCGCGGCCGATGATCTCGACGAGCTCGTCCTGGCGCTCGTCGAAAAGCTCCGCGATGCGCAGGACGTACTTCTTGCGCTCGGCGATGTCCAGTGCGGACCACTCGTTGAAGCCCTTCTCCGATGCGGCGAGAACCTGCTGGATCTCGTCATCGGTGGCGGTGGGGTAGGTCGCGACGACCTCTCCCGTCGCCGGGTTTTCTACTCGGTAGGACATATCTTTGTCAGCCATGTCGTCTCCTTGAAGGCGTTGATTCGGATAAGGATTCGTTGATTTCATTGTGCGCCCGCCAGTGTAGGTACGGGTCCTGTGAACGGCAGCCAGCCAGCTGGCAGGCGACTCAGCCAGCTAGCTAGCTAGATGGTCAGGACCTCGCTGCCGTCCTCGTCGTCCGCGGTGACCCGCGGAAGGGTCTCGTTGCGGAAGAACTCTGGGTGCTTCAGGCGGGTGAACAGCATGAGCACCACGCCGAGGAGCAGAATGCCCATGCCGAGCACGAAGACGGTGCCCAACCCGAAGATCGAGGAGCCCGAACCGTAAGACGGGTCGATGGAATCGAATGCGGTGATGAAGAACATCGCCAGCAGCATCGTTCCGCCGATCAGCGGCAGCAGGAAGCGGAAGATGAATCCGCGGGCCGAGCGGGTGATCTCCTTGCGGAAGAACCACACGCACGCGAATGCGGTGATGCCGTAGTAGAAGCAGATCATCAAGCCCAGAGCGGTGATTGTGTCCCACAGGGCATTCTCCGACGCGATCCTGGTCACGGTATAGAAGCCGCCGGCCGCGACGGCGGAGGCGACGGTGGCCACGCCGGGGGTGTGGAACTTCGGGCTGATGTGCGCGAAGACTGGGGGAAGGGCCTTGTAGAAGCCCATCGCCAGCAGGGTGCGTGCGGGGCCGACCATGGTGGACTGGAGTGAAGCGAAGGAGCTCGCCAGCACCGAGATGGACATGAGGATCGCCCACGGACCCATGACAGGGCCGGCCAGAGCGGCGAAGATAGACTCCTGGTTATCCGGGTTCCCGGCGCCGAGACCGGTGTCGCCGGTGCCCGCCCACGCCACGATCGCGACAGCGGTGAGGATGTAGACGGTGATGACCACCAGGACGGTCAGCGTGGCTGCGCGACCGGGGGTCTTCTCCGGGTCCTTGGTCTCCTCGTTCATGGTCAGCGTCACGTCCCAGCCCCAGAACATGAAGATCGACAGGGAGATGCCGGCGGCCACGGTGGAGAAGTCTCCGATGGTCAGCGGGTTGAACCAGTCGGCCTCGACCGGGTGGAAATCGTATCCGCCGCCGTGGTAGGCGTTCCACAGAGCCATCGACCCGAAGAGCACAAGGGTGAACAGCTGGAGGGCGACAAGGAAGTACTGGAGCTTCTCGGTGGATTCGAGGCCGCGGTAAGAGATGTAGGCCGCGATGGCGAGAAGCAGAATCGTCGTCGGAATATTCACCCACAAATTGCGGGTCAGCTCCGCGAAGGAATCATTTCCGGTGAGCTGCGCTAGCAGGATGTAGAAGAAGTCGACGGCGACGGCCGCCAGGTTCGACAGGACCAGGATGGTCGCCGTGATCAGCCCCCAGCCGCCCATCCAGCCGATCCATGGCCCGAACGCCTTGGTCGCCCAGGTGAACGAGGTACCGGAGTCCGGCACGCGGTTGTTCAGCTCGCGGTAGGCGAATGCGACGAGCAGCATCGGGAAGAACCCGAGCAGCAGGATGGCGGGCACGTGGTCGCCGACCTCCGAAATCGTCGGGCCGAGACCGGATGTCAGGGTGTAGGACGGGGCAATGCAGCTCACGCCGATAACCACGGCACCGAGCAGGCCCACGCGCCCAGCGACCAGGCCTTTTTCGCTTTGCGACGGCTGATGCGCCAGGTCTTCAACCTTTTTACGTCTGCTCATTTGCGGCCTCCCCTGAATCATTCTTCTGGTCCTGCACCGGCGTGATCAGAAGTGGAATCGGCAGCGAGCGCAGCACCTTCGCGGCGCGCGGGCCCATGAAGATGCGGCCGGCGGCCGCGAGCCTTGAGGAACCGGCGAGGAGGATCTCGTCGTCACGCCACTCCAGCTCGGTCGCCGCTTCCGCGACGGTCTTGCCGGTAACGACCTCGGTGGTGGCGGAACCCGCAAAGACGAGTTCCTGCGCCTGCTCCGCGAGGTAGTGGTTGGCGTTGGCTTCGAGGTTCTCCAGCACCTTGTGGTTGACTTCCTGCGTGATCGCGCCTGCGTCCTCCTCCGTGAGGAAGGAGATGAGGCGCAGCTCGCTTTCCGTGTGCTTCGCGATGCGCAGCGCTGTGTCGATCAGCGGGCGGGAGCCGGCCAGGGTGCCGAACATGCAGGAGATCCGGCTGAAGTGCTCCGGCGCTTCGTAGCGTGGCGGGGCGAGGGCGATCGGAATGGACGACGAATGCAGCAGGGCATTCGCCGACGACCCGATGCTGAACCGGCGGAGCAGACCGCCGCCCCGGGTGCCCAGGACGATCGCGTCGCACCCCAGTTCCACGGCTGTCGCGTGCAAGGAATTGGCGGCGTGTGCTCCCGAAACAACCCGGCCGGTGGCAGTGACGTCGTCCGGCACGCGGTCGAGGGCGTCCTCGAGCCATGCGCTGAGCTGCCGGCTGATCACCGTTTCGTGTGCGGTGACGCGCGGGTAGGCGCCCGAGTAGTTCTCCGAGTGGGGAACCACCATGGCGATTTCCAGCTCGGCGTTCCAACTGCGGGCCAGGGCGATGCCCAGGTTGAGTGCGTCGGTGCCGGATGGTGTGGCGAGGTATCCGACGAGAATTCTCGACGGGCCTCTGCTTGCGGAGGTCTGCGGCGGTTGGTTCATTATCACCCCGTTCTAATTGGTGTTCTAATCGTTGCCGAGGATGGCGTTGGCGGCGCGCTCGCCCTGGCGGATGGCGCCGTCGACGTGCTGGTAGCCCTCGTCGGCGATGTCGGAGCACGCGAAGTGGATCGGGCCGACCGGGAGGTTCTGCAGGTGGCCCCAGCGGGACAGGCCGCCCAGGTCGTAGCTGGTGGCGTAAGCGCCGCGGGTCCACTCCTCGGCAGCCATGTCGGAGAGGTAGAACGCGATCGGCTCCATGGTTTCCGGGCCCAGGTACTCGGCCATGGCCGACAGGATGCGCTGCTTGCGCTCCTCCTCCGGCAGGTGCCACATTTCCTCGGCGTAGACGTCGGAGACGAAGCCCACGAGCGTGCCGTAGGTGTCTTCCTCGCCAGCGGCGCCGCCGGCGATGTTCTGGCCGCGGTTGGTGTTGTCGTAGACCTCCTGGACAAGGCGGCCGCCGCCGAAGCCGGTGCCGGACAGGCCCTTCTCGCGCCAGAACGGGGTCTCGTAAATGGCGTGGACCTTGATCACCAGGCCCATGGAGATGTGCTGGTGCGCGATGTGCAGGTCACGCGGCATCGGCGGGACGTAGGAGATGCGGTTGTACAGGTTCGGCGGAACGGCGACGACGACATTCTTGGCGTGGACGGTCACCTGGTCGGAGACGACGGTGACGTCGCCCGGCTTGCCGTTGTCGGGGATGCCGTTGCGCACGTCCGGCTTGACGTTGTTCAGGCTGTCCTCGGTGGACGGATCCGGCTGCGCCCACTGGATCTCGCGGACCGGGGTGCCCAGGAAGACATCGTCGCCGAGCTCGGCGGCGAGAGTCTCGGAGACGGACATCATGCCGCCCTCGACGCGGCGGTCGAGGATGAAGTCCTCGTCCACGAGGTTGGAGAAGGAGCCAGCGGAAGCGGCCATGAGGACCGCTTGCAGGGCGGAGAAGGTGAAGGACGGCTTGGTCAGCATGCCGGAAGCGACGTAGATGGACACGTTGTCGATGGCCTCGACATCGTCGGACTGCTGCTCGAGCCAGTGGCGGAAGGAGATGGAGTCGAGCTCCGCGGCCTTCGGGTGCGCCCACGGCTCCTTGGCGCCGATTTCGGCTGCCAGGTCGTCGAGAATCTTGATCAGCTTGTCCATTTCCGCCTGGGTGCTGTCCGCGGCGGGGAAGACGGGGCCTTCGTACTCGTGGCGCTCACCGTTGGGGGAGAGGTAGATGGACTTACCCTCGCGGTAGCGCTGGAAGGTGGTCAGGCCGAGTTCGTCGACAAGCTCGATGAGGCGGGTCTGGTCCGGGGAGATCCACTGGCCGCCGAGCTCGACGAAGTGGTCCACGCCCTTCTCGTCGCGCACGCGGCCGTTCCAGGTGCGGCCGCCGACGCGGTCGCGGGCCTCGAGGACGGCGACGGACTTGCCGGCCTTGGCCAGGGTGCGTGCGGCCATCAGGCCTGCAGGGCCAGCGCCGACGACGACGACATCGCGCTCGATTTCGGTGTGGGGTGCGCTAGTATTCATGCTTCTGCTCCTGAACTTGAGGCCGGATGGACCCGGCCGTCGTGAGTAATGAACGCCATTCATTAATGGTGTGATTCAGCGTACAGTCCATCGCCGTTTGAAGAAAGAGTCACATGGGTAAAGAACGTGGTCGCCCTACTGAATCGCTGGTCAGCCGCGAAAAAATAGGTTTTGCGGCGCTAACTATTGCCTCCAATCGGGGCTACCAGGCGTTGACGATGGCCGCGGTGGCCCGCGAACTCGGTGTGGCGCCCAGCGCGTTGTACAACCACATCGCAGGCAAGGAAGAGCTGTTGTATTTGCTCCAGGACGCGGTCATGCAGCTTGTCGACGTCGCGCCCCTGAACCGCGCCATCTCCTCCGGCGGCGGGTACCGGGAGGCGCTCGAAGCCTGGGCACGGTCCTACCGCGATGTCTTCGCCGTCCACACCCCGCTGATCCCGGTGATCGCCCTGCAGCCGATCGGCGACTCCCCGCGGGCCCAGGAGATGTACGAGGTCGTCGCCCGCACTGTCGCCGCCGCCGGGTGCCCGCAGGAGCAGGTGATGGAGCGCATCATTGCGCTCGAATCCTTCATCTACGGCTCCGCCTGGGACGCGACAGCGCCGGCGGACCTCTTCGATCCGGCGGCGATCGCCCCGGAGCACACCGCGCTTCGGGCCGCCGCCGATGCGATGCGCGTCCGCGCAGCAAAAAAGGGTCAGCGTGACGCTAACCCTTATGCGGACCAGGCCTTCGCGGCCGGTCTCAGTGAATTGCTGGACGGGATTACCGGCGCCCCGTCCAGCTAGCGGCCCTTAGGCGTTGTTGCGCACTGCCTCAGCCATGACGCGCAGACCGTCGCGGAGCAGCTCCTCCGGGATGGTCAGCGACGGCAGGAGACGCACGACGTTGCCGTCGAGGCCGCAGGTGAGGATGAGCACGCCGGCGGCCTTGCACTCGGCGGCGACCTTGGCGGTGAGCTCGGCGTTCGGCTTGCCGTCCTTGGTCACCAGCTCGACGGCGATCATGGCGCCGCGGCCGCGGATCTCGGCGATCTCGTCCATCTCGGTCAGCGGGTCGAGCTCCTCGTGGATGATGTTGGCGATCTCCTTGGCGCGCAGCGCAAGGTTGTGCTCCTTCATCTCCTCGATCGCGGCGATAGCGGCGGCGCAGGCCACCGGGTTGCCGCCGTAGGTGCCGCCCAGGCCGCCGGCCATCGGGGCGTTCATGATCTCTGCGCGGCCGGTGACGGCGGACAGCGGCATGCCGCCAGCGATGCCCTTGGCAGTGGTGATCAGGTCCGGCTCAATGCCGTCGAAGCTGGAGGCGAACCACTCGCCGGAGCGGCAGAAACCGGCCTGGATCTCGTCGGCGATGAAGACGACGTTGTTTTCGCGGCACCAGTCGACAATGGCGGGCAGGAAGCCCTCGGCCGGCTCGATGAAGCCGCCCTCGCCCTGGATCGGCTCGATGACCACGCAGGCGAGGTTCTCGGCGCCGACGTTCTGCTCGAGGAAGCGGATGGTGCGCTCGGCGGCCTCCGGCCCCTTCAGGCCGTCGCGCAGCGGGTAGGACATCGGCGCGCGGTGCACCTCGCTGGCGAACGGGCCGAAAGTGGACTTGTACGGCTTGTTCTTCGCGGTCATGGCCATGGTCAGGTTGGTGCGGCCGTGGTACGCGTAGTCGAAGACGGCCACGCCGGTCTTACGGGTGTGGGAGCGCGCGATCTTCACGGCGTTCTCCACTGCCTCTGCGCCGGAGTTGAGCAGGACGGTGCGCTTTTCGAAGTCGCCTGGGGTGAGCTCGTTGAGCAGCTCCGCAACCTGCAGGTAGCTCTCGTACGGGCTGACCATGAAGCAGGTGTGGGTGAAGTGGCTGGCGGCCTCGGACACGGCCTCGACGACGCGCTTGTTGGACGCGCCCACGGAGGTCACGGCAATACCGGAGGCGAAGTCGACGAAGGAGTTGCCGTCGGCATCCACGAGCACACCGCCGTCAGCGTCGACGATGTAGCCCGGCAGCCCCGGGCTCATGGCGGAGGCGACGCTGGCTGCGCGGCGCTTGTCGAGCTCGGCACTCTTCGGTCCCGGCAGCTCGGTGTCGATTCGACGGACCTGGGGGAGGCGGTACTCGAGATCCTGCATGGTGCGGGTTCCTTTCCTATCCAATTCGTTGCGGAAATCTGCCCGGATGGGGCAGGGGTTCATGGCTGTAGTATCCGTCGCCCTCCCACCCCTTAAGCAACCGACACTGTGTCCATCTTGTCTGCTGAACTTCTACACTGTGTCTATGAGCAAGGATGCGCTTGACGGCGCCCGTGGCACCCGTAGCGGCCAGGACGAGCTGGACACCACGGTTGAGCTGCTGGATCTCAGTTGGCTCTACGGAATCAGGACGCTGAATCTGGTTCCCGTGGGCGAGCTGCGGCGGGGAAAATTCGAGTCGGTCCAGGCCAGCGAAATCGTGGAGACAGCGGAGTTCTTCCGGCCGTTCTCCATCATCCTCACTCTAGGCCTGCGTGTTCGCCCCGGTGACGGGGAAGGCGTCGCCGCCTACGTCGACCGCCTGAAGGAAGCCGGCGTGGCCGCGCTCGGCTTCGGCACCGGCCTCCAGCACGCCGAGATTCCCGGCACGCTCGTCCAGGCGTGCGCCGACGCGGAACTGCCGCTCTTCGAGGTGCCGCGCGCCACCGCGTTCGCCCTGATCTCCAAGGTGGTGGGGGAGGAGCACGCGCGACTCCAGGCGGTGGCCGCCAACGAGATCCTCGAAGCGGCGGAAGGGCTGAACCGCGCCGCGTGGAACGGCGGTGTCGATGCGCTCGTCGGGCGCACCAGGACCGCAGTGGGAGCCGATGTGCTGATCGGCGACAACACCGGCCGAGTCATTTCCTCGGCACCCGCGAAGCCCACCGAGCGCGCGTTGAAAGCCCTGCACCTAGCCGTCGCCGACAACGGACGCAGCCGCGCCTACCGGGCGGAGAACCGCACCATGATCGTGCAGCGCATGCGGGCCATGGGCGGGAAGTTCTTTGTCGCCGTGGTGGACTCCCCGCACCCGTTGCCGCCGCTCGCCCGCAGTGCGGTGAAGCATTTCGTGGGGTTGGCGGAGATCGTGCTGCGCGACCCGCTGGCGCTACGCAGCGCGGAAACACAGCTGCACGGCTCGGCCCTCGAGATGTTCCTCGAGGGGTCGGAGGCCTCGCCCGGGGCGGCGCGGCTGCTCGACCGCGTTGCGGACGCTGACGGCGCAGTCGTTCCCGTCGCGATCGCCGCCGCGAATAAGGCGGCGTCCAACCGCGCGCTTTCGCGTCTCGACGAAGGGCTCAACCTGCGCCAAAACCCCCTCGCCCACGTGCGTCTCGCCCCCGACGGCTTCGTTTTCCTGTCCCGCCGGGTGGTCACGGAGACGACGGCCGCCGATCTTTTCGGCGGGTTCGGGGCGCGCCTGAGGATCCTTTCCGGCCAGCGGCAACCGTGGCGCGAGCTGAGCCTCGACGATCTCCACGCCTTGCTCGACCGGGCACGGTCGCTGCCGCCCGGCACGGTCGATGAGTACCTTCCGCGCCGCCTCGACTGGGCGGAGGACGCCGGGGTTCAACTCGCCCTCTCACGGCGCTACAAGGAGGTGCTCGCACCGCTTGCCGACGACGACCCGGCCCTCCTTGAGGCCGTGCAGGCCTACCTGGTGCACGGCTGCGAGATCCGCGCTGCCGCCGAGTCCCTGGGTGTGCACCGGCACACGCTGAAAGCGCGCATCGACCGCGCCGAACAGCGCTACGGGCTGCCGCTGGGCGACCCGCTCGGGCGCGCCGAGATTCTCGTGCTGCTCAGCACGTCCCGGCCGGATTGATAGCACACAGCGACCATGTTTTCAATGCCCCAAAACGGGGGCGTGCAGCCGGCGCTGTCTGAGTAGCCTGCGGCGGTATAGCGTTGTTCCAAGAGGAGGCTGGCGTGAACCAGCCGGTTGAATATCAACGAGAAACAAACCACGAAAGGCATGATCATGGCTGATTCCAACGGCAGCGTCGACACCGGCAAGCTGCTTAAGTCCCTGCCCACCGGGCTGTTCATCGGCGGTGAATGGCGCGACGCATCCAGCGGCGAGACCTTCGAGGTGCAGAACCCGGCCACCGGCGAGGTGCTAGCCACGCTCCAGTCCGCGAATAGCGACGATGCAGTCGCGGCTCTCGATGCCGCAGTGAAGGTTCAGAAGGACTGGGCACGTACCCCGGCCCGCGAGCGCAGCGAGATCCTGCGCCGCGCATACGAGTTGGTCACCGAGCGCACCGAGGAATTCGCCGCCCTCATGACCCTGGAAATGGGCAAGCCGCTGGCAGAGGCGCGCGGCGAGGTCAAGTACGGTGCCGAGTACCTGCGGTGGTTCGCCGAGGAGACCGTCCGCCAGTACGGCAGCACCCAGGAGGTGCCGGAGGGCGGCATCCGTATGGTTACCCGCCGCAAGCCGGTCGGCCCGTGCCTGCTGATCACCCCGTGGAACTTCCCGCTGGCCATGGCCACCCGCAAGGTCGCTCCGGCAGTGGCCGCTGGCTGCACGATGGTGCTCAAGCCGGCGGAGCTGACCCCGCTGACCGCCCAGTATTTCGTCCAGACCATGGTCGAGGCTGGCCTGCCGGCCGGCGTCCTCAACGTCGTCTGCGGCACCGACCCGGCTGCGATCTCCGAGCCGCTCATCGCCGACCCGCGCCTGCGCAAGGTGTCCTTCACCGGTTCGACTGCCGTGGGCAAGATCCTCATGAAGCAGGCCGCCGACGGCGTTCTGCGCACCTCGATGGAGCTCGGCGGCAATGCCCCGTTCATCGTCTTCGAGGACGCCGACATCGAGCAGGCGATCGCAGGGGCCATGGCCGCCAAGATGCGCAATATCGGTGAGGCCTGCACCGCGGCCAACCGCTTCCTGGTGCACAAGGACGTCGCCGACGAGTTCACCGCGAAGCTCGTCGAGGCCATGGAGGCCCTCACCGTCGGCAACGGCCTCGACGAGGGCGTCAACGTCGGCCCGCTGATCGAGGAGAAGGCGCGCAAGAACGTCGCCAGCCTGGTCGAGGACGCGAAGCAGAACGGTGCTGAGGTCCTCACCGGCGGCGAGGCAATCGACGGCGATGGCTTCTTCTTCCAGCCGACCGTCCTGCGCGGAGCAAGCACCGATTCCCGCATCTTCCGCGAGGAGATCTTCGGCCCCGTCGCCTCCATCTACGAGTTCTCCGACGAGGCCGAGGCGATCGAGCTGGCTAACTCCACCGAGTACGGCCTGGCCTCCTACATCTTCTCCGAGAACTCGGACCGCATGTGGCGCTTGGCCGACGGCCTGGACTTCGGCATCGTCGGCTTCAACGCCGGTGTCGTCTCCAACGCGGCAGTCCCGTTCGGCGGGGTGAAGCACTCCGGCCTCGGCCGCGAGGGCGGTGCCGAGGGCATCGACGAGTACACCGATGTCCAGTACATCGGCGTCCGCGACCCGTACGCTAACCAGTAGAACCAGCGCGTTCCGCGCAGCTGACGACGCACGGATCGGGGTGACACCTGGGGCACATAGGGCCTCAAGTGTGACCCCGGTCAAGTTGTTGCTACATTCTCGCTATGTCATCAACCACTTCTGGGCACGCGCCGTTGCGCGACGACGAATCTGCCCGTTCCGATGAAGCGGGCCACGCCCTCGGTTTCTGGCAGGGCGTAGCCCTGATCTTCGGCACCAACATTGGCGCCGGAATTCTCTCCCTGCCGTACGCGGCCCGCAACGGCGGCTTCCTCGCTCTAGTGGTGGCGCTCGCGATCGCAGGCACCCTGACTACTATTTCCATGCTCTACGTCGCGGAAGTCTCCCTCCGGACTAAGGAGCCGCTCCAGTTGTCCGGCTTGGCGGAGAAGTACCTGGGCCAGACCGGCCGCTTCCTCGTCTTCACCGCGATCATGGTCAACAGTGTCGGTGCATTGATCGCGTACGCATCCGGCTCCGGCAATCTTATGCACAACCTGTTCAACCTGCCTTCCTTGGTGGGCACCTTGATCTTCTATGCCCTGGGTGCCTTCATCATGTGGAAGGGCCTGCAGGCCACAGGCAAGGTGGAGGGGCTGATCACCAGCGGCATGGCGATCATCATCTTCACGCTGGTGGTGTGGACAATCGCCGGTCCCGGCATTGAGCCCGCGAACCTTTGGGTGCTCAAGCCCTACTTCATCATCCCGATCATGAATCTGGCCGTGTTCACATTCCTGGCCCAGTACGTGGTGCCGGAGATGGCGCGCGGCATGGCAGCCACCAAGCCGGAGATGCTGCCGAAAGCGATCATCGCGGGCATGTGCATCACCGCGTTCACCCTCGCGGCTGTGCCGTTCGCGGCGCTCGGCCTGCTGGGCACCGAGGTGACTGAGGTGGTCACCATCGCCTGGGGCGAGAAACTCGGCACTGCGGCTTACTACATGGCCAACTTGTTCGCGCTGCTGGCCATGTTCACGTCCTTCTTGGCCATCGGCTTCACTGCGATGCGCAACGTGCTGGACATCTTCCACTGGCCGGAACACGGGTGGCAGCGTCTCGCCGCAACCGGACTGACGGTGCTTCCGCCTCTCGTGATCGCCGTGGCGGGCCTTGGCGGCTTCGTCTCCGCGCTGACTTACGCAGGCGGGTTCGCCGGTGCCATCATGTCGGTCGTTCCCGTGTTGCTGCTGCGTCGCGCCCGGGCGAACGGGGATCAGGCTCCGGTGTGGCAGGTGCGCGGAGTAGACAGCACCGTCATCCAGGCGCTCATCATCATCGTCTACGTGGCGGCGTTCATCTACTCGATTATCTCGCTGCTGGGGCTCGTCCCGGCTGGCTGGGCATAAGAAAACCCGGGGGAGGATCTTGAACCCTCCCCGGGCAGCGGTGCGACCCGTACGTCAACCAGTAGTTAGCGGATTTCTAGGAGCACGGCGGTCTTGTTCACCTGATCGCCCTGCTGCACAGCAAGCCCCTTCACGGTGCCGGACTTGTGCGCCTTGACGGGGTTTTCCATCTTCATAGCCTCGAGGACGAGGAGAATATCGCCCTCGTTGACGGTATCGCCCTCGGCGACATTGACCTTGACCACGGTTCCCTGCATCGGCGCGGGAACCGCATCGCCGGACAGGGCGGCACCGGAGGAGCGGCGCTTCTTGGACTTGCGCTTGCCACCGTTGCCGATGACGAGGGAAGCCGGAAGCGCCACCTCGATGCGGCGGCCGTCAATCTCCACGGCGTATGTGCGCTTGGTGCCCGGTTCCTCGCCCTCGTCCTCGTCTTCCTGGTAGGGCGGGATATCAGCGCTGAACTCCTCCTCGATCCAGCGGGTGTAGACGCTGAATCCGTTCTCGTCGCCCACGAACGCCGGGTCCTTCAGCACCGCCTGGTGGAAAGGGATCACGGTGGGCAGGCCTTCGACGACGTACTCGTCGAGGGCGCGCCGGGCGCGCTGAATAGCCTCGTCGCGGGTCTCGCCGGTGACGATCAGCTTGGCCAGCATGGAGTCGAACTGGCCGCCTATGACATTGCCGGTGCGTACGCCGCTGTCCACACGGACACCGGTGCCGGAGGGTTCCAGGTAGCGGGAAATGGTGCCCGGGGCCGGCATGAAGTTCATGCCCGGGTCCTCGCCGTTGATGCGGAATTCGATGGCGTGGCCGCGCGGAGCCGGATCCTCAGTCAGGCGCAGGGGCAGGTCGGATGCGATCCGGAACTGTTCGCGGACCAGGTCGATGCCGGCGGTCTCCTCGGTCACGGGGTGCTCGACCTGCAGGCGGGTGTTGACCTCCAGGAAGGAGATGATGCCCTCCGGGTGCTGCTCATCAGCAGGGCTGACCAAGTACTCGACGGTACCGGCGCCGTAGTAGCCGGCCTCCTTCACAATGGCCTTGGCGGAGGAGTGGATGGCCTCGCGCTGAGCATCAGTCAAGAACGGGGCAGGGGCTTCCTCCACCAGCTTCTGGAAGCGGCGCTGCAGGGTGCAGTCGCGCGTGCCAGCGACGATGGCGTTGCCATGGACGTCGGCAAGCACCTGCGCCTCCACGTGGCGGGCGCGGTCCAGGTAACGCTCGACGAAGCACTCGCCCCGGCCGAATGCCGTGACAGCCTCGCGGGTAGCGGACTCGAAAAGCTCCGGAATCTCCTCGCGTGTGTGGGCGACCTTCATGCCGCGTCCGCCACCGCCGTACGCGGCCTTAATAGCCACGGGAAGGCCGTGCTCGTCGGCGAATGCCACAACCTCGTCGGCGGTGCTGACAGGTTCCTTGGTGCCTGGCGCCATCGGCGCATCGACCTTCTCCGCGATGCGGCGGGCCTCCACCTTGTCGCCCAGCAACGCGATGGCCTCCGGAGACGGGCCGATCCAGGTCAGCCCCTCGTCGATGACGCGGCGGGCGAAGTCGGCGTTCTCCGACAGGAAGCCGTAACCCGGGTGGATCGCGTCGGCACCAGACGCCTTTGCGGCCTCGATGATCTTGTCGAAGTTCAGGTACGAATCAGCCGCGGTATTGCCGCCGAGAGCGAAAGCCTCGTCGGCGAGCTCTACGAACGGGCTGTCCGTGTCCGGCTCGGCGTAGACGGCTACCGACGCAATGCCGGCGTCCTTCGCGGCGCGGATGACGCGCACAGCGATCTCGCCGCGGTTGGCGATGAGAACCTTGGAAATAGTCAAGGGTGACAACACTCTGAACAACGCTTCCTGTCGGTGGGCAATGCAATACAAGACGGTGGCCTGAACACCGCCAAGCCGGTGATCCTACGGGCACATGCTCACACAAGGGTAGAACACTGCACACCCGCGGCAGGGAAGAACACCGCTGCGGGCGTGCAGGAAACCTCGAGCTGGACGTGCCGTGAAGGGCTCCGTTAGTTCTTATCGATCGGCATGCGGACCATGTTTCCCCACTCGTACCAAGAACCGTCGTAAAGGGAGACTTTTTCCAGACCGAGCACGTGGCGGAGGATGTACCACGTGTGGGCGGCGGACTGGCCGTTGCCGGAATATGTGATCACCGGTGCATCGGACGAAATTTCACCGTACGAGGCGGCGATTGCCGCGCGGTCCTTCACCCGGCCGTTGGGGTGCACCGCATCACCCCAGGGATGGTTCACCGCACCCGGAATGTGGCCGTGGCGCAGAACAGGGGAGACGCGCAGGCGGTCCGCTTCCAGATCGGTCTCGGAGCCGGAGAAGAATTCGGGCCCGCGGACGTCGATAAGCAAGCTCTTCTCGTCGCGGTCGCGCACCTCGTCGACGAATGTGCGCCACGGCTTATCCGTGCGCTCAACAACCGGGTAATCCTGCGACGGGTACTCCGGAACTGCGAAGGAAGTGTCGCGCTCCTCGCCCATCCAGGCGTCGCGGCCGCCGTCGAGAATGCGCACGTCCGGGTGGCCGAAAAGCTCGAACACCCACGCCGTGTAGGCCGCCCACCAATTGTTGTGGTCGCCGTAAATGACCACCGTGTCGTCACGGCCGATACCGCGCGCGTTCATCAACTCCGCGAACGCCTCACCATTGATGAAATCACGCACGACCTCGTCGTTGAGGTCCTTGTGCCAATCAATGCGCACCGCGCCCGGGATGTGGCCGATGTCGTACAAGAATGCGTCTTCGTCGGACTCCACCACGCGCAGACCATCAACGCCGAGACGGGCGGACAGCCACGAAGCCGACACGAATTTTTCCGGGTGCGCGAAGTCCTGGAACTGCGGGAACGGATCTGCGGGAATTCCCATGATTAACCTCTGCGAACGTGGTGTTAGGACAATGGACAAAACAATGGCAAAAGCAGGCTGCACAACCCCGTGCAGCCAATCACCTGCCACACTACCTGCGAACCTCTCACGGTCGTGAAGGCACTGTGAGGTTTCGTGTTTGTGAGCTTAATTACTATCCATTTCACTTGCCCGGCATGAGGGTGAGAAAGCCCCTAGTCTGATGAAGGGAACTCTCGGGATTGGAATGAGCGTTCCTCCCGCATTGAAAGCACTGATCTAAAGGGGATTCACCGTGCACAAGGCAATCGTCGTCTTCGAGGTTGAAGGCGGTTCCGACAAGTACTTCGACGGGCACCGCAAGGACACCATGCCCATCGTCAACGCCATCAAGGAAAAGGGCTGGAACGCCGAGGTCGTCTATTTCCGTCCCGAGTGGGCCGATGATCTGTTCAAGTACGTCTCCGAGAACTTCGACGCCTACATCTCCCGCGTCAACCCGGGCAATATCCCGGGCGGCGAGAAGGGCTACTTCGACCTGCTCACCCGCCTTTCCGAGGCCGGCCTGGTGGGCATGTCCACCCCGGAGGAAATGGTCTCCTACGGCGCAAAGGATGCCCTGGTCAAGCTGAACAAGACCGACCTTGTTCCGGAAGACACCGCCGCCTACTACGATGTCGAGTCCTTCCACGACACCTTCCCGACCTCCCTGTCTTACGGTGAGCGCGTGCTGAAGCAGAACCGCGGCTCCACCGGCTCCGGCATCTGGCGCGTCCGCCTTGCCGACGAGTCCCTCGCCGAGTCCGTCGAGCCGGGCAGCGCCCTGCCGCTAGACACCAAGCTGAAGTGCACCGAGGCCGTGGACAACCACACCGAGGACCGCGAGCTGGGTGAGTTCATGGATTTCTGCGACCAGTACATCATCGGCGACAACGGCATGCTCGTGGACATGCGCTTCATGCCGCGCATCGTAGAGGGCGAGATCCGCATCCTCCTCGTCGGCCCGCACCCGGTCTTCGTCGTGCACAAGAAGCCGGCCGAGGGCGGCGACGCATTCTCCGCGACCCTGTTCTCCGGCGCCAAGTACACCTACAACAAGCCGGAGGAGTGGCAGGAGCTCGTCGACATGTTCGCTGAGGCCCGCCCGGTCATCGCCGAAAACCTCGGCGGCGACAACATCCCGCTGATTTGGACTGCCGACTTCATGCTCGCCGACGACGACGAGACCGGCGAGGACACCTACGTCCTCGGCGAGATCAACTGCTCCTGCGTTGGTTTCACCTCCGAGCTGGACATGGGCATCCAGGAAATGGTCGCCCAGGAGGCCATCAGCCGCGTCGAGGCCAAGCACGCCTAAAGCGGCGGCTGGCTGCCGATCGACCCTGCTGGTGCGGTTTAATTCGCGAGAGCCCCAGGCAGGGAATGAACTGCTCCCCTTTAGTTGGACTGAGAAAATCAGTTACCGACTAGTGGGGAGTAGTTTTCATTGAGAGCTCGAAGTTCGCTGAGTGAGCATCAGCCGGATCCCATTCAGGCAACACAGGGAACCGAGTTTCCGGAATTAGATCGAACGCAACGGATGTTGTGGCCACCCCCTGAAAGAATTCAGAGAGAAACATGATCTATGTGGTTTTTGGTGCAGTGGTCGCGCTATTCATCTCCTTATGCATCATGACAATCGGGTACCTAGTCCACCTTTCAGCTAAGCGGAAGGTGCTTTCTCCATACCGTTTCTTAGTCGTGATGGTTTTACTAGCACCCGTTTTTCTGATCTACGACATACTTAGCGATGAGATGTGTAGCGGCCTTTTCAATTATGCGGTCAGCGGTTACTTAATTACCGCAGTCATCATTAGTTCTCTGTGGCGCAGTATTGCGGATGGCCTCAGCGAAGCGCGGGAGTAGGAGCAGTCGCTAGGAGAGGGTGTTTATCCAGAGCTTCCTGCGAGGTATTTATACAATGTGGTCCGCCCGATCCTGAGTCGGCGGGCCACCTCAGCTTTCGGTATACCATCGTCCACCCAACCCGGGCCTGGGTTGCGTCCGTTAGTGTGGTGTAACGCTTGCTGATGGTGGACCCTGTGAAATAGTGGGGCGGCCATCGTCAGTAACCTTTCGACTCAGCTGCTCGTGGGTTTCGTCATGGAAACTCTCCACAGGAATGTCTTTAGTTTTCCAGGGGCGGAAGCTCGTGCGCGAGACGCGTCGGGGGTTCAAAGCTGCTCCCTCATATTCTTTTGAGAAATAGAAAAATGACGTGTTTGCAGCGCTTTAGAGCGCACAAGCGACCAACAATACCGATAAGACGAGCGATTATCCGGCGAGAACCGTAGACTACGTAGAGTCTGACCGCGAAAATTAGCAAAGGATTGCACATGTCTACTCCGTACAACCCTGAGAACTCCTCTAACCCGGAGGACGGCCTGAACCCGTCCAACCCGTCGGGCTCCGACCACTCCACCGGTGCGCACTCCGGCTCCTACGGATCGTCCGACACCTTCGGTTCCTACGGCGCGGGCTCCGCGGGCTCCACCGGTGCCGGCGCATCTGACAGCACCACCTCCTTCGGTGCTCAGAACACCGGCGCCCAGGGCTCCTACGGTGCCGGCGGCTTCGGCTCCGGTGCCCAGGGCTCCTACGGCGCAGGCGGCTTCGGCTCCGGCGCCTCCACCAACGACACGAACTCCGCCACCGGCGGGGCGCACACCGCGGATTCCGCTTCGGGCACCGTCGCTAGCCACGATGCTTCCGGCTTCGGCTCCTACGGCCAGACCGGTCAGCAGGCTGCCTACGGCGACCAGTACGGCCAGCAGCAGTACGGCCAGCAGGCACCGGGTGCACAGGGCACGCAGTACGGCCAGGGCCAGAACCAGGGCTTCGGCGCTTTCCCGCAGGATGCTCCGGTTGCGGGCAAGAAGAACGGCTTCTTCAACGCGCTGTTCGACTTCTCCTTCCGCAACTTCATCACCATTGACTTTGTCAAGGTGCTCTACATCATCTACATCGTATTCGCGGCTCTGATGTGGCTCGGTGGCCTGATCGTGGCCTTCAGCGGCTTCGGCGAGAGTGCGGGCGTCGGCCTTCTGATGCTCTTCGGTTGGCTGATCTTCGGCACCCTGTGGGCGCTGTTCCAAATCGTCATCTCGCGTGTGATGCTCGAGGTGCTGGTGTCCGTGGTCCGCATCGCGCAGAACACCACCGATCTCGTGGATCAGGGCGAAAAGAAATAAGCCCTTTCCGCCTACAGGCGTAAACACGTAGGCGCATCACAACACGCCCCATTCAACGCCCCGGCCTTTCCAGCTCACCTGCAGCTGGTTGGCGGGGCGTTTTGTGTATGCGGGTTTACACTCTATTTCCGTGACGTTTTTCATCCTGCTTATCGTGATCATGCTCGCGGTCATCGCGCTTGCCGAGCCGCTGGGGGAGCGCATCGGCGTGGTTGCGCCGGTGCTGCTTCTGGTGCTCAGTGCGGCGGTGGCGTTCTTGCCGCAAGTGCCGGACGTGGTCGTCGACCCGGAGATCATTCTGCAGCTGATCCTGCCGCCGTTGCTGTTCGCGACAGCGATGCGGATGCCGGTGCACGATTTCCGGCGGAATTTCTCCTCGATTTTCCTGCTTGCTGTGGTGCTGGTGGTGCTCACGGCGGTGTCGGTGGGCTGGGTGATTCACCTGCTGGTTCCCGCTATTCCGCTGCCGATCGCCATCGCGGTGGGCGCGGTGGTCAGTCCGTCGGACGCGGTGGCTGTGGGCATTGTGAAAAAGGCGGGGGTCAACCGGCGCATTATCGCGATTCTGGACGGCGAAGGCCTGATCAACGATGCGTCTGCCCTGGTCACTCTCGGTACGGCGTTGCTGGCGGCGCGCACGAAGGTGACGGCCGGCGAGGTCTTGCTCAACTTCGTGTGGGCGGTCGCCGGCGCAGTTATCGTGGGCTTTTTGGTCGGCCAGTTGGCGATGTTCATGCGCCGGCATGTCCACCATCCGACATCGAACACGGTGCTGTCACTGGCGATCCCGTTTGCGGCATTCCTCCCGGCCGAGGTGATCGGGGCATCGGGGTTGGTCAGCACCGTCGTCGCCGGCCTCGTGGTGGCGCGGAAGGCGGTGGGGGTGCTGGGGCCGTCGATACGCATCTCCGACGCCCAGACGTGGGACACCCTCGGCCTCGTCCTTGAATCCCTCGTGTTCGTGCTGATGGGCTTGCAGATGCCGGAGCTCATCGACGACGCACGGACCTCGGGCTACACGTTCCTGATGTCGTTCGGCGTGGCGATGGCGTGCTGGGCGACGGTGCTGGTGGTGCGCACGGCCGTGGTCATGCCGATGATGTCGGTGATGCGCTCCAACGCGCGGCGCACAGTGCGCCGTATGGAGCGGCTCGACGCGATGGGCAGCCGAATCGAGGAAGCATACGGGGACCCGCGGATGCACGGGGACGAACGCTACCAACGCCGCCTCGACTCGGCGCAGCAGACGCTGGACCGCCGTTACCGCGACGCACGCTATTTCGCGGAGAAATCACTCGGGTTCCGCGCCGGTTCCGTTATCGTCTGGGCCGGCATGCGCGGAGCCATCACACTAGCGGCGGCGCAGACGTTACCGCACGACGCGGAGGGCCGCGGCTTCTTGGTGCTCGTCGCGTTCATCGTCGCGGGAATGTCGCTCATCGTGCAGGGCGGCACGCTCCGATTCCTCGTGGATGCGGTCAACCCGGGCAAGGACGAGCCGAGCTCGTGGGAGGACCGGAAGCATCAGCGCGAAGTTCTCAGCACAGCAGCAGAAGCGGTCGAGGTCCCGGCGGATCTCGAGCGTGCGCTGCGCGCCGGAGGGTTGACCCGGGAAAAGATGCGCACCACACAGGTCCAGGATTTGGTGGGGGCGTTGCGGTCGCCGGGGTACTTCCAGATGGACGGCGGGGCGGACGACATCGATGCGAGCGCGATTCCGCAGCAGCTCGCGGACTACGGCATTGCGCGTGTCAAGGCGCAGCGTGACGCCCTGGTCGCCGAGCGCAACGCCGGGCGTATCGACGCCGACGATTTCTCCCACCTCCTACGCCGCCTAGACGGTACGCAGCTGTCGATTGAGGCGCAGTCGGAGGCATTCATGCGCACGGGATTCATGGGCGGAAACGACCCGCACGAGCGCGATGAGCGCCATGAGCAACAGCTTTAGCGCCACAGCTCGGAGGCGTCCACCCCGAAGGAGTACAGCGCTTTGCGCAGCAGGGGCAGGGAGAGGCCGATGACGCTGGTCTGGTCGCCCTCGATGGAGTCGATGAACCAGCCGCCGAGGGCCTCGAGGGTGAAGGCGCCGGCGCATTCGAGGGGCTCGCCGGAGCGTGCGTAGGCCTCAATGTCGGCGTCGGAGGCGTCGCCGAAGTGGATCCGGGTGGACACGGTGTCCACGACCCATGTTCCGTGGTAGCCGATGGCGTGGCCGGTGACCAGCTCAGCGGTCTGGCCGCGCTGGGCACGCCAACGGCGGATGGTCTCCTCGACGGTGTGGGGCTTGCCCTGAAGCTGGCCGTCCAGCAGCAACATCGAGTCGCAGCCGACCACGATGTCGTCGGGGTATTCGGGTGCCACCACATCGGCTTTCGCGCGGGCGAGCGCGGAGACCACCGCTGCGGGTTCGGCGCCGGAGAGGGATGCGATGATCGCGTCTTCGTCGACGTGCGCCGGGTGCTGGACGGGGTCGACCCCGGCATTGTTCAGGATCATCCGCCGGGATGGCGACTGGGAGGCGAGGACGAGGCGCATGGTGGGAGAAGGGGGCTCAGAACCTAGAACCTAGAACAGGGTCTGGGAGTTGAACGCGGACGGGTTGAACACCACCGGGCCGTGGTCGCGCGGGGTGGGGCGGCCCCACAGGTTGCGGTAGCCGCCGGAGGTGCGGGATTTCGCGGCCTGCTGAAGGTCGGTGAGCACCTGGGTCAAAGCGGCGAGCTCCGCTTCGGTGGGGGTGCCCTTCACCACGGTGAACAGGGGTTGGGACATGAGAGGTGATCTCCTTGCGGTACCGATTTACAGCGGGATGTTGCCGTGCTTCTTTGGCAGGGCGTAGACGACCTTGCGCTCCAGCAGGCGCAGCGCCTCGAGGACCTGCGCGCGGGTCTGGGAGGGCTCGATGACGATGTCGACCAGGCCGCGCTCGGTGGCCACGTACGGTGTCATATTGGCCGCGGCGTATTCGTCGATGTCAACGGAGAGCTGCTCGGCGGCGGTGGTGGCGTCGGCAAGCGCGATCTGCGCTGTCGGCCACGCCAGGACGATGTCCGCGCCCAAGTCCTTGGAGCCCATGGTCACGTACGACGGGCCGATGGCGCGGCGGAGGATCACGGTGATCTTGCCCACCTGTGCCTCGGCGTAGGCGAAAGCGAGGGCCGCGCCATAGCGTGCGGAAGCCAAGTGCTCTTCCTCCTCGGAAGGGAAGAAGCCTGGGGAGTCGACGAACTCGACGATCGGGATGTTGAAGGAGTCGCACACGCGGATGAAGTGGGCGGCCTTCTTCGCCGCGGCGTGGTCGAGGCAGCCGGCGAGGACGCTCGGCTGGTTGGCCACGATGCCCACGGCACGACCGGCGATGTGGGCGAAGCCGGTGACGATGTTGTCGGCGTAGCCGCGGCTCAGCTCAGTCAGACCCTTGTCGGTGACGCGGGTAATGATGTCGCGGACATCGTAGGACTCTGCGTTCGAGTTGGGGATGAAGGTGTCCAGGTCGGCGGTGTCCGGCTCGGTGGTGCTCTCGTTGATGGGGGAGGCCGCGCGGTTGTTCTCCGGTAGGAAGCCGACGAGGTCGCGCACGGTCGACATCGCCTCGAGGTCAGTGGCGACGGTGAGTTGCGCCAGCCCGGTGATCTTGGAGTGCACGTCGGAAGAGCCCAGGGATTTCGGAGTGGCCACGCGCCGGGTCACCTTGGTCACGGCGCTGACGGACGTCAGGTGCATCGTCGCGTCCTTGACCATCACGGTGATGTCGCTGACCGGGACGAGCAGCGCGGGCAGGGAGGCCACTTCGCCGGCCACGACGGAGATCTGCGGCACGACACCGGATGCCTCCGTCGCCTTGCGCAGAATCTTCGCGGACATCGCCGCGGTGACCACGCCCTCCTGCAGGCGCCCACCGGTGGAGTCGTGGATGGCGATGACGGGCACTCCCGTCTTGATCGCCAAGTCGTAGATCTTCAGGATCTTCTCGGCATAAACCTCGCCGATCTGGCCGTCGAAGATGGAGGAGTCGTGGGAGTAGACGGCGACACGGCGGCCGTCGATAAGCCCGTAGCCCGTGACCACGCCGTCGGTGGCGGGCTTGGTGCGCCCCATGCCGTACTCCTCGACGCGGTGGCGCGCCAAGGCGTCGGTTTCGACGAAGCTGTCGTTGTCCAGCAGCGCCTCGACGCGCTGGCGTGCGGTGGAGATCCCCGCCTCGCCCGCGGCACGTGTCGCTTCGCTGCCCATCGGCTCGCGCGATTCAGCGAGCCTGTTGCGCAGGTCCTCGATTTTGCCGGCGGTCGTGGTCAAATCGGGCTTCTTGTCGGTCATAGGCCTCCACTCTACGGGCTACACATCGCATCATCAGGTTCCACACCGCCTATCGGCACCCGCGTCCCCGATGTTTCGCCATGCTTATCGACGCTCGCCGTACGTCCCGAATCCCCGGCCCCGCAGCGGGAGAAACTCAAATTCCAGGGCAAACCGGCGAACGCTATTTTTGCCCGAGATCGAAAGGCGTGAGACCGGAAAGGCTGTTCGGATCGAGCCGCGTGGTGATGCCGATCCTGTTCCACGCGTTGATCGTGACAATCGCCATCAGCAGATTGCGTGCTCCCTTTTCGCCGTGGAAGCGCTCAACGCGGTTCCATAGCTCATCAGGTACGGAGTCCTCGCCGTGGATCTTCGTCACCGCATCGGTGAGTTCTAGTGCCGCACGCTCCTCATCGGTGAAGGCGTCGGGAGTTTCCGTCCAGTTCTCCACACGGCTGATTTTTTCTTCCGTCCAGGCATCCTTCCTGGCATCGCGGCGGTGCATGGCAAGGCAGTACGTGCACTGGTTGATTGCAGAGGCCCGCAACTGCACGAGATGCGAGTAATCCTTGTCCACACGGGCTCGCACGTACGTCTCCATGCCGAGCATGGGCGCGTAGGCGACTTTCGGGATTGGTTTCCGGCTATTCGGTGCCATGCAACAACTCTATGCCTCGCCCAGACCACTCGCAGCAGTCAATTTTCCAGACCAGCCGATGGCCTAGCGGGAAAGCAACGGCAGAAAAGCGCTGTTTGAGGCTACTGCCCGAGCATCTAGTCGTAGTGGCCGAGCATGTACTGGTCTTGTCCGTACCAGTACTGGTTGAAGGCATCCACATCTCCGTCGACTGCTTCGATGTGCCCGTTGTCGTAAGCAAGGGTGACGCTGTTTTCCAGCTTCACGCTGCCCATCAGGTCTTGTTGCCGTTCGTGCCAGTCGAAGCTGATGGTGTCGCCGTCAAGGGAAACGTTGTTGATCTGACGGAATGTGCGCATCTCTCCGTCCGGCTCGCCGTTGATGTAGAAGGCGATGCCCTGCGAAACGGAAGCACCGGTATTCGCCGGGCCGTCCGTACCGCCGCGTCCACCGTAGAAGATGATCCAGCTGACGGGCGCGCACGGGTCGTAGAAGTTGTCGATGTCCTCGATCCAGTAATGGGTGTCATAAGGGTTATCGCCCACCTGGGGCATGCGCCCCGGCGCACTTCCGTCCTCGTACTGCTCCCGCGGGTCCTTCGGCAGGGAGGCGCACTTTTTGTCTTTCTTCGGCTTTTCCGACTTCGATTTCGACTTGGTCTTCTCCGCCGGCGCTTCGTTGGTCACCGTCTCGGTGACGACATCATCGTCTGCACCGTTGTCTGCTGACGGTGCCGACACTGTGCTCATTGCCGGCTGCGACTCGGGCTCCGCAAGGTTCTCGGAGGAACAGCCGGCGGTGAGAGCGGCAACAGCAGCCACAGCTGCCAGGACAGAAGCGCGACGGGATCTCATAGTGTTTGAGTGTAGTGGCCGCGCCGGACCACACGTTTAGTTTCCGTGGCCGAGAACGAATTTCTCCGGGAAGTTCCACCGCTCCAGGAATTTCTCGGTGTCGCCGTCGACGGGGACGAGGGTGCCGTTCTTGGTTTTCAGCGTCACTGTGTAATGGTCGGTGATGCCCGCTGCGGTAGTCTCTCCGCGCTCACCCCAGGAGAAGCTCAGGTTCCCCTCGTCGATCCTGTGCACCTCTTCCATGGCGTCGAAAAGTTTCATCTGCGTGATCGGTTTGCCGTGGACGTAAAAGGCGATGCCGTCGGCGATGGATGCGCCAGTTCCGGCGGGACCCTTCGAGTCGCCGAGGCTGCCGCGGAAAATGATCCAGCTGATCGCCGCGCAGGGGGCGTAGGCGTTCTCCACGTCCTCGATCCAGTACTGGTAGTCGTCAGGGTTATCGCCCGCCTGGGGCATGCGCCCCGGTGCGGAACCGCTGGGGTACTGCTCGCGCGGATCGTTGGGGAGGGCGGCGCAGCCTTCCTTTGGGGTACCCCCGTTTCCATCGTCTCCACCTGTTCCGGCAGTTTCCTGACCGTTCCCGTCCGCCGTGGCTCGCTCGGTCACGGTCTCTGTCACGGCGCCGCCGTCGCCGCCAGCCGTGTCGGCAGTTGGCGAATTGGACGCGGCGGACGGTGGGGGAGCGGGCAGGTCGGGTTCGTCGGAGGAGGCGCAGCCAGCAGCCAGTGCCGCGACGGCTGTCATGCCTGCGATTACTGTCATGCGTGTGTGCTTCATGCCACAAAAGTTAATTGACGGGGCGAGCAAAGTGAACAGCTACATATGCATCGTTATTGCTCTGTCACACAGATGCCCACCGTGGAAAACGTGCCCAAAACACGATAAATATGCAGATTTTGTCATGCATAAAGCGGGATTCAGCGCAGTGCAGGAATAGGGTTTAACTAACTCCGGTGCCCGCATCACGAAAGGCCGACCATGTCCACTGCCTCCGGCACACCTACCCCGAACACGTCCTCCGACAGCACCGACGAGCTGCCGGAGCTGCACAGCGTGGAGCACCTCGAGCAGGCCCGCGACGAGTTCGAGCTCGACCACCTCTCCGACGCCGACCGTGAGCAGTACGAGGAGCAGGTAGCCAGCGACGAAGTCCCCGACGGCACCGTGATGGCCTGGGCCATGACGCTCTTCGGCACCGGTGTTGGCGCGGGCATCCTGTTCCTGCCGCTGGACGCCGGAACATTCGGGTTCTGGCCGCTGCTCATCGCCACCTTCTTCATCGGCCCGCTGGTGTTCTTCTCCCACCGCACCTACGCGCGCATTGTTTCCGGTTCGCCGATGCCCGGCCTGGATGTGCTGCAGGTGGTCACCGCGCTCACGGGACGCAAGAGGGGATTCGTCACTGCATTGGTGTACTGGTTGGCCGTCTACCCGACGGTGCTGATCTACGGCGTGTCCATCACCAACACCATTGACAGCTTCATCGCGAACCAGTTCGGCGGCCCGGAGATCAGCCGCTGGGTGCTCGCGCCGATCTGCGTCGGCATTCTCACCGGTGCGTTCGCGTTCGGGCAGAAGGCGACGCTGGCGATGGCGAACATGCTGGTCTACCCGCTCATCCTGTCACTGGCGGGTGTGTCGTTCTACCTGATCCCGCGGTGGGATATCGCGAGCTTCATGTCCTACGAGTCCGATACCCCACTGTGGCAGTCGCTCCTGCTGCTCCTTCCGGTGCTGGTGTTCTCCTTCAGCCACATGGCGGCGCTGTCCCAGTTCGCCCGCGACGTGCAGAAGAAACACAACGACGATGTGGCCAAGACTGAGAAAGACGTGACCAAGATCGAGCTCATCGCGGTGATCGCCCTGGTGGTCTTCACCATGTTCTTCGTCTGGTCGTGCGCTTTCGCCTTGGGCGCCGACGGCCTGGACGAGGCCGCCGCGCAGAATATCCCGGTGCTGTCCTACCTGGCCAACGAGACCGGCACGCCGCTGATGGCCTGGATGAGCCCCATCGTGGCCATCTGCGCGATCGCGTCCTCCTACTTCGGGCACATGATGGGCACTGAGGAGGGCACCACCTACTTGCTGCGCGTCGCCGCCCCGAATTTCGCCCAGCGCGTCAGTGAAAGAACGATGCGCTGGGTGATCAACGCCTTCATTTTCATCACCGGCACCTTGGTCGCGGTGTTCAACCCGTCGATCATGACGTTGATATCCGTGGTCGGCGGCATCTTCGTGGCCTTCCTGGTGTACATCGTGCCGTCGCTGCTGTTCCGGAAGGCCACCGCGTACAAGCACTACGCCAACCGCCCCGACACCATCTTCGTGGGCGTGATGGGCGTTGTCATCGTCGGCGTGACCATCTGGAACATGGTGCGGTGACCGCGCCGGGTCACCGCGGCGGCGACCCGGCATACCGCGTGAATGCGGGTCAAGGCAGTAGCAGGGTGTGGAACAGCGTCGCCTGCTTGTCGCTGAAGTTGTCGTCGGTCACGGCGACAAGCGGGCGGCGGCCGTCGGCATCACGCGGACCCCAGGCGATGCCCTCGACATTGTCGGGGTGGGGTTTGACGGTGCTGAAGTCGAAGACGAGCTGCTTTGACACGGTGCGCTCGGAACCGGCGAGAGTTTCTTCGCCTAGGACATCGTCAGCGCCGGTGACATCGAGTTTGTAGATCTCTGCCTTGTTCTCGCCGCCAACGCCCAGGTTCTTGAAGAAGCCGCGTTCGAGGAGGTAGAGGTTGTCTTTTTCGTCGGCAAGCAGCGATACTGCGCCGCGTCCGGCGTTGACGCGGGCGACGTACTCTTTCGTCGGCGTGCCGGATTCGAGGTCGTAGAAGGTGACGCGGTTGAGTGAGGAGTGCTTGTCGTCGTTCTTGCGACCGTCTTGTGCCAGTGCGTTCTCTTCGACGGTGACGATGGTGCGGCCGTCGGAAAGCAATGCCATCGCCTCCGGGCCGTTGTTGTCGTAGATGCCTCGCTTCTCCCGTCCGTCGGGGACGTGGTAGGCAGGCGTGTTGATGCGCCGGATCTCCTTGCCGTCTGGGGTGGATTGGATGATCTGCGGCGGGACGACGTCACCCCGCTTGGCTTTGCCTTCGGTGGTCCACAGAAGGTTGCCGTCGGGGAGGACGCGGATCTCCTCGGCGTCGATGTAGTCGGTGTAGGGGGAGCCGTCGGGCTGCGTGAAGTGAAGCTCACCGGCGGGCGTGAACGTCCTCAGGTCGGAAGAGGCGAAGCGGTAAGCGCGGATCGGGCCGTGCTCGTTCTTGTCGTCGGAGATGACAACGTACTCGCCCGGTTTCATCTGGTCGATGCCGCTGAATCCGCCCATTGCCTGATCCGGGCGCACTGGGGTGAAGTCGAAGCGGTTGAGGTACTCGGCCTGCGGGTGTGTCTGCTCACCGGTGGCAGGGGTGCTTTTCAACGGCTCTGAGGAGCCCGAACCGCTCGACAGCCCCTTACCGGTATTGCCGGTCACCGCGTTGACGATGGCGTTGATCACCACTGCGCTGACTGCGCCGAGCGCCGCAAGGGTGCCCAATGCCCCCGCCAGCGCAGCCGCGCCCGTGACCTTCACTCCGTTGATGTCGAATTCCTGGCGCAGCAGGTTCGCCGGATTGTCAGAGCCGGTCCACGCGCTCTCAAGAACACGCACCATGTCGTCCGGGGAGGTGATAACAACGCTTCTCGGCTGCGCCGGCGCGCTGGCGTTTGCCACGGCTGGCACGCCGGCAACAGTAAGCGAGAGGGAGGTGGCAACGGCGACCGCGGCGCGCACCGGGCGGCGGGATGAGGAAAGCGACATGGCGGGGGACTCCTTTGACGGCGGTGGGGCAAGGGGGGAAAGCGTATCCACCCCCATGAAAGCGCACATTCGCGGGCACCGCTCGGTGAACGCAATTCGGCTATTCAGTAGGTGATCCGACTGATCGGGATGTAGAACTTGAACTGTGCGTTTCCGATACCTCACCGCCAGCATCCTTGCTGCCCCGTTCATTCTCGCTGGGTGCGGATCCAGCGACGGCCTCGGCGAACCGGAGCTGACCGAGGTCAGCTCGACCATCAGCACGTCGAGCACGAGCTCGACGACGACTACGAGTTCCACCGTGAGTTCAACCACCACGGTGGAATCCGAGCCAACTGAGAAGGCGATGCCAGCCAAACCGTCGTTCGTCGAATGCTACGAAGACGGCGCTGCGCTCCTGTCGGACGGCAGCATCGTCGCTGACTCAGTGAACTGCGACCTGGGCTCCCCACAGGGAAAGTACCAATGCCCCGGCACTGACTCCTATGTGCCCGACGCCAGTTATTGCGCGCCGGAACAGAACTCTTATGACGCAGACCAAGAGTGCATTGGTCCCGCAGCTGAATGTGGGTACGGATACGACGAGTACGGCAACCGCAACCCGTCATCGGGCGAGCTTCAAGCCCAGTGGGGGTGCCAGCAGGGCTACATCACGGACCCCGACTTGTGCGGCGGTGGCCGATCTCTAGTCCGCACCTCGAGTACGTTGGGGACTCGCTGACCTAGAAAAGAATCAAGGAACGACTGCTGTGAGGAGGCCGCGATGGACGAGCAGGCAAAGCTGGAGCGGGTGTTCGGCTACCGCTTCGGGGATATCTACGGCAACTACGTGGCCAAGGTGGAGCGCAAAGGTCACACAGTTGACGAGCTTGACGACGTGCTCGGGTGGTTCACCGGGCTGAGCCCCGACGAGCTTCACGCCGCTGCTGAGTCCGACCGGAACCTGCGCGATTTCTTCGGTGACGTAACGCTGAACGCGCACGCGGACCTCATTACCGGCAAGGTGTGCGGCGTGCGTGTGGAGGACGTCGACGACGAGCTCATGCGGAAAATTCGCCGAATGGATCTGCTTGTCGACGAGCTCGCCCGCGGTAAGAAGATCACCAGCATCAAGCGGGGCTGAGCCGCCCACCGCGTCACCGTAGTGCCGTATCGGGTCGATGGACCTCTCCCATACGGAACGAACGCACCGAAAAATGGGGTCCGGCAGGAGGATTCGACGGCAGAGCACAATAAAAAGGAACGTTCGCACCGAAATGTCGGACTTGGTGGGTAGGATAAGGCGCTGAGCGAACATTCCGGAACGATCGATCGTTCTGCATACGCAGGCTCCGCGAATTACAGCGCGCGTACGACTTCCGCGAACTGATCCTGGCCGCGGTGACGGAATACCGCAACGGTTCGGCGCCGCGCGGCATCCGGTTCGAGTGCGAGAGCCGAGTTGATCGCATGCAGCGCAGCGGTGGGATCAGCTGCCAGATCGGGTGACAAACCCATGTAGTCCAGCAAGTGGGGCAGATCAACCGTCTCTGCGTCATCGAGAGAAAACTCCTCGAAAACTGCAGCGGGTGCCGGGCGAACGTCGAATTGGTTCGGGGAATACCGCAGCCAAATGCGATCTCCTTCTTCAGCATTTAG
The DNA here is from genome assembly GCF_030503595.1 of Corynebacterium sp. P4-C1. Lineage (NCBI taxonomy): Bacteria > Bacillati > Actinomycetota > Actinomycetes > Mycobacteriales > Corynebacteriaceae > Corynebacterium > Corynebacterium sp. P4-C1. The sequence goes on along the minus strand of NZ_CP129966.1, from coordinate 1,200,707 downwards.
CTCGAGAAGGAAGCGGCGGATAGTCGATGTCGATGACTGCTTGAGTTTGTTCACTCGGACGAACTGGTCGCCGAGACGGCTAGCAACGCTTACTTCGCCACCAACGGGCACTTGGTAAATTCCGGCCACTCCGCGTGGAACTTGGAACCCCGAACCACGGAGATGATCGAAGCTGACGGTGAGAAGCATCTCCCAAGCGCCGTCATGCCAGTAGAGGTCACGGTAGTCTTGTGGATCCTCCTGGACGACCTCGTCAGTGCCGGTGGAGAGTGACACCATGCCATCGACCAGATCAAAGTCACTTCCTGCGGCGTAAGCGCGTACAGAGTTCTCACTTACATTGAAATTCGGGGCGTCAGCGATCAAATCCTCCAGGGAGACGCTGCCATTCTCGGAAGCCTTGATGCGGTTTGTGATCCAGGAATTGATAGAAGAAAACTCTTCGCGGTTCCACGCGGCTAAGGCATACAAGTTGTTCCCTGCCCGGACGATGCGGTCATCAACGGCCAATTGATTGGCGAGGGATCGCGGGTTCACCTCAATTCCCAGCGCATCGATGATGTCTTCCACCCCCAGCGGCTCTCCCCTCATGGAGAGCACGCCTACCGCGCGGTCCTGATGGTTAGAAGCGACGATCAGATGCTTACCGTCAGGCAGCAGCAATACACCGGAGAGTTTCTGGAGCCATTCAGAGAACGGTTGTTCACATACGCCGAGAGCATTCGCGACGTCTTCGAGCCTCGTGACATTGGTTTCGTTCGCGCATTCAGCAATCACGTCACGAGCTGTGGTTTCAAAATCTGGCGCCAGCAACCATTCCTCATCGATCGTCCAGAGTTTCCACATGAGGAAGAACTGCTCATACGTGCCGTGGAACGGCTCTGCTGTTGCGGTCAGTTCGGGGAAATCTCGGAGGACTTGTTCACGGCGGGCAATGGGCAGAAACTGAGCTGCCAATTCACTTGCAACCCAGGTGCTAAGCGTTGACGGCGCATCGAAATCCTTCTTTAGTTCTGACTCAAGCTGGCGGATGCGCTCCCGACTAACACCGAAAACCTGCCCAAGTTCATCTAAAGTTGCGTTGCCCATATAGCGTGACGTAACGATTCGATGTTTACGTTCATCGTCTCCGCAGGCGGTCGAGAGTTCATCGGCGCATCGTGCAAACAAAGCGTCCAGAGGTTCGCGTTCATCGAAGCGTGCATCGACGTTCGGCAACACTGCTTTGAGTGCTTGCGGCACCTCGTGGATGCCACTAAGCGCGAGCCATCCTCTCAAGATGTCGATTTCTTCAGCGGGAATGGTCGATTCATTTTCGATCGGCTCAGCTCCGTAGGGGTCACCGAATTCACTCATGTAGTCGTCCATGGTGGCCGATTCCTGTGATTCTGCATCTATGGCAGCAAGAATCACTGCTTCGACCATGCGCTCAAGTCGCTTCACACCGACGCCGGGAAGGTCACGGAGATCCTCAACGGTAGCGGTGAGCATTGGATCGAATCGGTCGGCCCAGATTGCTCCGGCTTTACTCGCACTAGACCCAGAGAGATCAATGATCACATTTCCGGTGAGCACGGGTGAGATCTCTTGCAATTGTGAGGTGGGGAAGTGGTTGATCCACAGTGATGCGATCTCGTTGTTCTGGAGATCGAAGTCGGAAGAATTAGGCAGAATCGTCGACACCCAACTGAATCGGACTGATCGCGGTTCGAGATGCGAAACACCTTCTTCGTTGCTTATGTCGCGATTGGAGGAGTCAGAGTCATTCGTCATCTCCCATTCGGCTAACAGCGAGGCAAAATGTTTTTCACTAATGATTGGAATGCCTAGCTCGTTGGCTCGGCGAGCTTTTCCGCTTCTGGAGTCTGGATTAGCGGCAACAACGAGGACAGTTTTCTTACTCACACCACCTGTTTGCAGTCCGTAAGCGGCAGCGCGTGCTTCCCACGTCTCACGAGGTAGATCCATCGAACCGGTAAGTGCAATTCGGTCGCCTGGCTTGAGCTGGATCCAATTCTCCGGCGATCCAGTCTGAGGGGAGGCAAGCAGCTCGCGCGCAGTGGTCGGACGAACATTTAGTTGTTCGGCCAAGTCGATGAGATCCGACTTTTCAGCATCGGTAATGACACCGTCCATCCATGCTTCGATAGCTACCTGGCGTAGAAAATCCTCGTGGATCTCATTGATGTCCTCGCTGGTTAGCCCTTCAGACTCCGCCGTTAGGGCCAGTTGACTAATTTCCTCGGAGGTGAGTCGCCGATCCGAAAGCGCCTTGCGCAGCAATTCCTGGTAGGAAGAGCCCCCAGTAGAACCACTGGTAGGTAATGATTGGGCGATGCGGGATAGCCACTGTTCGCCTTGTTGGGCTTGAGCGCGGCTAACTAAACGCGGTTGTTTCGTGCTTCCTGGCTCAACCATGAAACTGAGCGGCATACCCGTGAAATGCGCCCCCCATGTCGTGTGGAGCTCCCGCAATAGCTCGGCTGTAGCCATCGCATCAGGTAACGCCGCATGCGGAAGATCGTTCGTCAGGCCTGCAATCGCTAGTGCCTCGGACAGTTTCCCGCGGCCGAGATGCTCTGATGCCAGAACCCGCGTATCTACCCATCTCGCATTGGCAGCGTTGGTAGCGATATTGACACGTTGGAATTCCTTTGTGAGGAACCGCTGCTCGAACGATGCGTTGTGAGCGACTCCAATTCGTCCGTTTAAGAGCTGCGCAACAAGTGGAGCAATCTCTTCCCATGTCGGTGCATCTCGGAGATCAGTCGGGGTCAGTTTATGGACATGACTATTGGAAACATCTCGGTTCGGCTGCACGAGAGTTTCCCACGTCCCTTCCAACTCGAGATCGGGAGACAGAAGTGCAATACCTACCTCAATGATTCGATCCGCTCCACCAAAACCAGTGGTCTCCAGATCAATGACTGCGTATCCGTTGCGCGTGCTCATGCCACCAAAGTAATTCACGTCCCGGACACCGGCAGCGCATCTGTCGAGCGGTTGTGCGAATCCTGAAGCGGGTTAATAGTCCGCCCCAGCGCGCGTTGACCCGTTAGGCGTTCAGCTCAAGTTCTGTGTCGCGTGGGCCTTCTGCAACGACATCCGTGAGTGGTGCTACGCCCCCGTCCTTTTCTAAAGCACCTGCGGCGGGTGCTGGCAAAACGTCGCGACTTGTGGGCATGAACATTCCTCACATGGCGGTGAGCGACAGTACCCTTTGACACATGCCTACTTCTGCACCGTCAACTGCATTCGCACCAGGCCTCATGGTCCGTGTGCGCGATGAGCTGTGGCTAATCACTAGCGTGACCCAGTCTGTCGACGGCTACCTGCTCAAGGTGCGTGGCCTGTCCGATTATGTGCGTGACACCACGGCGAGCTTCTACACAGCGATCGACGATGTAGAGGTCTTCGACCCCGCCAAGGTCGAGGTGGTGCCGGACCACTCGCCGGGCTACCGCACCACGCGTCTGTGGTTGGAGACGACACTGCGCCAAACCCCGGTTCCGCTGTACCAAGCAGAGCTCTCCGTCGCGGAGCAGATGCTCATGGATCCGCTGGATTACCAGCTCACCGCGGTAAAGAAGGCCCTGTCCGACGACAACCTCCGCCCCCGCGTCCTCATCGCCGATGCCGTTGGTCTGGGCAAGACCCTCGAGATCGGCATGATTCTCGCGGAGCTGATCCGCCGCGGCCGCGGGGACCGCATCCTCGTGGTCACACCGAAGCACATCATGGAGCAGTTCCAGCAAGAGATGTGGTCCCGCTTCGCTATTCCGCTGGTCCGCCTCGACTCGGCTGGGATCCAGCGTGTCCGTCGAATCCTGCCGTCGAGCCGGAACCCGTTCACCTACTTTTCCCGCGTGATTGTCTCGATGGACACGCTCAAGAGTCCGAAGTATCGCGCACAGTTGGAAAAGGTCCGCTGGGATGCGGTGGTCATCGACGAAATCCACAACGCCACCAATGTGGGCACGCAGAACAACGAGCTTGCCCGCACTCTGGCCCCGACGACTGAAGCACTCCTCCTCGCATCGGCGACACCGCACAATGGTGATCCCGAGTCCTTCAAGGAGATTCTCCGCTTGCTGGACCCGACGGCAGTCATGCCGGACGGGACGATTGACAAGGATGCGGTGAGGCGACTCCTCATCCGCCGCCACCGGCACAGTGATGAGGTAGCCACAGTGGTGGGGGAGAAGTGGGCCGTCCGGAAAGACCCGCTGAATATCCCGGTGGAAGCATCGAAAGAAGAGAATGCCGTCGCTGCGGAACTTGAAGCTACCTGGATCCACCCGGATGACGGCCAGATCCCAGCGCAGGACCGGCTCTTCCCGTGGACCCTGGTCAAAGCGTTCCTGTCTTCGCCTGCCGCGCTCGAGGAGACGATCTCAAACCGCCTGAAACGCATTCCCACCAGCGAGAAAGTACAGCGGGAGGCGCTCGAGCGACTCCACGAGCTCAACTCCAAGGTCACCCGCCAGAACTCCAACAAGTATGCGGCGCTGATCAATTACCTCACTGAGATCGGCGTGGGCAAGAAGTCCGACACCCGCGCCGTCATTTTTTCCGAGCGCGTCGCCACACTCACCTGGCTCCAGGAGAATCTGACCAAAGACCTCAAGATGCCCAAAGACTCCATCGCAGTCATGCACGGTGGTCTCTCGGACGAGGAGCAGATGAGGCTTGTCGACGAATTCAAGCGCGAGGACTCCAAACTGCGCATCCTGGTCACCGGCGATGTCGCCTCTGAGGGTGTCAACTTGCACACGCTGTGCCACCACTTGGTCCACTACGACATCCCGTGGTCGCTCATTCGTATCCAACAACGCAATGGCCGCATTGACCGCTACGGGCAGACCGAGTCACCTCAGATCACGGCGCTTCTCCTTGACACAGCGCAGGGCGGTTACGTCGGTGAGCTCCACGTGCTGCAAAAGCTCATCGAGCGCGAGCACCAGGCCCACGAGATCCTCGGCGATGTCGGCTCACTCATCGGCCAGCACTCGGTCAAGGGCGAGGAGGATGAGATCCGCAAGATCATTCAGAACCAAGCCGGTTTCGATGAGGTGGTGAAGGCCCCAGAACAGATCGCTGAGGAAACGGCGGAGTCTGAAGAAGACCTCCTTGATCAGTGGATGGCCGGATTCGGTCTTGAACTCGATGAAGACGGAAACTTTGATCCTGCGGCCTCGAACAATGCATTCATCGACACCGCGTCCGCATCCGCGGGCGGGATCCGCGGCAGCCTCTACACTTCTGAGGTCGCCTACTTGGAAGACGCTCTGAGCGAGGCTTTCCGTGGCGCACCGGAAAAGGACCTTGCCGCCAACGGCGTGGGGTATGTGCGCCACCAGAACCAGGTCGCGGAGCTCACCCCGCCGGAAGATCTCCGCCGCCGCCTCGAAGTTCTGCCGCAGGACTATTTGGCCGACCGCAAAGTGCGGGAGTGCTTCCAGCTGGCCACGAACATCGACGTGGGCAACGAGGTCATGCGTCGTGCTCGCACAGGGCAGGACGGATCCACCTGGCCGAAGGCCCACTTCCTGGGCCCGTTGCACCCGGTGACCGATTGGGCCACCGACCGCGCGCTCGCCTCGCTGTCCGCTGGCCAGATCACTGCCATTTCCGGCGACGTCCCCGCACCGACGGTGCTGCTCATGGCGACATTGACCAATAAGCGCGGTCAGGTCGTCTCCCGCGCCTTCGTGGCAATGATGGACGGCATGATCCCGCAGGATGTGCCGGATCCGATCACATGGCTCCGCGGAGTTGGACTGACCGAACGAGCGATCAACCCAGGCACGCTCACTCTGCCTGATAATGCCCAAGAACTAATTGCTCAGTCAGTGCAGGTAGCCAGCGGTCAGCTGCAACCGATGATGTCCGCCGCTCGCGCACATGCGCACGACCGCATCGGGTACTGGGTGCAGCGTGCAGAGAACTGGGACCAGGCGAAAGAAGACGTGACTAAGACCGCCAAGGTCGGCCGCTCGGCATCGCTTATCAGCGAAGAGAAGTCGCTCATCTCCTCACTCGAACCCGACCGCGAACTGATCCGCCCACTCGTACTCATCCTGCCCGCCGACACCAACGCCGAGCCACACGCAGACACCAACTAGGAGACGCACACCAATGGCTGCATACGATTCCATCCTCAATGTCGACGAGTGGATCAGCGACCACTACCTCACCACCGACGAGACCAAAGGCGAGTCCTTCACCAAACGCGTGAAAAACCGCACCAAGGAATGGTCGGAGCTGGAAAACGAAACCGGAACACTCTCGCCTGCTAAGCGCTTCCAGCAGTACCGCGGTGATCTGCAAAAGGCTTTCGCAACAAACGCCAATGCCGACAAGACCGATTCACTGATCCGCACCGCATTCGGGTTCGGCGCGCCAGAGCGTAAGACCTACACGCGCGCCGGCGAAGAGCTGACCTACGACGGCTGGCACGGCAACGCCGGCACCTTGATCGTCGTCAGCGCAGCACTCGCAGCCGACAGCGATGGCGGGGAAGAAAACGGAGCAGACGATAACGCCACCGACGTCACCGAAGATACTCTCATTTCCCTCCCGGTCGCTGGGGGAGTGACCCCGGCGGGTAAGGAATCGCAGCCCATCAAGGTGTCGAAGCTCATCGGTGATCTGTTTCTCTCGCAGGACCCGCCAGAATTCGTCGTGGTCATTGCGGGAACGTGGGTGCTTCTGGCAGAGCGGGAATCGTGGCCGCTTGGCCGCTACCTGGCGGTGAACCTGCAGCTGGCCGTCGAGCGTAACGATGCGAAGAAAGCCGGCGAGCTCGAGCGCATTGCAGTCATCCTCGCCCGGGAAAACCTTGAGCGCGCCGCCGACGGCACCACGTGGTGGGCCGAGACCCGCGAGGAATCTCAGCAGCACGCGGTGAAGGTCTCCGGCGACCTGCGCGACGCGGTGCGCGAATCCATCGAGATCATCGGCAATGACGTGCTGGACCGCCGCCGGGAGCAGGACCTGCCCATCGACACTATCGACGGCAACGAGCTCGCCCGCCAATCTCTGCGCTACCTTTACCGCATCCTCTTCCTGCTCTTTGCGGAGGCTTCCCCGGAACTTGCCATCCTGCCCACCGGCGCACCCGAGTACGTCGATGGCTACGGCCTAGACCGCCTCCGCGACCAGATCCTCAACCCTCCCGTCACCGATAAAGCTCGTCGCGGCACACACCTCTACGACTCGCTGCAGCTCCTTTTCACACAGGTCAACGAGGGCCACGACCCGCTCGAGACACCAAGCGCCGACGCGGATGCGCAGAACGAGGGCCTGAACTTCCGCAACTTGGAAGCAGACTTGTTCAAAAGCGAAGCGACTTCGCTTATCGACGACACCAAGCTCTCCAACGCCGCCCTCACCCAAGTGCTGCAGAACCTCCTTTTGTCCAAGGTCTCAGCCGGCAAGGACCGCGGGTTCATCTCCTATGCCACGCTCGGCGTGACCGAGCTGGGCCAAGTGTATGAGGGCCTGATGTCCTACCACGGTTTCATCGCCCAAGAGGACCTGTACGAGGTCGCGCCGAAGGGCGACGCCTCCAAGGGTTCCTGGGTGCTTCCCACCCACGCCGCTGACACGGTCCCGCAGGACAGCTTCGTCATGGAGACCAAGCAGATGGAGGAAGGCGGCACCTCCAAGGTGCGCCGCGAACACCCGGCTGGCTCGTTCGTGTTCCGCCAGTCCAGCCGCGACCGGGAACGCTCCGCGTCCTTTTACACCCCGCAGGTGCTCACCGAGTTCACCGTGGGACAGGCCATCGAGGTCCTGCAGGAGGAAGGCCGCATCACCTCTTCCGAGGACGTGCTCAGCCTGACCATCTGCGAGCCCGCCATGGGCTCCGGCGCCTTCGCCGTGGAGGCCGCACGCCAACTCGCGGAGCTCTACCTCAAGCTGCGAGAGGACGAACTGGACACCCAGGTCGAACCTGAGCAGCGCACGATCGAACTACAAAAGGTCAAGGCCCACATCGCCCTGCACCAGGTGTACGGCGTGGACCTGAACCCCACCGCGGTGGAGCTCGCCGAGATCTCCCTGTGGCTAGACACCATGACCAGCCAGCTCAAAGCCCCGTGGTTCGGCCTCCACCTGCGGCGCGGTAGCTCACTCATCGGTGCACTGCGCTCCACGTACTCCACAGCCCAGCTGAAGAAGCGCGAGTGGCTCACCGCCGTCCCGCGCCGGGAGTCCGTCCAGAACCTCGCCGAAGCTATCGACGCTGGCGAGCCCCGCGACATCAACGCCGCCGGCCGCATCCACCAGTTCCTCCTGCCTTCTGCCACCTGGGGCGATGCTGCCGACGCGAAGGACCTGAAAGCCCTCGCCGCCGACGAGATCGCCGCCATGAAGACGTGGAAGAAATCCGTCACCGGCAAGGTGCCTACCAAGCAGCAAGCGAAGAAACTGACCAACCTCGCCGCCCGCGTGGAGTCCCTGTGGGCCATCACGCTGTCCAAAATGCGCATTGCGGAAGACCAGATCCGCCGCGATATTGACCTCTGGGGCCGGGACACCGAACACACCGCGAAGAATGTGCGCCGCGAGCAAATCGAGCAAGAATTGCTACACGACGCTGAAGGTGCCTACCTCCGCCTCCGCCTCGTCATGGACGCATGGAACGCGCTGACCTTCTGGCCACTAACCGAAGCGGACCAGTTGCCCGATCTCGACGAGTGGCTCGCCGCACTCACCGACCTCCTCGGCGTGGACACCCAGGCCCGCGACACCAACCAGATCCGCCTGGCCAGCGCCACCAACTGGGACGAACTGGTGGAGCTGGAACGCACCGAGATCGGCCTTTCCGGCGCCCGCGCCGTGGACACTGTGCTTGCGAACCACCCGTGGTTGCGCGTTGTGCAGTCCGTCGCCGCCGACCAAGGCTTCTTCCACTGGGACCTTGACTTCGCGGCCGTCTTCGCTCGCGGCGGCTTCGACCTGCAGGTGGGTAACCCGCCGTGGGTGCGGCCGCGTACGGACCTAGATGCGTTGTATTCCGAGGCAGACCCGTGGTTCTCATTGGCGCACAAGCCTACCCAGGCCGTGAAGAACGAGCGACGTCAGCAACGGAACGACGATGAAGCGACCCGCGAGACGGTTTACCGCGGCCTCAGTGAATCTGTAGCGACAGCCGCGGTACTCACGGACGTCACCCGTTACCCGCACCTCGTCGGCCAACAACCCGATCTCTACCGAGGGTTCATGGAGCGCACGTGGTGCAATGCGTCGGAAGATGGTGTGGCCTCATTTATCCATCCTGAGTCTCACTTCACCGAGAAGAAGGCTGCGCCTCTACGTCGGGGTGCGTACTTGCGTTTGCGACGTCACTGGCAGTTCAACAACGAGCTCAAGTTGTTCGACATCGATAATCACGTCACCTACGGGGTTCATCTTTATGGGCACCTCAGAACCTCCCCGAAGTTCCACAACGCCGCTTCGTTGTACCACCCAGCGACCGTGCAAGAGTCTCTCTCCCACAACGGCGCCGGTGAGCTTCCTGGACTGAAGGATGACTCTGGAAATTGGGACCTACGACCACACCGTGATCGCATTCAGACGGTTAATCTCAATGCGCTTGATGTGTGGCACTCCATTCTTGAGGACGAATCGGTTCCAGCCATCGAATCCCGCATGGTTTACACCGTGAACACCGCAGCAGCGGCTGTGCTCGAGAAGCTTGCTGCTGCGCCGCGCATCCGCGAACTCGGACTTCAGTTCTCCAGGGGATGGGACGAATCCATTGACAAGAAGAAAGGCTACTTCGACACGGGATGGGCGCACCCGGATTCATGGGACGACGTGATCTTCCAAGGGCCGCACCTTGGTGTTGCGACCCCAATGATTAAGCAGCCGAACCCTGGCTTAAAGAGCAACAAAGATTGGTTCGAGATCGATATCGAAGCAATGCCCGCCGATTTCATTCCTGCGACGGCCTACCAGCCTGACCGACTTAAACAATCAGATTACGATTCCGATTACCCGACGTTTCGGTTCGGCGACGAATTGAAATCGGCGAAGAGCTTATTCCGGGTTGCTTGGCGGGAGATGGCAGCTACTACCGGTTTTCGTACTCTGTATCCAGCCTTGATTCCTCCAGGGTCTGCCCATGTGCATGCGGTGAACTCATGCGCAGCGGAATCGAACGAAGGGATAGCTTCGGCTGGGACAGTGATGAGCTCGTTGCTTGCTGACTATGTCGTTCGCTCCGCCGGTTCCGCACATATCCCAAATGCGATCATTCGGGCGATTCCTTTACCTGCCGACAGTCCATTGATGAAGGAGGCTCGGAATCTCTACCTCCGGCTCAACTGCCTCACCGAGGCATATGCGTCTTTGTGGGAGGAGGTGATGGGGGAGGCGTGGGACGTCGATAAGCCTCTGCGAAAGGATGAGGAGCGCCGGACTGCGCAGGTGGAAATTGATGCGATTGTGGCGTTGTCGTTGGGTGTGACGGCCGATGAGTTGTGCATGATTTACCGGACGCAGTTTCCGGTTATGCGGCGTTATGGCCAGGAGGATCGGTTTGATGCGAATGGTCGGAAGGTGCCGAAGGGGATTGTGAAGGCGGACGCGAAGTTGAAGGACGGTGCGGAGTTGTCGGTGGCGGATCGGACGTGGGTGCATCCGCAGTCGGGTGTGGAGTACGTATACGAGTATCCGTTTAGGCAGTTGGACCGGGAGGCGGATATGCGGGAGGCGTATGCGCGGTTTGAGGGGATGGGTTAAACGCCCAGCAAGGAGAGAAGCACGAGCGCATCTGGTTCGTCGAGATCAGTGTTGGGGGCGAGCATCTCGACCTGCACTGTCGAACAAGCGTTCTACAGCGCAGGTCGTTGGTAGCGCGCTGTTGGCTATTATTCGGGACTAGAACGATAACCCAGCGAGCTGAGGTGATTGAGATGGCAGTTGAAATTAAGACCACCAACAACAAGGAACTCTGGGAGAAGAAGCGAGACTATCTCGCCGCTCTCCGCAGGTCTACACGCCAGTCTTCTGCGAGCATTGAAGAACTACGTACGCTCGCCCACTCGGGCATGCTAGATAAGTCCGAACGGGCCCTGTACGACGATTTAAGCGTCGTATTGATGCTGTTGGGTGAGGGACAACTTGAATCTGCGTGACGAGGCTGAGCTGTTTCTCGATGAGGTGAGAAGCACGCTTATAGATGCTCTCCCACTCGCATCTGAAGGGGATATCGAAACGGAGGCGTGGCTTAACGCCGATACGAACATCGTTGTCGGTGAATTTGATGCCCCGGTTATCCACGGTGCCGGTCAGCTCGAAAGCGAAGTTGAAAGCCAAGACTACAGCCAGCTATTCCGCGTCATCGTCCGCTACGAATTAACTTCCGATTCCACCGGCAAGTTCCTCGCCGTGGAAAGAAGCAAATTCGAGCTGCGGGTAGCTACGTCCCCAGGCATTCGGTTTGAATACGAACGGGGGTACACCAGCGCTCCATGCGCCCACATTCATTACTCGGGAGTCACTGGATTGCTGAGTCCGGCTCTAATGCAAAACTTCCAAGGGAAGTCTGGAAACCCGAGGAAGAAAGGACGGCTGGAAGAACTGCACTTACCGGTGGGTGGCAGACGGTTTCGTCCGTCGCTCGAAGAATTCCTTTACTTCGTTATCGCTGAGTGCGGGTTTCGGGGAAAACCGGGCTGGGAGCCGACCTTGCTGCGACGGCGGCAAGAATGGTTGTTCAAGCAAACGGCTGCCGCAGCACGGGACTACCCGGAAGCCGCGGCAAAGTCGCTGGAGGAGCTCGGTTTCTCAGTCACGCCTCCGGCAGGGTTCTCTCCACGAGTGATTGACGCAAAATGGTAGGGAAATCTCGGTCTGAGAAGAGTAGATGATGTCGGAGGAGGTTGTGGGGGAGGCGTGGGGCGTCGATAAGCCTTTGCGTAAGGTTGAGGAGCGGCGTGCTGCGCAGGTGGAGATTGATGTGATTGTGGCGTTGGCGTTGGGGGTGACGGCGGATGAGTAGTGCATGATTTATCGGACGCAGTTTCCGGTGATGCGTCGGTATGACCAGGAGGATCGGTTTGATGCGAATGGTCGGAAGGTCCCGAAGGAGATTGTGAAGGCGGACGCGGCGTTGCGTGAGGGTGAGGAGTTGTCGGTGGCGGATCGGACGTGGGTGCATCCGCAGTCGGCTGTGGAGTACGTCTTTGAGTATCCGTTTAGGCGGTTGGAACGGGAGGCGGATATGCGGGAGGCGTATGCGAGGTTTGAGGGGATGGTGGGGTGAATGATGAGTTCAAATCAATTTGGAGAGAGTACCGATTGCGGTGGATATCATTTCCCTCCCGAGGTGGAGTCTGACCCGCAAGAGCGGTATATGGCTTGCGAGTACTTGTTTCAGGGGGTGTGATGATTTTGAACAGCTGCGAAACGGAAATTGAGGCTTTCAACTTCAGCCGCATGCTCGGCCAATCGGCTGAGAAAGGTTGGAGTGCGGGACAAGCGAGGGTGTCAGGAAGTTTGTGTGTGAGGCTCTGATCTGAAGGAGTTTCACTGATAATGACTGCTGTGTCACCGAAGAAAGGCCATGACCCGGCGAGGGTCAACGAGATCAGCGAGAAGCTGATGGAAAATCCTGAGCTGGCCAGCCTGATCAGCGAGCTGTCGGCCTCTGCTGATGATGCAAGCGACCTGGTTAAAGGCCTGTTGCAGGCATCGATCAACGCTGGTCTGCAGGCGGAGATGGATGCGCATTTGGGCTACGGCCATGCCGACCGTAAGGCGAAGGCCCGGGTGGAAACCGCACAGGAGAGCAATCACCGCAACGGGTCGTACACCAAGACCGTCAATTCTGGGTATGGCGCGTTGGAAGTGACTATGCCGAGGGATCGTGCTGGCACGTTTGTTCCAAAGATGGTGCCGAAGGGATCCCGTCGGCTGACAGAGCTCGACGACATGATTATCTCGTTGTACGCCGGCGGGATGACCGTGCGCGATATTCAGCACCATCTCGCCGGCACCCTGGGGGTGGATATGAGCCCAGATACGATCAGTACCATTACCGATGCGGTGTTGGATGAGGTGCTGATCTGGCAGAACAGGCAACTCGACGAGTTCTACCCAGTGATCTTCCTTGACGCGCTGCGAGTGAAGATCCGCGATGGTCACCGGGTGGTCAACAAAGCCTGCTACATAGCCATCGGTGTGGATATCGACGGCATCAAGCACATTTTAGGATTGTGGATCGCAGACAATGAAGGTGCCGCATTCTGGGCATCAGTCTGCGCAGATTTGGCCAACCGTGGCGTCCAGGACGTGTTCATCGTGTGTTGCGACGGGCTCAAAGGCCTGCCGGAAGCCGTGGAGGCAACCTGGCCGAATTCGATGGTGCAGACCTGCATCGTGCACCTGATTCGAGCTGCGAACCGGTGGGTGTCCTACCAAGACCGCAAACCCGTATCGAGGGCGCTACGTGAGATCTACACGGCCGCCAACGAGGACGCCGCCCGTGCCAGCCTGGATGCTTTCGAGGCCTCAGAGTTGGGCCGTAAATACCCGCAGTCGGTCAAAGTCTGGCGCGACGCCTGGGACCGGTTCGTGCCGTTTTTGCAGTTCCCGCCGGCGGCCCGGCGGGTGCTCTACACCACCAATTCGATCGAATCGCTGAATGCTGAACTGCGTAAAGCTACCCGTAACCGGGGCCAATTCCCGAACGATACCGCGGCGCTGAAGACCCTATGGTTGATGATCTGCAACATCGAAGACAAGCGCGCCGCCCAGCGAGCGAAGAAGGCGAAGCGCGACATCGAATGCAACGGCTATATTGAAGGAGCGAAAGCCAACGGGTGGAAACAAGCCATCAACCAACTAGCCGTGGCGTACCCCGACCGATTCGCGGACTACTTGTAAACCAAACCCCGCACACAAACAATCGGACACTCTCGGACAAGCCAGTTCGAATGCATTGAACGGATTAGTCGAAAATCTAGCTCGACGTAGTGGCTTCGAATTGGTTGCCAGCCGCGTGGGTCAAGGGAAGGTGGACACCCTAAAACCGATGCTCAAGCACGAAGCTCCTTCGAACTCTATTAGCTCTAGATATGGATATGGGGAACAACCGCTTCACACGGACGGTGCTCACCACCGAGACGTTCCGGACTTAATACTTCTCTGGTCAACAAGGCCGAGCCCAGTAACTACAAGGTTGTGGCGACCGGGGACGATTCCGTTCGAGGAAACGCGCGGTATGTTTGCGGTCCGGAACGGAAGAGAAGCGTGGCTTTCTTCAGCATATGACCTCGATGGTGGCCTACGCTTCGATCCGAGCTGCATGAGCCCACTGGATTATTTCGCTAGGCAGCTTGCGCGGCGTTTGTCAGCTCCCCCACCTAATGAGGTGACTGAGTTTCGTTGGGACCGGCCTAATCTAATGTTGCTACTTCGTAACCGGCTGATCCTTCACGGGAGATCACGCGTGGCAGTTGACCAATCATCGAGAGAGATACAACGGGTGATGTTGAGGAAGGTCGTACGATGAACCCCTTTGCAGCCGATGGTTTCTGGAACAAGGCAGTTCTTTTCATCAACCGCGCCATTGAACCAGGCGAAGGACGAAGTGAGGATGAACGAAGGTTCTGGGCAGCGCTCTCCCTTGAGCAAGCCGCAAAGTGGGCTCTGGCAGAGATCTCACCTGCGCTGGTGGTTGATCCCCAGAGGGATGGGGGATCTCAATTGCTTCAAGCCCTAGAACTGAAGGAATCAAACAAAGCAATCACTGCACAAGCCTCCACAATCTTCACTAGGTGTGGGAACGCGCTGCGGCCTTTCAACCGCGAGGAAGCTTTGAAAATCGCGGAGGCTAGGAATGATTATTTACATGGAGCTGGTGTAGACATACTCCTGCTACCCAACCAAACTTGGTGGCCTAGACTCTGGTCTCTTTTTAATGTTCTTCTGCTGTCCGGCCAACGAACATTCGAAGATTTCGTTGGTTTGTTAATGGCAACCGAGATTGAAAAACAGCTCGCGGCAAATAGGCGAAATCTTGAGGTTCATTACGAGGCACTTCTTTCGTCTGCTCAGTCGCGGTACCAACGTCGTCAAAGCGGAATGGCCTCTGTCGGAGAGAATGCTCGGTGGGAAGCCAATAGGAGATGGGTTTCCCGTTCGTACTACGAGACCGAAGCGCAATGTCCGGCGTGTGGGAGTTACGGTACGGTCGGCTCCGATGAAGCTGAGAGTAAAAACTTAAATCTGGAAGACCCGGAGTTTCCCGTGGTAGAGGTTAAGTTTTTACCGGACCGATTCTTTTGCGACGAGTGCTACTTGATATTTGAAGATTACGACTTGATCGAGCTTGCAGGGTTAAACGAGTCGTTCGAAACATTCTCAGATGAGGATCCCGTCGCCTTCCCTGAATACGGAAATGACTGAGGATTGATTTGTCCAGGTCATCGGAGCAATTCCCGGGTGAGCCATGAGTCTCCGGCTCAACTGTCTAACCGAGGCGTATGCCCCATTGTGGGAGGAGTTGATGGGGGAGGCGTGGGGCGTCGATAAGCCGTTGCGTAAGGATGAGGAGCGTCGGGCTGCGCAGGTGGAGATTGATGCGATTGTGGCGTTGTCGTTGGGGGTTACGGCGGATGAGTTGTGCATGATTTATCGGACGCAGTTTCCGGTGATGCGTCGGTATGACCAGGAGGATCGGTTTGATGCGAATGGTCGGAAGGCGCCGAAGGAGATTGTGAAGACTGACGCGGCGTTGCGTGAGTGAGGTTACCACTCGTTTAGTGGACACCCTGTTTGTGCGGATCTTGTGTCCGTAGGAAAGGATGTGCAGCGTGAGTTAGGTTGCGTCCCTTAGTGTGGTGTAACGCTTGCTGATGGTGGGCTCTGGGAGATGCGGGGCGGCCACCGCCAGTTACCCTTCGACTCGACTACCACATCTCACCGAAAGGCGCATGACCGAAGCCGTTCAACACGGCGGAGAAATCGCTAGATGCTTACAATCTTCGGTATGGAAGAAAATGCAAATTTGCGTACCGCCGACGTATTTGTACCTGGCATGGATCCGAAGTACACCTACAATCCAAGAGAAGACGTGGGCTTGGAGGACGCTCTAAAAGAGAAAGTCGATGACGGCGGAGCAATAGTTGTCCTAACAGGGCCTACAAAGAGCGGCAAAACAGTTTTGGCGCGTCGCTGTTTTGAAGATCCAATTTGGATCGACGGCGTGCAAATTGACGGCATCGAAAAGCTGTGGTTGCGATTAGCTGTAGCGACCGGGGTTCGAGTGGTTGATGAGGTTGAAAAGTCTCGTCAAGTAACGAATGAAGTCAAGGGTAGCTTGAATGCGGCCATCGCTGCTGGAGAGGGGGGACGATCTGAAGGTTCCGTGCAGAGTTTCCACGAAAGCCTTCCGATCTCGCTGGAAAACGAGGTGACCAATAGGATTAAAGAAAATAGGTTCACTCTCGTAATTGACGATTTTCATTTCGTTTCTAAAGAGTTGCAAGAGCAGGTAGTTCAAGCGCTGAAACCATTGGTCTATCTAGGTCTCAGGGTTGTCGTTATTGCGATTACTCATCGTTGGAACGATGTATCTGAGGCCGTAGATGATATGGGGGCGAGAATTGAACACGTAATTATCCCTAGGTGGACCCAAGGGGAGCTGGAACAAATCGCTAGCGCTGGTTGCTCAATCTTGAATGTGACTATGCCGACCGATATCAGGCAGAAATTGGCAGCCGAAAGCTTTGGCAGCCCCCACATTATGCAAAAAGCGTGCCGCACGCTTGTTCGCAATGTCAACAAGGTTGAAAAGACCTCACCATTGGAGGAGGAACTTAAGGCTCCGTCGGATTGGGATGAATTTTTCAAGTCGCAGGTATCAATGGATGCAGGGAAATGGGTTAAACGGCTGCTTGATGGGCCCAAAACCAAGGGCACCCCGCGAAAGCTGCGGATGTTGAACAACGGTGAAACCACTGACACGTATGGATTGGTTCTTGCTGGGATTGCCTGTTCTCTTCCAAAACTCGATCTATCGATGAACGAATTGCGGAACAATATTGCCTCAATTACAGCCGACGGCATACCGCGGGCTGACGACATTTCGCGAGTCGCTGGTTTCATTAACGCGATTGCATCCACCAGAATTGGTGAGGAGCAGGAGGTAGAGTTCGATGAGCAATCTGATGAATTCCTCTTGTCGAGCAGTGAGCCCGTAGTGGAGGTCGTTGGACGCGATACTCCTCAGGCGCACATTTATGTCGCGGACCCGTTTTTTGCGTACTTCCTGCGTTGGGGAGACAATGTGTGGAACAACGGAGTGCGGAGTGAGACAGCGGAACTAGAATAAACGAAGTGTAGGAGCACCCTGCTTCCGCGAATAGCTGGCTGAGATGGTTTATTTTGATCGGTTAACCTAGAGCGATGTCTACCCTCATCCCCGTCCACGCATCCGAGCACGTCCTAGGGGGTGTGTCTGAATATCTGGCAACGGCGTTCTCGCTGGCTAATCCGGAGACATCCAATGCGCTGAAGGCGTTCCTTGAAGACACGGAACGCGGCATGTTCCACGGGCCGTATGTGCGGGTGCGGCTCCCCTACGCCCGCGCGATCGGGTGGGACGGGATTCTGGACTGGATGCCGTCGTGGTTCACGCCGTACCACCACCAGGCGGAGGCGTTCCGTAGGCTGCGCAGCCGGGATGAGCATGGGGAGCGCCGCCCGGATCCCACCCTGGTGATCACGGGTACAGGCTCGGGTAAGACGGAGTCCTTCCTGTACCCGGTGTTGGACCACGCGGCGCGTGCCCGGGCGGAGGGGCACACAGGTGTGAAGGCGCTGCTGCTGTACCCGATGAACGCGCTAGCGAATGACCAGGCTGATCGGTTGGCCAAACTGATTACTGATGAGCCGGCGCTGGCGGGGGTCACGGCCGGTATCTTCACCGGTGAGGCCACGGGGAACGTGAAGAAGGTGACAGCGCATTCGCTGATTACTGATCGTGACGAGATGCGCCTGAACCCGCCGGACATCTTGCTCACCAACTACAAGATGTTGGACCAGTTGCTGCTGCGCCCCGAAGACCGGGAGATCTGGCGCAAGTCCGCGACGTCGCTGCAGTACTTGGTGTTGGATGAGTTCCACACCTACGACGGTGCGCAGGGAACCGACGTTGCGCTCCTGCTGCGCCGTCTCGGGTTGATGGTGAAGGAGCACCAGCCGGCGGGCTTCGTGGGCGAGTACGCGTCGAACCCGTTGGGGCGGGTCACGCCGGTGGCCACCTCGGCAACGCTCGGCGGCGACGATGACCGCGCCAAGGTGCTGGAGTTCGCGGGCACCATCTTCGGGGAGGCGTTCACGCCGGATGCGTTGGTGAGCGAAAAGACGCTCACCTACGACGAGTGGACCGAGGAGATCGCGCAGACCTTCGGGCGTGGCGCCGCTGTCCTGCCGCCGGACATCGATGAGCTGCGCGGGATTGTGGACGCGGTCGCGAACGATACCTCCGGGCGCGACCATGCGGACGTGGTGCTGGACATCTTCCGCACGCAGCTATGGGGGCTGGACGCGGGTGCGGACCTCGATGCGACGATCGCGGCGTACGCGGTGCACCCGATCACCAAGGCGCTGCTGGATGGGGATGGCAAAGCTAAGCCACTCATTGAGCACGAGGGCGAAGAGGCGAAGACACTGCCTTCCGCGATGTTCGACCCGATTGTGCTGCGCAGTTTGGGCGAGGACACGGCGCGGGAGTTCGTGACGCACATGCTCACCGCCGTGGCGCACGTGCGCGCGCTCGCAGGCGAGGAGTACGGCTTCGGCGGCAAGCGCCTGCCCGGTGTGGAGACGCACCTGTGGGTGCGTGAAGTCTCCCGTATCGAGCGCGCTGTCACGCCGACGGAAGACGGTCAGGTGTTCCGCTTCGGGGACGATGGACAACTCGGTGCCGACGATGCCGCGGTGTGGCTGCCCGCGATCTACTGCCGTGAGTGCGGTCGCGCCGGGTGGATGACGGCGCTTGAGCCCGGCACCGATGCGGTGGTCTTGGATGGTGGGGCGATCAGGAAGGCGAGTGTCGATAAGCCTGAGCTCCCGCGTCCGCTCATTGATGCCACGAACGAGTACCGCCGCGCGGTCGCCGACGGAGCGGAGCTGAGCGCGTTCGATGATGAGGACGGCAAGCGCGCGCTGATGTGGTTCCACACGTCCACGCGCACGCTGAGCACCACCGAGCCGAGCGAGGAAGCGGGTGCGGAGGGCAGCTCCGTTCCCGTGCTCACATACTCGGGCCTGGGCGCGGAGGACTACGCGCGCGACCAGGTGTGCCCGAACTGCGGGGAGCCGGACGCGGTGCGCTACATCGGCTCGCGCGTGGCCACGCTGTTCTCAGTGGGGCTGTCGAACCTCTTCGGCATGCCCTCGCTTGCCCAGGAGGAGAAGAAGACGCTGGTGTTCGCGGACTCGGTGCAGGACGCAGCGCACCGGGCGGGCTTTGTGCAGTCGCGGGCGCGGGCGTTTGGGATTCGTACGTTGATGCGGGCGGTCGCAGGCACTGAGGAAGTGTCGGTGGCGCAGATGCCGCTACGGATCCTCGAGCGCGCTGATGCCGCAGAGGACCCGCTGCGCGCCCGTTTTGAGCTCTTGCCGCCGGAGATCGCGGATGCGCCCACGTTCATCCCGTTCTGGTCCAAGGACGCGGACGAGAACGCCCGGCGCGAGGCCGCGACTGCGGTGCTGCAACGGTTGGAGCTGGACGCCGCACTGGAGTTCGGGCAGCGCGCGCATCTGCCGCGCTCGCTGGTGTCCACGGGTGTGCTCGCGCCGTCGGTGGCGGTGGATGATGCGGTGTTGGTGGAGGCTGCACGGGAGGCGCTGAAGAGCATTGACGCTGGGCTTTTCGATGTCGTCGATGCGGATGCCGAAGAGGTGCAGCTGCGGTGGATGCGCGGACTGTTGGAGCAGGTGCGCGACCGCGGCGGCGTGTACACGCCGATGTTCGATAGTTACTTGCAGGATGACGCGAACTCGTGGCGCCTGCACAACCGATACGCCAAGGCGCGCGGCATGCGGCGCTTTCCCAAGGGCGGTGCGCCGGAGTTCCCGCGCTCCGGCCCGGCGTTGGACGACAAGGACCGCGGTGTCACCCCGCTGGGTAGCCCGCGTGGGCGCTATGCGCGATGGACGTCGAAGGTGCTGGGGATGTCCACGCACGATGCGGCGCTGGTGCTCACCAACGTTTTCCGCGAGTTGGCTCGGCGCGATGTGGTCATGGCCGTATCCACCGACACCGGTGCCACCATGTACGCCATTGCGCCGCAGCACGTGGCGGTGCGGCGTGAAGAGGAACCGGCGCTGTTGCAGTGTGAGGTGTGCAATGCGACGTTGGGCGCGGATGAGCATGCCCGCGATTTGCTTGATGGTGTGCCGTGCCCTACGCCCGGATGCCCGGGAACGCTCGGCGTGGAGCGGATTGCCGCGAACTACTATTCGCAGCTGTACTCCTCGACCACCCCGCGTGCGATTGTGGCGCGGGAGCACACGGGGTTGATTCCCAAGGAGGAGCGCCTGGCGCTTGAGCGCGCGTTTCGCGGCGGTGGGGACACGAACGAACCCAGCGCGCCGAACGTGCTGGTGGCCACGCCGACGTTGGAGATGGGTATTGATATCGGGGACCTCTCCACCGTCATGCTCGCCTCCCTGCCCAAGTCCGTGTCCTCGTACGTGCAGCGCGTTGGGCGCGCTGGGCGTCTCACCGGCAACTCGCTCGTACTCGCGTTCGTGCAGGGTCGCGGTACCACGCTGCCGAAGCTGAACCAGCCGTTGTCCGTCATCGCGGGCAATGTGGTGCCGCCGGCGGCGTTCCTCTCCGCCACAGAGATCCTGCGCCGCCAAGCCACCGCGTACCTGGTGGACACGCTCGATTTCAACGCGCATGGGTTGCATGCGCAGAGGGCGAGCGATGTGTTCAGCTTCCACAAGGCGTCGCTACTCGATGTCCTGGCGGACGAGATCGGCCAGGGCGTTGAGGCGCGCGTTGAGGCGTTCGGTGCAACTATTGCCGGGTTCGTGGACGAGGCCACTGTGGACGGTGTGCGCGAGTGGGTGTGCGGACAGGGGCCCGATTCGCTCACCGGGGAGATGCAGCGCACCCGCACGCTGTGGGATGGCGAGGTGAAAGAGTTCACTGCGCGCCGGGACACACTGCAGGAGCGGTTGCTCGAACTCGAGGCAAAGGTGGACCCGAACGCGGGTACTGAGAACGCTGACCCGGATTTGGAGCGCGAGAAACGCAGCACCAAGGCGGCCTACAAGCGGATCTCGCGGGATCTCAACTCGATTCTGCTCAATGAGCACTGGATTTCCGCCATGGAGCGCTACGGCCTTCTGCCTAACTTCACGCTGCTGGACGATGCGGTGGAGCTCGCCGTCGTCGTGTCCCAGCTCGACCCCTCCACGATGCAGTTCAACCCGGAGACCTTCGAGCTCTCGCGCGGTGTGTCCTCGGCACTTACAGAACTCGCGCCGGGCAACACCTTCTACGCCCGCGGCATCGCCGCCAAGGTGGACGCGGTTGAGCTTGGCATGAACGGCGCCGATATCGAGCAGTGGCGGTTGTGCCCAGCCTGCTCTTACGGCGAGCAGGTCGATGCTTCGACTCACTCTGGGGCGTGCCCCGAGTGCGGGACCAGCGCCTTTGCCGATAAGGGGCAGATTGTGGACACCGTGCGGATGCGCCGCGTTTCCGCAGAGGTGGACAAAGCACGCGCGCTTATCGACGACTCCCGCGACTCCCGCCACGAACTGCGCTATCACACCGCCTTGAGCTTCTCCGTGCCTGAGGGCGGGCGCGGTGCCCGCTGGTTCCTCTCCCAGGGCTTCGGAGCGGAGTACCTGCGGTACGTGAACCTGAGCTGGTTCAACCTAGGCCGAGGTCCATCGGCGAAGAAGGTGTTTGCGGATAAAGAAATCGACGCACCGCTGTTCACCGTGTGCAACTACTGCGGACACCTCGATTCACAAAATGGCGAGAACTCGAAGTGGGATCACCGCCCGTGGTGCCCGAAGCGCACAGCGCGGGAGGAAGAATCGGTGACGGTGGCGCTGAACCGCACTCTGCAAACCCAGGGTGTGCTGCTGCACGTGCCGGTGCAGTTGACCGCCGGCGACAACTCGACCATTCCCAGCCTCACCGCTGCTATTCGGTTGGGTTTCAAGGAGGTGCTCGGCGGAGATCCGGATCACCTCGGCGTGGTCACGGTGCGAGTGCCGGATCAAAAAGGGGACACAGTCGAGGCGTTGTTGATGCACGACAACGTGCCCGGTGGAACGGGATACCTCTCGCAGTTCGCTTCCCCCGAAGATGTGCATCGCCTGCTCGAGCAGGCCTTCATCCGGGTCAAGGGATGCTCCTGCGCAAGCGATGAACGCCTCGCCTGCCCGGACTGCCTCTTGCCCTACACTCACTGGACCCAGATAGAGGTCACTTCCCGGGCAGCAGCTGAACGTGCCTTGCGCTCCATCCTCGCCGACCAAGATCACCCGGCGCCCGAACTCGACCCCTTGACGGTTTCATGGGAAGCGCAGACTGAGGCACCAGAGCACGATAACGGCTCCCACCTCGAAGTGAAGTTCCGCGAAGTGCTGCGCAAAACGCTGGAAGACCGAGGAGCGACGGTCAAGGACGTGCCGAATGCTGGCCAAGTCGAGTGGCAAATCAGTTTCACCAACGGCGAATCGTGGAAGATGCGCGAGCAGGTGAACAAGGGCTACACCACACCTGACTTCGTATTCACACATCGCACGAATCCTGGAGTTCGTCCAGTTGCTGTGTACACCGATGGTGCAGCGTTCCATATCAGCGAGGCGCACTATCGCTTCCCGGATGACATGGCGAAGCGTAACCGCCTTCACTTCGAAGAATCCTGGCTGCCGTGGAGCGTCACCGATGCAGATATCGAGTGGTTCAAAGCTGAGCAAGATCGGGTAGCGGAGCTGCCATTGTGGGCGCGCGTGAATAGGCATCCGAAGTTCGAAGAATTTGGAACGAACGGATGGAGCTTCCTCAGCTCCTCGCCGGTGACACAGCTATTGGTCTATTTGGCCAACCCGGTGACGAGCATGTACGAGATGTCGGCGAAGGCGCTCTGGCTGCTTCTCAAATCCAAGCTGCACCCGGAGAAAACCCCCAATGGGCCACGGCTCACGTTCAACAAACAAATCCACGTCGGCGGTTCCGTCACTGGAGGGCAGTTCCACGCGAAGCGGTTCTACGTCGATGCATCAACGGCTGGTTCCGTCACCGAGGGCAATTGGCGGGACTTCCTGCGCTTCGCCAATATTCTGTGGCTAGCGGATTCCGCGGTCACCATTGCCACCTCCGAATTCGATGAGGCCCCGGCAGCTCAAACCACGCCGGAAGTTCCGGCAGACGCGTCCATTACCGCGGACAGCGCTGAACTTCCTGCTGTATGGACGGATGCCATTGAGGAATTCGAAGACGAATCTTCCGTCGTAGCGGCACTTCGACTGCTCGCACGTGCGGGAGCAGAAACCACCGAGGAGATCGGCGAAGAGGTGGGCAGCCTACCCACCGCAGTAGCCTGGCCCGACCGAAAGATTGCGCTGCTGATCGACCGCGACGATTCCTACACCAACGCCGAAAACAGATTGCGGCAAGACGGCTGGACGCTCCTGTACCCGGATACACTCGATGAGCAAACAATTCCGGCGGCGTTGTTGGGTAAGGAGTGAGGAAGATGGTGACTTTCAGCTTTTACAGCGGGCTGAAACTTGACGGTGCGTTGTACAAGCCGGTGATGAACTTCCTGCAGAAGCTTGCGGAAGACCCGGCCAATCCGTCACTTCGGATCAAGACTCTCAACAACGCCGTGGACAGGCGCGTGCGCACCGGACGCGTCAACGACCAATTCCGGGCAGTTCTCTTCGAGATCAAAGATGCAGAGACGCACCACTTCGTGCTCGTGGACGTCGATTCCCACGATGAAGGCAACGCAAAAGCAAAGCGCCTTGATCCGGCTCGATTGCGCTTGACCGTCAACCCGGTCAACGGCCTCACCCAGCTCATCGAGGAAGAGGCTCCTTCGTCCATGAGCGCCGGATCCACTGGTGAGTCCGAGTCTGAGCGCAAGGCCAAAGCCGCAACCGAAGCGGCACGACAGTTGGCTGCCCAACAGCAATCCGAGGCCGCGTCACTGTCGGAGAAGGCGGGGGTGAACGCGGAGGTCGTCGATAAGCGAATGCCCGCGCCGCGCGTCGAGATGGAGCGAAACGGCTACACCCCGGAGAGCTTGTACAAGGAGCTCGGTGTCGATCAAACTCTCGCAGAGGCTGTGTGGCGCGCCGAATCCGAAGACGAGCTTCAATTGCTTCTCGACGCCCGACCCACCTGGGAACACGACGCCATACTCGGCCTCGTTGCCGGCTACACCGTGGAGCAGGTCCGAGAGTCTCTCGGGTTGGAGAAGCTTGAACCTCAGGAAAGCGCCGTTGACGAAGACGCGCGTTTGCTGGCCGGTCTGCGCCACCCCGCAGCAGAGCTCGATTTCGCCTACGTGGATGACGTGGACACCGATTCCTTGCGGGCAGTCATCGAAGCTGGCTCCTTCGACCAGTGGCGCGTGTATATCCACCCGGAGCAGCGCCGCATGGCGGAGGGGGCACGCAGCGGATCTTCACGCGTGTTCGGCGGAGCAGGCACAGGCAAGACCGTGGTGGCTGTACATCGCGCGAATAACCTCGCACGACGGGCCGTGCCGAACCAGGAACCAGGCGAGCGGGCGCCACGTGTGTTGTTGACAACATTCACCAAGGGGTTAGCCCAAGGGTTGAAATCACAACTCAACGCTTTGAACTCGCGCTATCCCGAGGCTGCGAACCCGGGTGAGGACGGCATTTGGGTGGACAACGTGGATGCAGTCGTCCGTCAGGTGCTTACGTTGGCCTCTCCGGCAGAGACGGAAGCAGCGACGGAACGTGTGCTCGGGGTGCCAGCCTCGCGGGTGCGTCCGTATTTGGAACGCGACGCTGATCAGGTGTGGGAGACCGCGCTTGAGTCTGCCAGCAATGAATTGCCAAGGACGATTGCGAACCGAATGTTCCTGCAACAGGAGTATGAAGGTATCGTCCTTGCGGGAAGAATCACCTCCCAGGCGGAGTATTTGAAGGTGGCACGCACTGGGCGTGGCACCCCGTTGAGCCGCAAGCAGCGCAAACTCGTGTGGGCTGTCATCGAATCAGTCATGCAAACACAGGCTGTGGACGGGCAGCTGTTTTGGCCCACCATGTCCGCTGTCGGTGCCGAAGTGCTCAACGTGCGTTATGAAAACGGTGGTGGTTCACTCTTCGACCATGTTGTTGTGGACGAGGCGCAGGATTTCAATGCCGGGCACTGGCGTTTTCTCCGCGCATGTGTCGCTGAAGGCCCCAACGATATCTTCATCGCGGAAGATTCCCACCAGCGTATCTACGGTCAGCCGCTGACACTGTCCCGCTTCGGAATCTCCACGCGTGGTCGCGCATCCAGCAGACTCACGCTGAACTACCGTACGACCAAAGAGAACCTGGAGTACGCGCTGCAAATCCTGGTGGGTGAGGAGGGGCTTTCCTACCTCGATGCCGAGGGAGAGACCGATTCCGTTGCCGGCTACCGTTCAGCCCGAACCGGTCCGCGACCCTACCTTGTCCGTGTGGGATCTGAAGATCAAGAATTCGATGTGGCAGAGCACTTCATCTCGCAGTGGATGGATTCCGACCGTGACGTCCATATCGGTGTCATGTGCCGCACACGCGGCCAGATCTCTCGCGTGGTCTCAGGTCTAGCCGACAAAGGCATTGACGCTGTAGCTACACGCAATGCCGAGCGCGCATCACACGAGCAGGTGTCCGTTATGACGATGCACGGTGCTAAGGGTATGGAGTTCACCCACGTTCTCCTCATGGGGGTCGGTAAAGAGCTCATGCCCCTGCGGTTCCGGTTGAAGGATCTCTCCGAAGAGGATGCCCGCGAAGCTCTGCAACGGGACCGGTCGCTGCTTTACGTCGCTGCTTCGCGTGCCCGTGACGAGCTTGTCATTACCGCGACTGGCGAACCGTCGGAGCTGCTGCCCGAGTCGGGAAGTGGCGCTGAGTCTTGATGAACCGCTCGAACAAAGATCCGACATAGTGGCGTCCGATGTCGTGCGCGCAGCATAGGATCCGAACTGTTGCTTCCAAAACTGAAGAAGGACGGATGATGAAGCGGATTATCGGTGCCACCTTGGCTAGTTGTGTTCTTTTCCTCGCGGGATGTTCGGACAGCGCGGACCACGCAGAGGAAACCGCAACTCAGGAAACGACTACCGAAGAAACCAATCCAGAGTTTGCACAGATCGGTGACACAATTCCGGTGGATTGCGCGGGCAATGAATGCTCGGGGGAACTGAAGGTCGAAAAGATCCAGCTCGGTGGTGAGTGCGAAGTACCGCTACTTGCGGAGGACGCGCCTGAAGGAATGCAGCTGGTTCAGATCAATGGCGTTCTTACCGCTACGAAGGAAGTGACCGACGACACCGGTGCCGAGCTTGGGGTGTTTCCCGAGACGCCAGTTGCCTGGGATTCTGAGGATTTCAAGACGACAGCTGAATGGGCAGAATTCTGTGATATCCCACAACAGCAGGAGATATGGAATTTCCTCCCTGCGAAAATGGGCGAGAAAGTGAGGATCTACGGTTCCTATCTCATCCCGCAGGGCGCGAAGGAACTCGGAATTGCTAATTCAAAATTCGATCTCTCGAAGGTAGAAAAGCCTGAAGATCAGTCGGCTTCGGAACCGACTTCCAAGAAGACCACGGAGAAGTCAGCGCAGCCGATTGAGGAGACTACCGTTGATCAGCCGTCAGCTGCTCCGGCTGAATCTGAAGATGACCCAGTCGTCGGCTACACCGAGGCGCCGGGTCAGGAGGAGCCGCATGTGATGGAAAAGCAGATCGCTTCTTGTGGTGACCCGAGCATCCACGAGACTGGCACGACCTTCTTCACCGATGGAACCAGCGGCTGGACTCAGAACTGTGCCAATCAGATGATGTAGTTGCCGGTCAATATGAAACCGCAGGGACTCCGCAGTGCGGAGTCCCTTTTTCCTTGCACTCGGTCATATTCAGTGCCACCGCTCCTGGTGCTCAGCGTGGGTGGACAGGTAGGCGCCGGGGTTGAAGATTTCGTCGTAGTAGTCGGTGTCGAGGTGCTGGGCTTGGAGGTAGTTCATGATCCAGACAGTGGGGATGGTGCCGGGGAATTTGCCGAAGGTCTCCCAGATGTAGGTGGCCTGGAGCTTCATCAGTTCGGTGAAGCGCTCGTCGGGCTTGGCGGCCTGGGAACGGATGGCGCGGCTTTCCGTCCACGGGCCCGGGGTGTCGGGGTGGAAGGGGCCGCCGGGGCCGTACTTGCGCTCGAAGAAGGCTTCGACGGCGTCGGCCATCGTGTCGTAGTAGGGCGGGCGGTAAGTCTCGAAGACGTCCTTTCTGCCGATGGCGTCGGGAAGCGGCCACCGCTCGTCCTCTTCGACATCGAAGCCGAGGCCCGGAACGTCGTCGCGCCCGGAGCCGCCGAGGAACGTGAGCCGGTCGATGCCGTCGAAGCTCCACCCGCCGAGGCCGAGCGCGCCGAGGACGAGGTGGCCGAGCAGGGTGGAAGACATCAACTCCGCAGTGGCTTCCGTCTGGGAGTACTGCTCGAGGAAGGAGAGGGGCAGGGGATCGTCGACACGCGCGATGTCGCCGAACTCCTTGATGCCGGGGATCTCGCGGCCGTTGATGTCGTCGTAAATGACGTATTTGTTGCGGGCGAAGAATGCGAGGTTGGCGAGAGTGTGCTGCGCCAGATCGGACACCGGCGCGATGAGCAGTGATCCGGGGTGGTTGGCGATCCAGGTGTTGTGCCCCTCCAGGTAAGGCTCTTCGCGGGGGATGTGGAGGCGTTCGTCGCTAAGCTTGCGCACTCGGCGCAGGACGGAGTTGAGGCGCGCTTCGGTGAAGCCCTCGTTCTCGTTGAAGGGGACTTCCGGAGTGGCGTCGCGCGTGGACAGTGCGTAGGTGCCGGTCTCGTCGGTGAAGAAGAAGTCCGCGATGTGGAAGCCTGCCGCCGACGGGAAAGTGCGGCCAGCGGCACTGCCCGAATAGTCCGGCAGCTTCGGCGCGTAGCCGGGGTGGTGCGTGATGCTGTGGTGCCAGCCCGTCACGCCCGCGACGGTGGCCAGCACGATCGCGCGCTCCAGATCGTTGAGCGGTTGGATGTCGTGCTTGCTCTTGTACGCCAGCGGGCCGGCCGGCACATGGCCTCCTAGAGGGAAGCGGCGGGACCGGCGCCCGTTGATAGCGTCCAGAAGCGGAAATTCGGCTAAGCGGTCGAGGTTTTCGCGGTCTTTATCGGTCAGTTTGATCAGCGGCACATCAGTCATGAAAGTAGACCTTTCAGTCTGGATTGGTTTACTGGTTCTGACTTTCAGGCTATGTGTGCTGCTTGTTTGTGGATAGGGTTTAGATTCAAGGCGCCCTGCAAACTGTAGACCGTTCGGTCTCCGGTGTTGTGCGATGAGAGGGGGCTGAGTTAAACCGTGAGCTGAGAAAAATCGGGGTCATCGAAGTTGTGGCGTGTGCGGTGCTGGTGGCTCTCTTCGTCCCGCACCTCTTTGACGTATTCGTCTGTCATCTCGGGGATCTCGCCACTGTAGTAGCGGTCGTGTTCAATTCGCGCTGACATGAGCAGGTGGAATGCTCCCGATTCGTCGGGGAAGGTGTCTTCACTGCCGCTTCGAGTTCGGGGTTGATCTCCATCAACCATGGTGTCTTCCTCCAGCCATCCGGGTCCTGGATTGTCCAGAGGTGCGCGTAGTACAGGTAGTTATATCCCTTGCTACGCTTTTCGATCTCTTCGAGGTACTCGCCCAAGTACCAGTCGATTGTGGCCTTGCGGGCTTCCTCCTCGATGAGGGGGCCTTCAATGATTTCGGCGATCGGCCAGGAATCGATGCCGGCTGCCTCGTACTCCTCCTGCTTGCATTTCTTGCCGTGCTCGGCGCGCTCTTTCCACTCCTTGTTCATGAATGCGTGTGTGTCGGTGATGTCATGTTCCGGGGTGTAGGGGTTTCAGGTCTTCATGACCTTTTCAACAAAGTCGTACTCGATCATCTTCAGTTCCTTCCTGCCGTGAAGCGGTTGAGAATTGATGACGTCTACGACGCTATTGAGCGGGGCAACCACGAAAATTCTTCTGTCGAACGAAGTGTCGATACGCGGAACATTTTTCCTGCTAGTCGGTTTCGTGCGGACATCATCGGCGGGCAGGGCTTGGGTGGAGGGTGAAGATTGCTGCGATGGCGATGGGGAAAAACAGCTCATTCCGGTGTGCTCCTGTGCTGATTGCGGTTTCGGAGTAGTCATATCAGTAGCTCGCAGCCGCCACTAGGCCGGAACCGGCAGGAAATGCGATCGTTCGTCGGGGTGGCTAGTCCATCTGCAGAACCGTGCGCAGCTCCGCGAAGGGTGCGGGGCAGACCTCGTGGGTGACGGTTTTTCCGCGTCGGGTTTTGGTGAGTAGGCCGGCGTCGGTGAGCTTCTTCAGGTGGTGGGAGACCGTGGGTTGGCTCAGTCCGGATTGCTCGGCGAGTTCGGAGACGCTGATGGGGCCGCAGCCGTCTTCCGCGAGCTGGGAGAGGAGACGTAGGCGTGCCGGGTCGGCGAGCACCTTGAAGAGCTGGGCGTAGCGGTCGGTTTCCTCGTTGGTGAGTGGACCGGCGCTCAGCGAACAGCACGCTGTTGGATCTGCTGCTGGTGGGATGTTCGGGGCGACCATGATTCTCACTCTCTCATATTGACAGGTATCGATAATAGCATTACCTTTCGTATTGATAGTCGTCGATACGAAAGGTGGGCAATGTCCGACCCAGTTGCCGCGCGGGAACCTGCGCGCATGTCATTTCTCGACCGATTTCTCCCTGTGTGGATCATCCTGGCGATGGCGCTGGGGCTTGGGCTGGGGAACTGGTTCCCGGGCTTGAGCGGTGCGTTGCAGAGCATGGAGGTCGGAAGGATCTCCCTGCCGATCGCGCTGGGTCTGCTGGTGATGATGTACCCGCCGTTGGCGAAGGTGCGCTACGACAAGACGAAGGAGATCGCCACCGATAAGCGGCTGATGGTGGTCTCTATCATCCTCAACTGGGTCGTCGGCCCGGCTGTGATGTTCGCGCTGGCCTGGATCTTCCTCGCCGACGAGCCGGAGCTACGCACCGGCCTGATCATCGTGGGCCTGGCGCGCTGCATCGCCATGGTGCTGGTGTGGTCGGACCTGTCGTGCGCCGACCGTGAAGCCACGGCGGTGCTCGTAGCGATCAATTCGGTCTTCCAGGTGCTCATGTTCGGTGTGCTGGGCTGGTTCTACCTGCAGATCCTGCCCAATTGGCTGGGGTTGTCCACCACGTCGGTGAACTTCTCCTTCTGGGCCATCGTGTCCTCGGTCCTGGTCTTCCTGGGCATCCCGCTGCTTGCCGGTGTGCTTTCGCGCATCATCGGGGAGAAGACCAAGGGGCGTACCTGGTACGAAGAGAAATACCTCCCGGCGATCTCCCCATTGGCGCTGGTTGGATTGCTGTACACGATCGTGCTGCTGTTCTCCCTCCAGGGCGAGCAAATCATCGCCCGGCCGTGGACGGTTGCGCGGGTGGCGGTGCCGCTGCTGATCTACTTCGTGGGCATGTTCGCCCTTGGCCTGATCGTGTCCAAGGCATCGGGAATGGGATACGCGCAGTCCGCGTCGGTGGCGTTCACCGCGGCGGGCAATAATTTCGAACTGGCGATTGCGGTGGCAATCGGCACCTTCGGCGCGGAATCGGCGCAGGCGCTCGCAGGCACCATCGGTCCGTTGATCGAGATTCCGGTGCTCGTCGGGCTCGTTTACGTCATGCGCGGCCTCGGCCCGAAGTTGTTCGCCGGCGACCCGACGCTGCCGGAACGGCAGTCGTCCCTGGCAGGCGTATCCGCGTAAAAAGGAGCACATGATGCCAACTACTCCGAAGATCCTGTTCGTCTGCGTCCGCAACGGCGGCAAATCCCAAATGGCTGCCGCGCTCGCGGAAAAGCACGCGGGAGACAAGCTCGAGATCCACTCCGCCGGAACCGAGCCGGGAACGTCGATCAACGCCGAATCGGCGGCGTCGCTGGAAGAAGTCGGCGCGGATATGTCAGGCGGCCACCCGAAAGCCATCGACCCGGAGCTCCTGCGCGCCGCAGACCGCGTGGTGGTCATCGGTGAGGAGGCGCAGTTGGAGCTTCCCGACGATGCGCGCGGGACTCTCGAGCGGTGGGTGACGGACGAGCCGTCGACACGCGGCATCGAGGGCATGGAGCGCATGCGTTTGGTGCGCGATGACATTGACGCGAGAGTCCGCGCACTCGTTGATGACGTGCTCGGGAACGACTAGTTTCCCTGCCGACGCAATCCCTGCCAGGTATTCCTCGGCGTTGCGCGGATCTCCTCTGAAGGGTGCGGCTCCCTTTTGATCTTCGGGTATCCCGGGACCGGCTTGTCGGAGAGTTGAATGACCCCGTGGGGGAAATCGTCGGCGAACACCACATCAGTCCATCCGACTGGGGCTGATCCATAGAACTCAACGGAGTTGTCGCGGGTATCCACGATCGCGGGGCCGTGGCCGAGGACTACGAACTCGGGTTCAGTGTCGAACTCCGGGCACCAGTAGCCGACGACGAGAAAGTCCTTCTACCACTGCGCCTCAGGCAGGAAGCCAGGCCAATTGACATTCGCTTCTTGGAGCGCCTGAATGATGGCCTGTTTTTCTTCGTCTGTCAGGTCGGGCAGTGGCATGGGTGTTTCCCTCGTCTCGGTTCCTTGAACTCACTCTTCCACACGCTCGGGGCATTAGAGACGGACGATGTCCACCCCGGACCACTTTTCGGCCAGGTACTCCGCAGCCACGATGCGGTGGCAGGTGGAGGGGTCGGCCTCGGAGCACAGCAAGGCCGCGTGGTCGAAAGTGGCCTTGGTGGGCATCTCCCGGTCGTCGAATTGTGCGCGGAGCTTGTCCGCGAACTCGTCGAAAGGCAGGCCCTCCTTGCGGTAGGCGTGCATGAGCTCCTCACTCGGTGCGAGTTCCAGAACGTGCTCGTAATCGATGTCAGCGATGGTTGCGAGGAACCACGCGAGATCGTCTTTCTTGGTGAAGCCGGCGAGCTGATTCGTGTTGTGCCGCCGGATGTCCACCACCCGCTTCACACCGTTTTCGCGCAGCAGGTCAAAGAACTCTTCCGCGCTCTTCTGCGAATACCCGATGGTGAAAAGCTTCATGTCCGACATGGCGCCCAGTGTAGGTCTGGTGGTGTGTCTGCGGTGCTTCTGCGGAGTTCTTGCGGAGTGGATGCAAAACCGCAGGGACTCCGCAGTGCGGAGTCGGCTCAGGAATCGTCGTCGGGCAAATCTTCGGTGGCCAGGCTCGGAATCGGTTCGTCGGCAAGCTTGACGCGTCCTTGCGGGTAGTCGTCAGCTGCGAACCATGCGGGACGTCCGTCGAGGGTTGAGCCGAAGAAGTTCACCGAGTAGTCGCGCGTGTCCACAATGACAGGGCCGGGGCCGTCGAGCTGGTAACCAGGAAACTCGTCCATCACGGGGCTCCAGTACTCGGTCACGACATAGGGGCCGTAACGTTCCGCATGATTGTTGAAGCCGGGGTAATCCATAACGTCGTTGGACTCTTGAAGCGCTCGGATGACTAAGAGCTTTTCTTCTTTACTCATGCGTGGCGGGGCCATTGCATTCTCCTTGGCTGCAGGGTGTTTCTGTAGCCGCTGTCCCATTTCACCTCGACATCGTTGTTGCGAGAAGAGGAACGGAGATTCGATTCAGCGCAGGTGATTTATAAAACCGCAGGGACTCCGCAGTGCGGAGTCGGTGCAGTAGTGGTTGCCGTTGAACTTCCTGAGTGCGGTGGTGACGGTGCACGCCTTGGTTCGATGTCTCGATATTCTGGTGCGCATGACAGTTCAGGACATTGCCCGCATCCAGTCCGAGATCGCCGAGTGGTGGAGCGACGTTCGCTTCGTCGAATCGGCGACGTCGACGAACACGGAGCTGCTGGCGTCGGGCGCGCCGGGGCACGTGCTCATCGCCGACCGGCAAACCGGTGGCAAGGGGCGGCTCGGGCGCGTGTGGGAGGCGCCCGCAGGGGCGAGCCTGCTCATGAGCGTCGCCGTGGAACTCACGCACACGGACGATCTCGGCTTGGTGTCGCTGGCCGCGGGCCTGGCCGTGACGGATGTGGTGCCCACCGCGCAGCTGAAATGGCCCAACGACGTGCTCCTGAACGGCAAGAAATTCGTCGGGATCCTCGGGGAGATCGACACCCAGGCCACCCCGCCGCTGCTCGTTGTGGGCATGGGAGTGAACATCGCCTGGCGGGCAGAAGACCTGCCCACGGATTGGTCCACGGCGCTCAACCTTGAGGGCGTGGACGTCGACTGGGACGAATTCGCCGTCGACCTGCTGGGTGCGCTCGGCACACGCCTTGCGCAGTGGCGCGACCGGGACGAAGCGCTTCTCGACGACTACCGCGCTGTGTCGGCCACCATCGGTCAGACGGTGCGCCTGGACACGGTGGACGGGATCGTTGAGGGGGTGGCGGGGGACGTCGACAAGCACGGCGCGATCGTCGTCGACGGAACCAGCTACTCGACTGGCGACGTGACGCACCTGCGCCCCACCGATTAATGTTTGGCCCGTGGCAAAGATCAAGCTCGGTAGGGGAGAAGTCGTCCTGGCGGACATGGCGCCGCCGCTGCGCGGCGCGATCTATCCCTTCCTCGAGCTGATCATCGCGACCGCCCTGTCCTGGATGCTCATCGGGTGGATGGATGCCGCCGCCGTCGACGCAGGCATCCGCAACGCCGTCGTGGGCATCTGGTTCCTCATCGTCATCTGGCGCTTCTTCTGGCCGCTCATCCGCCAACAACGCCAGCGCTTCGTGGTGACCAACAAGCGCGTCATGTATCTCCCCGGCGGCCGCGGGCGCACAGAATCCATCCCGCTCATGCAGATCCGCAACGTGCGCCGGCGCCGCGGCGGCATCGACATCGGCATCCTGGGCTACGGCGAGCCCGTGCATTTCCCCAACGTGGGCAGGGCGCGGCGCGTGGAGGCCCTGATCGTCGAGCAGCTGCGGTAGCGGCACCGCTGTCATAGCGGCACCTCTGTTACTGCGGGTGCTCCTCGCTGTAGCGCAGCAGGGTCTCCGCGACGAGCGTGGCCCCGAGCTCGGCCTCGTCGCGCAGCTGCGCATCGGAGTACTCAACCCCTTTAATGATCCGGTGCTCGGCGTTGATGACGGTCCCGCCCGGCTGCTCCGCGCGGAAGACCACCGGCCACAGCGCACGGTTGTTGAAGTCGCTTATCCAGTTGAGGTCCTCCCCTGCGGACTGGCGCGCCTGGATCATCCCGCCGATCCCGATGTTCTGGTCCTGGTCCACGATGTAGACCGGAACCCCGTTCACCTCGGTCAGCAGGCCACCGGTGGACAGCGGCGAGCAGCTGAAGCCCAGCGCGGAAAGCGCTTCCCCGATGGATTCGACGGAAGCTTCGCGCAGTACCGGTTTCTTCTTTCCGAACAATCCCATGGCTCTACTCCGTTCCTTTAAGCAGTGATTCGATCTGGTCGAGGGCGTTGAAGCCGACCTGCAAGCTTGCGTCGATAAGCGTGTCTAGCTGTGATTGGGACACGCCCTGGGTGAAGTTGAAATGGTTGCGGAAAACGACTGTCGGGCGATCCTCGATGACGTTGGGTACTACTTTGCCGAAGGCGAGGTTGTCGTTCATCGCGTTAATGGCGATCATGGCTGCCGGCATGGCGTCGTCGGCGACTGTCATGTGGGACTGGATGCGGATGGTGAAGTAGTCGCCGTCGGGAACGAAGAAGACGGTGCCTTGCGGAAAGTCCGCGCCCCAGTCGCCGTTGTCCTCCGCGGCAGCGATCTGCAACGTGTCCAAAGCGCTGACGAGCATGCGTGTGGAGAAAGCGGTGATGTCTGTGTTTGAACTCATTGTGCTCCTTGTGGCTTGGTGCGGGCGGGCGGACGTCAGCTCTTCACCTCTGTGGTGTGAATCTGCTCGTCGATATCGTCCGGGGAGAGGTTGCCTGCGGCGAAGTCAGCGGTGAGCGGCAGGTGCAGCTCCATGTCGGTGCCGGGGCACAGCTCGATCACCGCGTCGTCGACCGTGTAGTCGAGCACGTGGCCGCCCGACGTGCGCTCCTCGTCGATGAAATGCACGTGGCAGCCCGGGATGCCGATGCCCTTCGCGTACTTCGGGGTGCGGAAGCCCCCGATGATGCCGCGGACGTCATTGAATGTGATCTCCTTGTCGTCGCCCACCGCGTCACGCATCGGCGGGTACGGCTTGGATTGCTTCGTCACCGTGCGGGTGACAACGCTGCTGAACGTGCCCGTGATGCGCACCGCGTGGAAGTAGTTGCCCGAAGGCTCCAGGTCGTCGATGAATTTGGACAGCTCAGCGCGTTTCATGCCCTTCGGGGCTGGCTCCACGATCTTCGGCACGAAGTTGGTCACCTGCGCGAACGGGCTTTTCTGCTCCAGGTCGGCGATGGTCGCGGTGCCGTCGCTACGCAGCTGGTAGCAGGTGCCGTCAAGAATGATCATCTCCCCGTCCAGTCCGTCGAAGGTGCCCAGGCCGAAATTGCCCTTGGACAGGATCTGCCCGATGGTCATCTCCCCGTCGTAGATTCCGTCGAGTAGCGCGGACATCAGCGAATTCTGGAAAACGGTGTGGCGGCTGAAAGCGTTCATGTGGCCGATGGTAGCTATCTCCGGTGCCCGGGCACGTGCGGCGGGGCGTCGATAAGCGACGTGCGGCAGGCGCTGCTGCGGCGGAGTGCGGCGCGGGCGGGGACTGTGACGGCTAATGGTGGGGCGTGCCTGCTTGTTCACTACAGTGGGCAACCGTGAGTAACGCACAAAGAGATGCCCAGGGAATGCCGATCATCGCGGTGATCGGAGACGGCCAGCTGGCCCGCATGATGCACACGGAGGCGATCGAGCTCGGGCTCGCGCCGCGCGTGCTGGCGGGATCCGAGGACGCGTCGGCGGCGCAGGTCTTCGGCGACGTGCGCATCGGCGACTACACCGATCTGGACGACCTGAAGGCGGTCGTGGAGGGGGCCGCGGCAGCCACCTTCGACCACGAGCACGTGCCTAACGAGTACCTCGATGAGCTGATCGCCGCCGGCGTGAGCGTGCAGCCGCAGCCGCGCGCGCTGATCTACGCGCAGGACAAGCTGGCCCAGCGCCGCAAAATGAAGGAGATCGGTGCGCCGGTGCCCGAATTCGCGCCGATCGAGTCAGCCACCGACGCCGGTGAGTTCTTCGATTCCGTCGACGGCGAGATGTGCCTGAAGGCCACCCGCGGCGGCTACGACGGCCACGGTGTGTGGTTCCCGGGCACGCGCGAGGAAGCGGAAGAGCTCGTAGCGGAGCTCCTGGGGAACGGCACCCCGCTGTACGCCGAGCGCAAGGTCGATTTCGGCCGCGAGCTCTCCGCCATGGTCGCGCGCACCCCGTCCGGCGAGGTCCGCGCCTGGCCGGTCGTGGAGTCCCGCCAACGCGACGGCATCTGCGTTGAAGCGATCGCGCCCGCGCCGGGCATGTCCGACGAGCAGGCCGAGTACTGCCGCGAGCTGGCCATGAAGATTGCCACCGAGCTGGATGTCACCGGCGTACTGGCGGTGGAGCTTTTCGAGTGCGCGGATGAGGAAAAGAGCGTGATCGTCAACGAACTCGCCATGCGCCCGCACAACACGGGCCACTGGACGCAGAACGGTTGCGTGACCAGCCAGTTCGAGCAGCACCTCCGTGCGGTCTTGGACTGGCCGCTGGGGTCCGTCGACACGACCGCGCCAGTCACCGTCATGGTGAACACCTTGGGCGCGGACACCGAGCCGTCGGAGCCGATGGAAGAACGCGTCGTCGAGGTCATGCGCCGCTACCCGGACGCCAAGGTCCACCTCTACGGTAAGGGCCACCGCCCGGGCCGCAAGATGGGGCACGTCAATGTCTCCGGCACGGACTTAGACACCGTGCTGGAGCGCGCCACCGCGGCGGCGGACATCATTGTCAATGGCAGTGGTGCTGCTGGCGGTGCTGGCGGCGGGCAAGAATAGGACATTGCAGGACACATAAGGAGCGCACATGGAACCGCAGGTAGGAATCATCATGGGGTCCGACTCGGACTGGGACACTGTCGCACCGGCGGCGGAGATTCTCGCCGAGTTCGGCATCCGCTTCGAGGTCGGGGTGGTCTCGGCGCACCGCACCCCGGAGAAGATGCTCGCGTACGCCAAAGGCGCGCACGGGCGTGGCCTGCAGGTCATCATTGCCTGCGCCGGCGGCGCGGCGCACCTGCCGGGCATGGTCGCGGCGGCGACCCCGCTGCCGGTCATCGGCATTCCTCGCGCGCTGAAGGACCTAGACGGGCTTGACTCGCTGCTGTCCATCGTGCAAATGCCGGGTGGGGTGCCCGTGGCCACCGTGTCCATCGGCGGCGCGAAGAATGCCGGCCTACTCGCGGCGCGCATCCTCGGCTCCTCCGAACCGGAGATCCAGCGCCGCATGGTCGACTACCAGGAGAACATGGCCCGAGAGGTCGAGCGCAAGGATGAGGCGCTGCGCGAGCGCCTGCTCGGCGGCGGTGAGTAGCAGCCCCAGCCCCGTGGTGGTGCTCGGGGCACGCATTATCGACGGCCGCCCGTCGCGCATGCTCGAAGCACGCTTGACGACGGCACTGGCACTGGCGCACCGCCACCCGCAGGCCCCCGTCGTGGTGACGGGGCAGGGAGAGTCGGACGTGATGGCGCGGTGGCTCATTGAGCGTGGTGTGCCGGCCTCCCGGATCGTGGAGGAGCCCCGGGCGACGTCGACGAACGAGAACCTGGAGAATTCCCGCGCGCTGTTCCCGTCAGTGGCACGGTTGACCGTGGTCACCAACGGCTTCCACGTTGCGCGCACCAAAGTGTGGGCGGCGCACCTGGGTGTGCCCGTCACGGTCGTGGCCGCACCGACCCCGAAGAAATCGCGGTTGAAGAACTACGCCCGGGAGGTCGTTGCGGTGCCGCACTCCGCGGCGCGTGTCGTGTGGCGCAAGCTCGTGCGCCGGTGGTTTGGCCGCTAGGCCAACCGTTTGGTCACCTTCTCCGCCTCGGCGATCTGCCTGATGCGCTCGGCGGAGGCGACCCCCGCGATGACGACCACGGAACCGCCCGCGGCGAGGGTGGCCATTACGGTGGTGTCGAAATCCTCGCGCGTGCGCCAACCCGGAATGAGAATGCGCTCGGCTGTTTTGCTGGTGCTGGCATTGGCGCTGGTGCTCGTGCCTGGCGCAGCAGCCCAGTCGGCGAGGTCGGGGGACTGGCCGTAGTACTGGTCGCCGTAGAAGCGGACGGTGGGGCCGAAGTCGACCACGCCGGGCGGCAGCGTGCCGCCGGTCTCCGTCACACCACGGCCGAACGGGTCGTCCGAGACCGCCACGACATCTGCGGACCTCGGCCAGTTGCCCACCTCGTCAACGCTGGTGAAGACCAGCTGCGGGTCGTTGCCGTTGTCCGCGGACTCCTTCGTGTTGAAGGTGAGGCCGGCGTTGTAGATGCCGATGGGCAGCACCGCCGCCTGCCAGGACAGGGGGAGGTCCACCACGATGCGCGGCGCGGCGGCAGGGTCGTCGAGCTCGAATTCCTCGACGAGCATATTGGCGATCTTGTTGGCCCAGTTATCCAGTGTCACACCGGAGAATTCCATGCGCGTTCCGGCGGACTCGTCGTAGACGGTCAAGCGCGGGCTGGCAGGGTCGGTGGACAGGATCGGGGCGAGCAAGCTCATAGCGCCCCATGGTAGGGAAAACCCGGCGGGCGGGTTTTCGGCCGGGAAGGGAGCGCGGCTAGTTCAGCTAGTTCACGCAGCGGGGGCCGGAACCGCCGGCGTTGAACTCGGGGCCGACCTCGGCGGCGCCGAAGTCCTCGCCCGGGGTGCCCACG
This sequence comes from Corynebacterium sp. P4-C1, assembly GCF_030503595.1. Taxonomy (NCBI): domain Bacteria; kingdom Bacillati; phylum Actinomycetota; class Actinomycetes; order Mycobacteriales; family Corynebacteriaceae; genus Corynebacterium; species Corynebacterium sp. P4-C1. Next base: position 1,161,616 of record NZ_CP129966.1, on the reverse strand, counting down.
GTGTCCTCCTGCGTGACATCCTGGGGTGCCTCATCGGCGCCGGGGCCGGTGTAGTCGTCCGCGGTGACAACGATCAGGGAGCCGGGTTCGAGCGACTCGTTGACGGTCACGGGCAGGCCGCCGAGCAGCTCCGCTAAGGCCGTGGCGGCCGGGTCGTCGGCGGAGGCGGCGACAACTTGCGAGGAATCGTAGACACCCGGGGTGGAGTTGCCCACGCTCTCAATGGTGAGCTGCTTTTCTTTGAGGAACTCGGAGACGGCACCGGCCATGCCGGCGCTGCTGCCGGCGTTGAGCACGGTGAGGGTTGTGCTGGACAACTCAGCCGGGATGGCTGCGTCAACGGGGTCGCCGGAGCCCCCGGGGTTGTCGGCGTCAGTGTTCTTGGCACCGGGGTTCTCGCCTTCGGCCTGCTGCTGCTCGCGGGCGAGTTCGTCCATGAAGTCGTGGACCTGCTGCGGGTCGACGGTGATGATGGATTCGCCGTAGTCGCCCACACCGTTGACGGAGGTGACCGGGATGGTGGAGAAGGAGACGTTGCCGGCCGCCAAGTCGGACATCTGGCTGAGCAGAGCCATGACGTTCCAGCCGGAATCGACGTTGACGGAGCGCTCCACCGCGTTGGACAGCTCGCGCAGCTTCGCCGGGTTAGACAGGGTGCCGGCCGAGATCGCCTCATTGACCAGGGAGGCCATGAAGACCTGCTGGCGCACGATGCGGTCCAGGTCACCGCGGGGCAAATCGTGGCGCTGGCGGACGAACGCCAGAGCCTGGGTACCGTCCAGGGTCGAGCGGCCAGCCGGGAATTTCGCGCCGGAGAGCGGCTCGTCGACTTCCGCGTTGAGGCAGACCTCCACGCCGCCCACAGCGTCGGTCAGAAGGACGAAGCCGAGGAGACCGACCTGCGCATAGTGGTCGACTTCGACGCCGGTGAGGTCGGCGACGGCGTCGATAAGCCCCTGCTGCGCGGCTTGGGCGACTTTCTCCTCGAGCTCCTTGCCTTCCTTCTCCCCGTCGGCGAGAAGCTCTTTGCGCTTGGCATTCGCGTACTGGCCGTACACGCCGTTGATCTTCGTGTTGCCGTACGTCGAATCGTGGATGTATGTGTCGCGCGGGATGGACACGGCGGTGGCCCGGGAGCCGTCGTTGGGCACGCGGATGACCATGATGGTGTCCGTGTTCAGCTCGCCGTCGGCCTCCCCGGCGTTCAGGCGCGCCAACTCGTCCTCGCTCAGCGGGTTTCCTTGGGCATCCGTGCGCGAATCGGAGCCGACGAGGAGGATATCCACCGCACCGTCCGAGCCGTCGAGCTCGTCGTCGGACAGGGACAGATCGGACGAAGAGAGGTTCCCGCCGAGCCGGCCCACGGAGTAGTAGCCCAGGCCGGAGATGAGGATCACCAGGGCGGACAGGACTGCCAGGGTCGTCTTCAACGCCGGGTGCCCGGACTGGCTGATGTCCCGCACACGCGACGGGGCCGGCTGGATATCGCGCACCGGCCGGTATTTCTCGCTCACGGAAAACTGCCCCTTTTGATCGTCCGCTTTGTTCTCCGGCGCGCGGGCGCACACTGCCGCGCTGGCGGCCCGGCAGGAACAGCGCGCGGAGAAACGTTCACATTAGGTGGAAAGTATAGTGCACGACCCCGCGCGCGCCGGGATCCAGCAGCGCGGGACGGCGGTAAGCTGCCATACTGTGAGTACGACTTTTGGACGAGACTCCGCGGCGGCGGGGAATGATGCCCCGTTGGCTGTGGTCACCGTGACGTTCTCGCCGGGGAAGCACCTGGCGGGGCTCGTCGATACGCTCGGCGGCGCGACCGCGCGCGACACGCTGATGATCTGCGCGGACAACGGCTCCACCGACGGCGTGCCGCAGGCGATGGCCGCCCGGCGCGGGGATGTGGAGTTCATGCCCACCGGTGGGAACATCGGCTACGGTGCGGCGATCAATGCCGCCGCCCGGCATCTGGCCGCCGCGCGTCGCGCAGGGGAGATCGACGACGAGTACTTCCTCATCGTCAACCCCGACGTGGAATTCAGCCCGGGCTCCCTCGATGCCCTGCTGGACTGCGCCGCCGGTCACCCGCGCGCCGGTGCCGTCGGCCCGCGGATCGAGGAGCTCGACGGCACCGCGTACCCGTCCGCGCGGGAAGTGCCCACGCTCGTCACCGGCATCGGGCATGCAGTGCTCTACCCGGTGTGGCCGGGCAACCCCTTCAGTAAGGCGTACAAGGCCGGGGAGAACCTCGCTACCGTGCGCCCTGCGGGCTGGTTGTCCGGCTCCTGCCTGCTTGTGCGCTGGGATGCCTTCGATGCCATCGGCGGATTCGACGAGCGCTACTTCATGTACTTCGAGGACATCGACTTCGGCGACCGTCTCTCCCGTGCCGGCTGGGACAACATCTTCTGCCCAGATTCCGTGATCTTCCACGACCAGGGCCACTCCGCCAAAAAGCACTCGCGCGTGACCGTGCCTGCGCACCACCATTCCGCCTACCGTTTCCAGGCTGACCGCCACCCGCACCTGTGGCAGACCCCCATCCGCGCCGTTTTGTGGCTGGGACTCAAAGCCCGCGCGGTGATCGCCCGGGCGTGCGGCTGACGAAACTGTGAATTCCGGGGAAGTTCTACGACACGCCCCAGCCGCCCATGCCCCGTCAAAGCCCGCCTAGTCGCGCGTGAGGGGTTAGGTTAAGGCGCGAACACTTTCAACCGCTGACAGAAAGGCCACGCCATCATGGCATCTCAGCCATCCACGGTAGACCCCTCTCAGATCGACGCTGTTGTGCTCGTGGGCGGGCAGGGGACAAGGCTGCGCCCGCTGACGGTGTCCACGCCGAAGCCGATGCTGCCCACCGCCGGCTACCCGTTCCTGGCTCACCTGCTGGCGCGCATCAAGGCCGCGGGGATCCGGCACGTGGTCATGGGCACCTCGTACAAGGCGGAGGTCTTCGAGGAATACTTCGGCGACGGCTCCGAGATGGGCCTGGAGATCGAGTACGTCGTTGAGGAAGAGGCCCTGGGCACCGGCGGCGCGATCCGCAACGTGGAGTCCCACCTGCGCTACGACACCGCCATGATCTTCAACGGCGACGTGCTCTCCGGCGCGGACCTGGGCGGGATCCTGGAAACGCACCAGCACAACGAGGCGGACGTGACGCTGCATTTGGTGCGCGTGCCGGATCCGAGCCAGTTCGGTTCTGTGCCCACTGCCGCCGACGGCCGCGTCGAGGCCTTCCTGGAGAAGACGGAGGCGCCGCCGACCGACCAGATCAACGCTGGCTGCTACGTCTTCGAGCGTGACGTGATCCGTTCGATCCCGGCCGGCCGGGTTGTCTCCGTCGAGCGCGAGACCTTCCCTGGCCTGCTCAAGTCCGGCGCCCGCGTTTACGGCCACGTGGACACGAGCTACTGGCGCGACATGGGCCGCCCGTCCGATTTCGTGCAGGGCTCCTCGGACCTCGTCCGCGGCATTGCGCCGTCCCCGCTGTTGGAGGGGCGCACGGGCGAGGCGCTTATCGACGAATCCGCCGGCGTCGCCGGCGGGGCCATCTTGGTCGGCGGCACTTCTGTGGGCCGCGGGTCCACGATCGGTGCCGGCTGCCGCCTCGACGACTGTGTGGTCTTCGACGGCGTGACCATCGAGCCGGGGGCGATGATCCGCGATTCCATCATCGCCTCCGGCACCCGCATCGGTGCGAATGCCCGCATCCAGGACTGCGTGATCGGCGACGGCGTGAGCATCGGCGCACGCTGCGAGCTACAGGGCGGGATGCGTGTGTGGCCGGGCGTGGATATCCCGGATCTGGGAGTGCGTTTTTCGCCCGACGCGTAGCGACACGCCGGGGAACCAGGGGATTAGTTGCCACCCGAAACGGTCGCTACTACATGTAGTACCCCCGCTGGCTACCCCCGCTACGGTTGTGTTGTGACTCGTGTGACTCATGTTGCGAGTGACGGCCGAAACCCGCATTAATGCCCAGCGAAGCGATTGTTTTGTCCCGCTTCGTGTTGACGCTATTTAGTGCGCGAGGGTTGAATCACATTAGTGTAATCAGCGGCGGCCACGAGGTGCGGTGCTGACGGCATTGAACTTTGGCGGGCATTGGCAATAGGTGCCACGACAGCAAAACGGCGACAAACAAGACTCAGGAAGGGGACGGCGTGGAAGACATGGTTTCAGGCGCCACTCTCCGCGGCGCGGCTGCGGGCGGAATGACCCTCGACGAACTGTTCGGCACCGTCGAGCAGGAGTGGCAGGACCAAGCCCTGTGCGCTCAGACCGATCCGGAGGCATTCTTCCCCGAGAAGGGTGGCTCCACGCGCGAGGCGAAGCGCATCTGCCAGGCCTGCGCAGTGCGCGATGAATGCTTGGAGTACGCGCTCGAGCACGATGAGCGATTCGGCATTTGGGGCGGTCTCTCCGACCGTGAGCGCCGCCGCCTGCGCAAGCAGATCGGCTAACGCTCAGCGGGGGCGGAGAGCGCGGATCAGTACTGGAAGCTCGGGTCGATATCCCGCGGATCCAGATTCAGATAATGCGCCACGAGTGCCGTGAGCACCATGGTGAGTAATTCTGCGCGCTCGACTGCGTTGACAGCGCGCTGCTCGACCGGCATCCGGAAAACCACGATGCGTGCGCGGGTCGGGTTTCCGGCGCGGTCCACGCCCGCCTGAAGCACGCGGCCTAGGGGGACGGGGCCGTCGGCGAAGATCTCATCCGGCATGATCATGTCGGAACTCAACCGCATGCGCGGAATCGTGTCTACCGCCAGGTCCACGCCAGCGAGCTGGTGCAAGAAGCGGTTGTGCAGAGGGGCGTACGCGTCGAGCACTGCCCGGTCGAAGTCCATGGAGCGGCTGCGGTAGCGGGGCACGGCCACCGGCATGACGGGGCCGCGCACACCGCGGCCGTGGCGGTCGCGGCGCAGCGGCAGTCGTGCGTGGTCGGCGTTCGTCGTCGCGTCGTTCATAGCTATCAATGTAGGACTGCGCGCCGTGCGGGTGAGCGGGGACGCGCCGCGCGTCGCGAGCCAAAATTTAAACCTTGGGTTTAGACTATTGCCCCGTGAGTACCTTCCGTCGTTGCTGTCGCCCCGGCTGTGGCCGCCCCGCCATCGCCACGCTCGTCTACGCGTACTCCGAAAAAACCGCCATCGTCGGCCCGCTCGCACCGTCGCCGGACCCGCACGCCTGGGACCTGTGCCAGCGGCACTCCGAGCACATCACCGCACCAGTCGGGTGGGAGATGGTGCGCATCGACAACATCGAGCTGTCCGACGAAGAGGAGATCACCGCCCTGGCGCAGGCCGTCAGCGAGGCAGGGCGCGTGACCACGGGCCTGGTGGACACAACCCAGGACCCCATCGAATTCGACAACGAGCGCGACTTCACCAACCCGGACACGTCCAACCACCCCGTCTACCGCACCAAGCGCGTCGGCGAGCACCTCGCCGAGCATAAGGCGGCCCGCCGCGCCCACCTGAGCGTCGTGCCGGATCCGGACACCGAACCGGACACCGAACAGGGTGCTGAGTCCTGACGCTGGGTACTCACGCTGGATCCTGAAGCGCCTTTAAGTGATCGCTGTCAGCGTTCGCGGGTGCGGCCCTTTGGGTCACGAGGACGTTTAAGATCGGTTGGCATGACTGAACAAGCGTCACAGCCCACCAACACCCGCACACGCTCACGCGAGGATGTGGAGGCCGCGATCAAGGCCTACGACATCCGCGGGGTCGTCGAACCGGCGGACAAGGCCACTGTCGACGAGGACTTCGTCTTCGATGCCGGCGCCGCATTCGCCTCCATCCTGCGCGGGGAAGGGGAGACCACCGTCGCTGTGGGCCACGACATGCGCCCGTCCTCCCCGGCGCTCGCCGCCGCATTCGGCCGCGGCGTGGTCAGCCAGGGCGTGGACGTGATCGAGCTCGGCCTGACATCCACCGACGAGCTGTATTTCGCCGCCGGCGTGATCGGCTGCGCGGGCGCAATGTTCACCGCGTCCCACAACCCGGCCCAGTACAACGGCATCAAGCTGTGCCGGACCGGCGCTACCCCGGTCTCCCAGGACAGCGGCTTGGCGGAGATCACCGACATGCTTATCGACGGCGTGCCGGCCTTCGACGGCGAGCCGGGCTCGGTGAGCCAGCGCGACATTCTGGGCGACTACGCGAACTTCCTGCGCGAGCTCGTCCCGGTCCCCTCCGACCGCGCACTGGTGGTGGCGGTCGACGCCGCCAACGGCATGGCCGGCCACACTGTCCCGGCCGTGCTGGGTGAGGAGGACAACCTAGATGTCCGTCCGCTCTACTTCGAGCTCGACGGGACGTTCCCGAACCACGAGGCCAACCCGCTGGACCCGAAGAACCTGGTGGACCTGCAGGACTTCGTCGTCAAGCAGAATGCGGACATCGGCCTCGCCTTCGACGGCGACGCGGACCGCTGCTTCGTCGTCGACGAGAACGGCGACCCGGTCTCCCCGTCGGCGATCACCGCGCTGGTGGCTGAGCGCACGCTGGAGTCCTCGCCGGGCGCGACGATCATCTACAACGCGATCACTTCTCAGGCCGTTCCGGAGCTGATCGCCCAGCACGGCGGCACCGCGGTGCGTACCCGCGTCGGCCACTCCTACATCAAGGCGGAGATGGCGGACAAGGGCGCGCTGTTCGGTGGCGAGCACTCCGCGCACTACTACTTCGCCGAGTTCTTCAACGCGGACTCCGGCATGGTCGCCGCACTGCACGTGCTCGCGGCCCTCGCCGAGCAGGACAAACCGCTGAGCGAGCTGATGGCGCAGTACAACCGCTACGCCGCCTCCGGCGAGGTCAACTCCGAGGTCGCCGACCAGAAGGCGACGATGGAGAAGGTCGTCGAGGCCTTCGCCGACCGCACGGAGAGCGTCGACCGCCTCGACGGCGTGACCGTCTCCCTGAAGGGCACCAAGGCGTGGTTCAACGTCCGCGCCTCCAACACCGAGCCGTTGCTCCGCCTCAACGTCGAGGCGGAGACCCAGGACGAGGTCGACGCACTCGTGGACGAGGTCCTGGGCATCATCCGCGGGTAGGGAGCGCACGCCATGGCTACGGACCGGAGCTATTACGACGGCGCCGCCGACTACGACGCGGACGCGGTGCGCTTCTTCGACATCGCCCATGAAGGTGCCCACGTCCGCGCAGTGGCGCAGGCTGCCGGGATACTCGAGCGTCTGCAGGGCTCTTCGCCGCGCAGCGTGGTCGTGCTGGCCACCGACGCGATCTCCGAAGCCGCGGCCGAGTGCGCGGTGGCGCTGGTGGAATTCGACCGTGCGCCCGTGATGGTCACCCGGCGTGTGCCTGATTTCGTCGGCGCCCTCGATGTGGTGGTGCTGGTCGGCGACGCCCCCGATGCGGAAACCTCAGTGCGCCAGGTCTCGGCGGTGGCCGGACGCGGTGCTGAGGTGATCCTCGCCGGCCCCGCCGGCGGGCCCGTGGTGGAGGACGCCCCGCGCGGCGCCGTGGTGCTGCCCGCGCCACCGACCGCGGACGGGGCGTCCCCGCTGCGCACCATCGCCGCAGTGATCGGGGTGTGCGGTGCACTTTCGGGCACGAGCGCGCTTGTCGACGGCGTGGCCGATGCCGTCGACGAGGAGCTCCGCCAACTCTCCCCGGAGCGCGAGGTGACGGTGAACCTGGCGCGCCAGCTGCGCGAATTCAGCGAAGGCGCCCGGATAATCCACACCGGCTACACTGCCGCCGGCGCCGCCGTCGCCCGGCTCGTCGCAGCACTGTGGTCCGCCCGCGGAATTCCCAGCGGCTTCGTCGGCAGAGAGGATCTCGGCCCCGCACTGGAGGCCGCCGCCGGCAGTGGCGCCGGTGCGGGTAACTCTGCTGGGGGAGCCGACGATATCTTCTATGACCCCTTCATTGACGGGCCGCCAGCCCAAGTGCCGGTGAAGACCGTGGTGTGGGGTCAGCGCGAGCCCCACCTGCCCGGCGCCCGGGCAGAATATGTGGGGGAGGCCGAAGACGGGGCCGGCGGGGACCTCGCCGCGGCACTGCGCCTGATCGTGCGCGGACTGGCGGCGACGGCGCTGCACGCGGACTGACCGCGGGCTCGAGACTACAGACCACAGACGTACCCGATGAACCCGAAGAACCCGAAGCGGACGCACGAAGAGAAGAGGCGAGAAACGTGGAGCTGCTCACCCCGGCGATGCAGACGTATCCGTGGGGATCGAGAACCCTTCTAGCGGAGTTGCGCGGGGAGGAATCCCCGTCGGCGGCGCCGCAGGCCGAACTGTGGTTCGGTGCCCATCCGGCGGCACCGGCCACGGTCGGGGGAGTGGGGCTGGACGAAGTCATCGCGGACGACCCCGCCGACGCGCTCGGTGCAGCAGTTCGCGGCGAATTCGGCGACACCCTGCCGTTTCTGCTGAAGATTCTCGCCGCCGACGGCCCGCTTTCCATCCAGGCGCACCCCACCGCGGCGCAAGCCCGCGCCGGTTTTGAAGGGGAGAACGCGGCCGGCATCGCGCTCGATGCCGCGGAACGGAACTACAAAGACCCCAACCACAAGCCAGAGCTGCTCGTCGCCCTGACCCGGTTCAAGGCCCTGGCCGGGCTGCGGCCGGCGCGGCAGACGCTCGAGTTCTTCGAATACCTCGACTGCCCGGAGCTGACCCGGTACTCGGCGATGCTCCACTCGGACAACGAGGAAGAGGGGCTGCGCGCCTTGTTCACCACCTGGATTTCCCTGCCACGCGCCAAGCGGGTGGAAGTGATCGAGGGGGTGAAGGGGAGCGTCGACAAGCGTTCCTTTGCCGGCGTCCCCAGCTGGATGGGCCAGGCCGCGCGCTGCTTCGTGGAATTGTCGGAGGTCTACCCCAGCGATGTCGGTGTGCTGGCGTCGCTGCTGCTCAACTACGTGGAACTTGCACCCGGTGAGGCGCTGTACTTGGGTGCCGGGCGGCTGCACGCCTACGTGGGAGGGATGGCCGTGGAGATCATGGCTAACTCGGATAACGTGCTCCGCGGCGGGCTGACCACCAAGCACGTCGACGTTCCTGAACTGGTGCGCATCACGGACTTCTCCACGCTGCTCGATCCGCGGGTGGACGCCCGGGTGCGCGACGGCGTGTGCGAATTCGACGTGCCCGCCCGCGATTTCCGGCTCACCCGTTACGAGCTTGCCGCCGGGGACGGATTCGACGCGGACTGCTCCGGCCCGGCGATTGTGCTGTGCACATCGGGTTGCGTCACGTGCGGTCCGCTTGAATTGGGCCCGAGTGAGGCGGCGTGGATTCCCGCTTCCGACCCGGATGCGCGCGTGGCAGCGGGTCTGGCCGACAGTGCCGACGGGGCGGGCGCGGAGGTGTTCTACGCGCGGGTGACTTCGCGCTAGCTTTCGGGCTGCTCGGCGGCGGCCTCGGTGCCGACCGGGGCATTGTCCTGCCCGGTGTTCGGCGCCGGAGCTTCCTCGCCCGCGGCCTGGCCCTTCCCGTCCGGAATTCCGGGCACGCGCGTGGAAGCGGAGAACGGATCCTCGGGGCGCTTCTTCGGCTGCGCGTCGCCGCCGGCAGCCTCCCGGGCCGCATCGAGGGCCTCCCTACCGGACTGCAGCGCTTCCTCGACGATCTCAGAGCCACTCTGCAGCTCGGCCTCGGTGTTCGGCTTCGGTGCCTGTTCACTGTTGTGCGCTTGGCCGGTCGGGGACGGACGGGAGGGCTCCTGCGGCTCCGGCGGGACAACCGTCGGCGATGTTGCACGCGGTGCCTCGCCCGGTGCGGTGGACTTGGCGGAGCCGCCGGAATTCGGCTGCTGGGTCTGCGCCGGGGCAGAGCTGTGCGCGTTCTGCGGAGCAGGTGACGCGTTCGTCGGGCGGTAATAGGATGCCTCTTGGGTGCCGCCTTGGTTGCCGTCCAAGTTCGCGTTCGGCGGGGCCAGCGGATCGTTCACGGCGCCGGCGGACTGGCCGTCGCCGCTGTCTGCGCTCCCCGCCGCAGTGTCACTGTCGGGGTTCTCAGTGGAGGACATCCCGGAGCTGGAGGACTCCGGCGAGGACGTCTGATTCGAGCTCGAGTCGGCCGCGGCGACCGGCTGGCCGGCGAACTCCGTTTCCTGGCTGTGAATATTCACGCCCGAATCGGAGACCTTCCACACCAGCAGGCCGACGACGACGGCCAAGGACAGGCCGGAGACCAAGTAAATGGCGAAGCGACGGTTAGTCAATTCCATTTCCGGCATCTCCTTCCCCTATCCGGCAGCGGGTTGCGCTACCGCACGTGGCTGTCCTGTGTGATCCTCATGTGGCGGTTATAGCAACTCATATAACAACTCGGTAACAAGCTATCAGGGATTCGGCGGATGCACCACCCCCAATTCCTCAAATTTGTGCGCGGGCCCCTCCGCGGTGGTATTTGTGACGCGCCCCACCCCGGGGGCCGTCCAGTCCCCGCCGAGCGCGGGTTCCGAGCGCGGCTTCGCTGCCGGCTCATGGTGGACATCCGGCCAGCGAGACAGTAGAAGTGGACCTGACTGGAACAAGCACCCAGAAAACCACTGGACACGCAGGACGAGCCGGAAGGAGAACGGCGTGAGCACCTGGGACATGGCCATCTTCAATGAGGATGCCAACGTCGATTTCCTCGACGACATCGCGGACCTCGACCACGAGGACATGGTGGAAGCAGTGCGCGACGCGTGCCTGCTGGCCATGGACAAGGACAACGCCACCGAGGAAGAACTCTTGAACGGCCAGGCCGCGGCCACCATCGCCGCAATCTGGGCGGGAGCGCCGTTCAGTGCCGGCGAGACAGCCGACACGTACCCGTTCCTGCGCACCGCCGCGGCCGACGTGGACGAGAAACTCGTCGAGGCCGCGGTGGCCATCCTCGAAGACGTCGACTCCGAGCAGGATGTCGACCAGTTCATCGAGGCCTTGTCCTGAGCCGTGCGGCTTAACCGCTTAAGCTAGCTACCGTATCCGGTCCGGCGCAGATCCGGGCCGATTGAGCGCCGCCGACAACGGCGCACCAACGACCACCAACACCTCGACTGCGTGCCAAGCGGCGCGCCACCAAGGAGAAAGAGTTCATGAACCAGGACGCCAGCCAGGACTTCAAGGTCGCCGAACTGTCGCTGCACGAGGCAGGCCGAAAGCAGATCGATCTGGCCGAGCACGAGATGCCGGGCCTGATGCAGCTGCGCCGTGAATACGCCGAGGAGCAGCCGCTGGCTGGTGCCCGCATTGCCGGCGCGATCCACATGACCACCCAGACTGCGGTGCTCATCGAGACCCTGACGGCGCTCGGGGCCGAGGTGCGCTGGGCGTCCTGCAACATCTTCTCCACCGAGGACCCGGCGGCGGCCGCCATCGTGGTGGGCAAGGACGGCACCCCGGAGGATCCGAAGGGCGTGCCCGTGTTCGCGTGGAAGGGCGAGACCCTCGACGAGTACTGGTGGTGCATGAAGCAGATCTTCAGCTGGGGCGAGCGCGACGGCGCGAAGATCTACCCGAACATGATTCTCGACGACGGCGGTGACGCCACCATGGCCGTGATCAAGGGTGCGGAATTCGAGAACGCGGGCGCGGTCCCGTCGGCGTCCGACACCGACTCGGACGAGCAGGTCGCCTTCTTCGCCATGCTGCGCGAGACGCTGGCGGAGGACGCTTCCAAGTGGACCGAGACCGCCAAGAACGTCAAGGGCGTGACCGAGGAGACCACCACGGGTGTCCACCGCCTGTACCACTTCGCCAACGAAGGCACCCTGCCGTTCCCGGCGATGAACGTCAACGACGCGGTGACCAAGTCCAAGTTCGACAACCGTTACGGCACCCGCCACTCCGTCATCGACGGCCTCAACCGCGGCACCGACATGCTCATCGGCGGCAAGAAAGCGCTCGTCTGCGGCTACGGCGATGTGGGCAAGGGCGTCGCCGAGGCCCTCGACGGCCAGGGCGCGGTCGTGTCCGTCACCGAGGCCGACCCGATCAACGCGCTGCAGGCGCTCATGGACGGCTACAACGTCGTCACCGTCGACGACGCGATCGCGGACGCGGACATCATCATCACCGCCACCGGCAACTTGGGCATCATCACCTTCGACGACATGCTCAAGATGAAGGACCACGCCGTTCTGGGCAATATCGGCCACTTCGACAACGAGATCGACATGGCCTCCCTGCTGCACCGCGAGGACGTCACCCGCCTGAACATCAAGCCGCAGGTCGACCTGTTCACCCTGCCCAGCGGAAATTCCATCATCGTGCTCTCCGAGGGGCGCCTGCTCAACCTGGGCAACGCCACCGGCCATCCGTCGTTCGTGATGTCCAACTCGTTTGCCGATCAGACCATCGCGCAGATCGAGCTGTACACGAACAACAGCCAGTACGAGAACCAGGTGTACCGCCTGCCGAAGATCCTCGACGAGAAGGTGGCACGCATCCACGTCGAAGGTCTCGGCGGCACCCTGACGGAGCTGACCAAGGAACAGGCCGAGTACATCGGCGTTGACGTCGCCGGCCCGTTCAAGCCCGAGCACTACCGCTACTAAGCCTGCGCCGCCATGATCATTGCTCTCGAAGGGATCGACGGAGCGGGCAAGCACACACTGGTCCAGAAGCTGATCCGCGAACTAGCGGCCGCCGACGGGATCGACAGTGTGGCGACCATGTCGTTTCCGCGCTACAACGAGTCCCTCCACGCCCAGCTCGCCGCTGACGCGCTGCACGGGAAAATGGGTGATCTCACCGAATCCGCCCACGGCATGGCAGTCATGTTCGCCCTCGACCGGTACGGGGCGAAAGAGGAGTTGGGGCTCTGGGCAGCGTCGATAAGCGATGTGCTCCTGCTCGACCGCTATGTCGCCTCGAATGCGGCGTACACGTCGGCGCGCACGGGGCGTATCGACGACCGCGCGTGGGTCGCCGAGCTCGAATTCGACCGGCTCGGCCTGCCACGGCCGGACCTGCAAGTCCTCGTGGACACCGCGCCGGAGACCGCCCGCGAACGCGCCGCGAAACGCGAAAGCCTCGACGCCTCGCGCACCCGCGACCGCTACGAACGCGACACCAGCCTGCAGGACGCGACGTTCGCCGCCTACGAGGACATGGCGCGCACCAGCTGGGAGGGCCGGTGGATCCGCGCGACCGAGGCAGCACCTATCATTCAAGCTGTAAAGGCCCATTAGGGTCCACCCGCCAGCTAACGTGTGCGGTAACGCAACGCAGCAAGGAGCACCGAGATACCGATGATGCCCAAGATCCTCGTCGTGGACGATGACCCCGCCATCTCCGAGATGCTGACAATTGTGCTGGAGGCGGAGGGATTCGAAGCCAAGCCTGTCGTCGACGGGCTCGAGGCCATCCCCGCTTTCCGCAGCTACCAGCCGGACCTGATCCTGCTGGACCTGATGCTGCCGGGCATGAGCGGCGTGGACATCTGCAAGGAGATCCGCAAGGAATCCAACCTGCCGATCGTCATGCTCACCGCCAAGACGGACACCGTCGACGTTGTTCTGGGCCTCGAATCCGGCGCGGACGACTACATCACCAAGCCGTTCAAGCCGCGCGAGCTCATCGCACGCATCCGCGCGCGCCTGCGCCAGACCAACGAGGAGCCTAGCGAGATCCTGGAGATCGGGGACCTCACCATCGATGTGCCGCAGCACATCGTCACCCGCGGCGAGACCGAGATCAACCTCACCCCGCTCGAATTCGACCTGCTGGTGGAGCTGGCGCGTAAGCCGCAGCAGGTGCACACCCGCGAGGAACTCCTCGAATCGGTGTGGGGCTACCGAAACGCTTCCGACACCCGCTTGGTCAACGTCCATGTGCAGCGCCTGCGCTCTAAGATCGAGCATGACCCGGAAAACCCCGAGATCGTCCTCACTGTGCGCGGCGTGGGCTACAAGACTGGACGGTCGGGGGTGTAACAGACCCTGGCTACCTCACTCAGACGGGCCAGGGAGAGCCTTGGCCAGCGGTGGCGGACCTCGCTGCAGGTCCGGTTCGTGGGCACAGTGCTCATCGTTTCCGCAATCGTCATGGGCGTGCTCGCCTTGGCGCTCGCCTCAGTGGTGACGCAGCGCCTGGTCAACCTGAAGGTCGAGAACGCCCAGAATGACCTCGAGCGCGTCCGCGCCACGGTCGAGGAGCAGCTGCGCAACACTTCAGCCTCCGGCGCATCGCCGCAGAGTCGCCTGAACACCGCCCGCGCGGCCCTGGCGCAGCGCTCCCAGCAGGACCAGCCCGCCGCCGGCGCCTACGAGCCCGTGCTGGTGCTGCCGCAGAGCAACGGGATGATCACTTCGCCGGAGGATTTCACTATTCCGCCGCGGCTCGTGGAATTCGTCGGGCAGAGTCAGGTGGCCTACCAGTTCAACCCCGTCAACAGCGGGGGACGGATTTACGACGCCCTGATCATCGGCACCCCGACGAATTCCGATATTGAGGGGCTGCAGCTCTACCTGGTCATGGACATGCAGTCCGAGCGCCAGACACTCGCGCTCATGCGGGGCCTCCTCACCTCCGCCGGCATCGTGGTCGTCGTCCTGCTCGTGGGCATCGCATGGCTGTCCTCGCAGCAGCTGGTTGCCCCGGTGAGGTCCGCCTCGCGCATCGCGGAGCGCCTCGCCGCCGGCCACCTGCGTGAGCGCATGGCTGTCGAGGGTGAGGACGAGATGGCGCGCCTGGCCCTGTCCTTCAACGACATGGCCGACAACCTGTCCAGCAAGATCACCCAGCTGGAGGAGTACGGCGACCTGCAGCGGCAGTTCACCTCCGATGTCTCCCACGAGCTGCGCACACCGCTGACCACCGTGCGCATGGCCGCCGACATGATCGCCGGAGACGAGGAAAACCTGGAGCCGCACACCCAGCGCGCCTCCCAGCTGATGATCCGCGAGCTCGACCGCTTCGAGGCCCTGCTCGCAGACCTGCTGGAGATTTCACGCCACGACGCCGGCGTGGCCGACCTGTCCTCCGCCACCATGGACGCGCGCTCGCCGGTCGAGTCCGCGTGGGCCCAGACATCCGTGCTGGCCGAGGAACTCGATGTCGCCGTCGAATTCGACATGCCCGATGAACCGGTGCAGATGGTCGGCGATGCCCGCCGGATCGAGCGCATCGTGCGCAACCTGCTGGCCAACGCCATCGACCACTCCGAGGGCAACCCCGTCTGCGTTGAGCTCGCCGCCAGCGACGATGCCGTGGCCATCACTGTCACCGACGGCGGCGTGGGCTTGAAACCGGGGCAGGAGGAACTGGTGTTCAACCGGTTCTGGCGCGCCGACTCCTCCCGCAAGCGCCACTCCGGCGGCACCGGCTTGGGTTTGGCCATCGCACGCGAGGATGCCCAGCTGCACCACGGCACCCTCGATGCCGCCGGCACCGCCGGTGTCGGCTCCCAGTTCCGCCTCGTGCTGCCGCGCGATCCGGAGGTCGGTTTCACCAAGGCGCCGCTGCCGCTGCGCGCTCCCGGCGCGCCCGAGGACCAACCCGCGCTGGAGCTCGTGCACACCAACCGCCATGAGGAGCCGGAGTCTCCGGAGATACCGCAGGACCCCGAATCCGCGGGCACGGCCGAAGCGGAGGAGCCGCACGGTGCTGAAGCCGCCGCCCCGGATGAAAAGGAGCGCGAGCAATGATGGGTTCCCGTCGACCGTTGAAGAGGAACACGGCGCGCGCTGTGGCGTCGCTGTTCTCCGCCGTGGCGCTGTTCTCCGCCGCGGGATGTGCCACGCTGCCCACGAGTACCGAGCCGCATGTGATCGAGACTTTCGAGGGCCGGCCGGATCCGCAGTTGGATTTGGAGCCGACGAAGGACGCGGAGCCGGACCTGCTGCTGCGCGAGTTCTTCGCCGCTTCCGCCAACCCGTCGGTCAACTACGAGGCCGCGCGCCGGTACCTCACTCAGCCGATGGGCCAGGCGTGGGAGCCGAGCGAGGACATCCTCGTCCTGGACACATTCGAGTTGACCTCCCGCCCCATGACGGATCAGGAGAAGCGCTCGTACCAGGTGGAGGGCCGCATCATCGGCCGTCTCGGCCCGGGCGGCGTCTTCCACCCCGAGAACCAGCTGTACCAGGCCACGATGGAGCTCGTCTTAGAGGACGGCCAGTGGCGCATCGAGAGCTTGCCTAACGACGTCGTCGTGGACCGCATCGAGCTGCGCAACCACTACGAGCCCCGCAACGTCTACTTCTACGATTCCACAGGGCAAGCCTTAGCCCCCGACCGCCGTTGGGTCTACTCCGCAGGGGTCTCGCGGGAGGACGCGATGCTCAACATGCTCATCGAAGGGCCGTCGAACGTCATTGCCCCGGCAGTGACCAACGCCGCTGCGTCCGATTTGACCTACACTGGCTCCAACGACGGCGTGTACCGCTTCACCGGAGGTGCGGACACCGACGACAAGACCCGCGCACGTTTCGCAGCGCAGGTGGTGTGGACCCTCGCCTCCGCCGGCGTGCCGGGGCCCTACCCGGTCACCCTCAACGGCGTGCCGCTGGTGGGGGAGAAGACCGAACTGACCACCGACGAGTTCCGGGACCTCGACCCAGTCAAGACACGCGATGGTGGACCGGAGCTGTACACCCTCAGCGACGGCGCAGTGACAAGCCTGTCCAACCTCGGTGACGGTGAAGAACCCGTCGTGGAGCCCGTCGAATCCTTCAAGGAGCTAGGCAGCATCTCGTCCGTGGACATCGGGGACAAAGGTAACTACGCCGCCGTGAGCAACGTCAGCGACAACGAGCAGGCCCTGATCCTCGGAGTCGTGGACAGCGGCAGCAAGGAAGTCCAGCGCGCCGGGAGCTTCACCCGCCCCACGCTGGAACCGGACCACGCTTCCGCGTGGGTCGTCGCCGACGGCAAGGGCGTCATTCGCGCGGAGCGCTCCACCGCGACCGAAGAAGTGAATGTGAGCAGCGTCCAGGTGGAGCTGCCGGAGGACGTAGACGGGGAGATCACGGTCCTGCGGTTGTCCAGCAGTGGCGCGCGCGTGGCCATGATCGTCGACGGCCATCTCGTTGTCGGTGTGGTGGAGCGGCGCGAGAACGGACAGCGTGCGGTTGTCAACACCGCCAAATACGCGGAGTCGGAACTCGGCGGCGCCGCGGTGAGCGTGGACTGGCAGCCGGACGGCTCGTTGCTCGTGGGCACGTCCGCCACCCAACGCCCAATCGTCCGTGTGGAGCAGGACGGGTCCACGGTGACGGCGTTGCCGTCTGGGAATGTCGGCGGCCCGGTGGTCGCGGTCGCCGCCACCGCAGACATGATGTACATCACCGATTCGAAGGTGCTGATGCGCATGCCGCTGCCCACGAGGGACTCGCTGAACTGGCGTGAGGTCCCCGGCCAGCAAGGTGTGCGCGCCGCACCGGTTGTGCCGCGGCCGTGATCGCCGAACTGCTCTTCCCGCGCCAGTGCGCCGGATGCCGTGCACCCGGGCAGAAACTCTGCGGGCGCTGCCGGAAGCAGCTCGCGTCGCCGCCCTTCCGTGTCTCCCCGCGCGTTCCGGTCCACGCTCCGGTGTACGCGCTGGGGACGTATTCCGATCCGCACCGCGGAGTGATCCTGGCGATGAAGGAGCGCAACAACCTCGCCGTCCGCCGCGACATCGGCGCCGTGCTCGGTGCCGCGCTGTCTCACCTCGAGGCGGCGGGGGAGCTGCCGAACCGCACAGCGCTGGTGCCGGCCCCGACGCGGCCGTCGTCGGCCCGCTCCCGCGGCGGCGACCCAGTGGCCGCGGTCTGCGGCTTTTCCGGCCGCCGGGTGCACAACGTGCTGCGCCTAGCGGAGGGGACACCTGACCAGGGCGGGCTCGATGAAGCCGGCCGCAGGCGCAACCTCGAAGGCAATGTCTTCCTCGGAGGAGTTCCGCGCGGCCCCGTGGTCGTGGTCGATGATGTGGTGACGACGGGGGCGACGCTCCAAGCGAGCGTCGAAAAGCTGCTTGCTCGGGGTGCCGACGTGCGGGCGTGCCTCGTTCTCGCCGCCGCCTAGAAGACGCGTTACTAACGTGTGAACTCATGGAAACGGGCGAATGAAAGGCGGTATAATTCTAAGTAGAGCGAGCCATCGCGTTCGACGTGTCCGACCAGAAGGAGGAAAGCAGATGACCTCTGCAAACGAGCACAACAACGAAGCCCTGAGCCCCAACGCGCAGGTGACCATCACGGGCCGAAACGTCGAAGTCCCGGAGCACTTCCAGGAGCGCGTGAACGGGAAGCTGGCCAAGATCGAGAAGCTTGACCCGACGCTGACCTTCTTCCACGTCGAGCTGCAGCACGAGCCGAACCCGCGCCGTGAAGCGCAGGCTAACCGCATCCAGATCACCGCCACCGGCAAGGGCCACCTCGCCCGCGCCGAGGCCAAGGAAGACAGCTTCTACGCTGCACTCGAATCCGCGGTGGGCAAGATGGAGCGCTCCCTGCGTAAGGTGAAGGTCCGCCGCGAGATCTCCATGGGCGGCCACCGCAAGCCGAAGTCCACCGGCCAGATCGCGGCCGAGCTCGCCGCTGAGGCTGAGCAGGCCCGCGCGGCACAGGAGCAGGAGGCGACGGCTGACCCGTACGCGGGCCAGATCGAAGAGCAGCTTCCGGGCCAGGTCGTGCGCACCAAGGAGCACCCGGCCACCCCGATGAGCGTCGATGACGCCCTGTCCGAGATGGAGCTGGTGGGTCACGATTTCTACCTGTTCATCAACTCTGAGAACGACCGTCCGTCCGTGGTGTACCGCCGCCACGCATACGACTATGGCTTGATCACCCTGGTCCCCGAGGAGGGCAACGCCGAGTAGGTGACTGGCCGCGGGGGAGCCGAGCCGTTCCTCCGCTGAACTTTCCGCCCGTTTTCCCGTGCGCGATGCCGGGAAACGGGCTCCGGCATTTTCACAGCCGACTAGCAGGACAACAGCACGCCTGAAAGTGGTTCTGAATCCGTGCGTGCGTACAATGGCGGTTTGAATAACGAGCAGGGCTGTCTCTTTTTTCTTCATTGCAGTTCTCCGCTCGCGACAGATGTATCCAACGGGTAAAGGAAGCACAACGTGTTCGGACTGTCCAAGCTGCTGCGCGCCGGCGAAGGCCGCACAGTCAAGCGCCTTTCCAAGATCGCGGACGACGTTCTCGCCCTCGAGGACGAATACGCCGCGTTGACTGACGACGAGCTCAAGGCGAAGACCGCCGAGTTCAAGGAGGCGCTCGCGTCGGGCAAGAGCATGGACGACATCCTTCTCGACGCGTTCGCCACCGCCCGTGAGGCGTCGTGGCGCGTGCTGGGGCAGAAGCACTACAAGGTCCAGATCATGGGTGGTGCCGCGCTGCACTTCGGTTCCGTCGCCGAGATGAAGACCGGTGAGGGCAAGACCCTGACCTCCGTGCTGCCCGCGTACCTCAACGGCCTCGAAGGCAAGGGCGTTCACATTGTCACGGTGAACGACTACCTGGCCAAGCGCGACGCGGAGATGATGGGCCGCGTCCACCGCTTCCTGGGACTCGAGGTCGGCGTGATCCTGTCCGAGATGCGCCCGCCGGAGCGCAAACAGGCCTACAGGGCCGACATCACCTACGGCACGAACAACGAGCTGGGCTTCGACTACCTGCGCGACAACATGACCAAGTCGGTCGACGACATGGTGCAGCGCGGCCACAACTACGCCATCGTCGACGAGGTCGACTCGATTCTTATCGACGAAGCCCGTACCCCGCTCATCATTTCCGGCCCGGTCGACGGCTCCAGCCAGTTCTACACCGTGTTCGCCCAGCTCGCCCCGCGCATGCGCGAGGGTATCCACTACGAGGTGGACACGCGCAAGCGCACCGTCGGTGTCTCCGAGGAGGGCGTGGAATTCGTCGAGGACCAGCTCGGCATCGACAACCTGTACGCGCCGGAGAACTCCCAGCTGGTGAGCTACCTCAACAACGCGCTGAAAGCGAAGGAACTCTTCGAGCGCGACAAGGACTACATCATCCGCAAGGGCGAGGTTCTCATCGTCGACTCCTTCACCGGCCGCATTCTGCCGGGCCGCCGCTACAACGAGGGCATGCACCAGGCCATCGAGGCCAAAGAGGGCGTGGAGATCAAGAACGAGAACCAGACCCTCGCCACGGTCACACTGCAGAACTACTTCCGCCTCTACGACAAGCTCGCCGGCATGACCGGTACCGCCGAGACCGAGGCGGCCGAGCTGAACCAGATCTACAAGCTCGGTGTCGTGGCGATCCCGCCGAACAAGCCGAACATCCGCCAGGACAAGGACGACCTGATCTACAAGACCCAGGAAGCCAAGTTCGCCGCGGTGGCGGAAGACATCGCCGAGCACGTGGAGAAGGGGCAGCCGGTTCTGGTGGGCACCACCTCCGTGGAGCGCTCGGAGTACCTGTCCCAGCTGCTGACCCGCAAGCACATCAAGCACAACGTCCTCAACGCGAAGCAGCACGAGGAAGAGGGCCGCATCATCGCCGAGGCGGGCCTGCCGGGCAACGTCACCGTGTCCACGAACATGGCCGGCCGCGGCACCGACATTGTGCTGGGCGGCAACCCCGAAGTCCTGCTCGACGCGAAACTCCAGGAGCAGGGCCTCGACCCCTTCGAGGACGAAGAGGCGTACCAGGAAGCGTGGGACGAGCAGCTGCCGAAGGCGAAGGAGCGCTCCAGGGAACTCGGCGACCAGGTGCGTGAGGCCGGCGGCCTCTACGTCATCGGCACCGAGCGCCACGAGTCCCGCCGCATCGATAACCAGCTGCGCGGCCGCTCCGGCCGTCAGGGTGATCCGGGTGAGACCCGTTTCTACCTCTCCATGCGCGACGACTTGATGGTCCGCTTCGTTGGCGCGTCCATGGAGAACATGATGAACCGCCTCAACGTCCCGGATGATGTCCCGATCGAGGCGGGCATGGTCTCCCGTTCCATCAAGGGCGCCCAGTCTCAGGTGGAGAACCAGAACTTCGAGACCCGCAAGAACGTCCTCAAATACGACGAGGTGCTCAACGAGCAGCGCAAGGTCGTCTACCGCGAGCGCCTGGAGATCCTGAAGTCGAAGGACATCAAGGACCAGATCCGCAGCATGATCGACGACACCATCGGCGCGTACGTTGACGGCGCCACCTTCGACGGCTACGTCGAGGACTGGGACCTCGAGGAGCTGTGGAATGCACTCGACTCGCTGTACGGGCCGACGATCACTCCGCAAGAGCTTATCGACGGCTCCGAGTACGGCTCCCCGGGCGAGCTCACCTCCAGCCAGCTGCGCCAGGCCGTGCTTGACGACGCCCACAGCTCCTACGACAAGCTCGAGGAGAACGTCGTCGCCATCGGCGGCGAAGCCCAGATGCGCAATGTGGAGCGCATGGTGATTCTGCCGATCATCGACACCAAGTGGCGCGAGCACCTCTACGAGATGGATTACCTCAAGGAGGGCATCGGCCTGCGCGCGATGGCTCAGCGCGATCCGCTGGTCGAGTATCAGAAGGAAGGCGGCGACATGTTCAATGCCATGAACGATGGCGTGAAGGAAGAGACGGTCCGCCAGCTGTTCATGCTGCGCAAGCAGTTCGATCAGCAGGAGCAGCCGGAGAGCGGCACCGCGCAGGCGTAGTCCCGGCTGGAGTCCGGCTACAGGCTCGTGTCCTTCACAGAACCCGGAAGGACACGAGCCTGTTCGCGTTGACGCGGGCGACCCAGGCGTAGCGCTCGCCCTCGGACTCGGCTGTGCCGTAGTACTCCTGGCCGCGCCTCCGGCTGCTGGACACCTGCACAATGCCCGGCGGCAGCCCGCCGGTGCGGCGGGCGCGCACATAGGTGCGCACCATCGGGGCGAATGCGCGCTTCTGCAGCGTCTTGATGTCCCGGATGCCGAATGCGGCGTCGAGCGCCATGCGGATCAGCGGGGAGAACGTCGGTGTGTCGCCGGACGGCCCGATGAACGGTGCCGGTGGGGCGGCGCGGTTGTCCGGGGCGGGCAGTAGCACCTTCAGGTGCGTGTGGCCGGGGACTGGGTAATACGTGTTCAAGTGGAGGCCTCCGTTGTGCAGGCGGCCGGCGAGCGTGTCGCGGCCGCTCACCCCGGGGGCGGACGCGGCGTGGGCTAGGTAGTATTGTGCCAGGATTCGGACTGGTTGTCCGGAAAAATCGGTCACCCGGTGTCTACTTCAGTAGACACCGGGTGGGCAGCGAAGAACGAAACGAGGAAACGGGGTCGTTGATGCAGGGTTTGATCATTGATTACGTCGGGGTGCTCGACGCGGACGCGGAGGACATCAAGCGCTGGCACACACTGCTAGCGGAGCTCAAGGCCCACGACGTCAAGACTGCGATCCTGTCGAATGACCCGGGCGGGCCCGACGCTGACCAGATCCGTGAGTGGGAATTCCGCGGCCACGTCGACGCTGTCGTGCTCTCCGGTGAGATCGGCGCGGAGAAGCCGGAAAAAGCGGCGTTCCAGGCGGCGGCCGATGCCCTCGGGCTGACGCTGGAGGAGTGCACCATGATCGACGACGACATCCTCAACGTCCGCGGGGCAGTCGAGGCCGGCCTGATCGGCATCTTGCACACTGCATTCGACCGCACCGCCGTCGAGATCCAGTCCCTGTTCGGCATCGAGGGCGAGTTCTAGTGCGCGTCTACATTCCCGCCACGTTCGCGATGCTCAAGGAACTCGACGCGGACGGCACCGTCCACGCCCGCGGCGGCTGGGGCTTTGCCGCCACGCCGGCTCTCACCGAGTTCTTCACCTCCGGCGACGAAGAGGAGATCGAGGCCGTCGCGTTCGACGATGCCGCGCTCGCTTCCCTCCGCCTGTTGGCCATCGGCGATGAGCCGGACTTCCCGCACCGCCGCGTGGTCATCTCCGCCGATGTCGAGGCCGCCGCGGAACCGGAAATGGGGGAGTCCGTGGTCAAGCTCTCCGTTCCCGTCTCCCTCGAGGATGTCGCCGCAATCCACGTGGACATCGCCGACGCAGAGGAGGCCACGAAGCGGGCCACCGAGCTTATCGACGCTGCCGATCTCGGCGACCAGGACGCCGAGCTCGCCGTGGGCGATGCGCAGGACAACTACTTGGCCTTCTACGATCCGACTGAGCTGCCGTTCCTCGTCGAGCTGCTGTAACTGTGCTGACCAGTTGGTGAATCCTGAGATGGGAGCCCTGTTCCTGCAGACTGTGGGGGCTGGTGGCGTTGGCTGAGCGCGACGTTGGCATGTACGCCTACGACTGGGAATTCATGCGCTGACGAGCAAGCTGACAGAGCAGTGCGGCCGCAGCAACGGCCGCCGCGGAACCGCACAGCATTGCCGGTGTCGCATGTGCAGCGACCAACAGTGAGCCAATGACCGCACCCAGGGCCGAGCCCAAATAGTTGGCCGACGCATTCGCAGCCACAGCCGTAGCACCATCAGAAGGATTCGTTTGCAGCAGCACATGCTGCTGGGGTGCGAGAGAAGCCCAGCCGCACAGCCCCCAGACGAACAGACTGACCACCACGATCCCAGGGACCTGCCCCAGAGTCATACCGATTAGCGCACAGGTGAGGCCAGCGAGGATGACAACGCTCAGTCGCAGCGGATTACACCTGTCTACGAAACGCCCGATGCCCAACGCTCCGACCGCACCGCCGAGCCCCCAAACCCAGATCGCCATGGTCTGATGCGAGGCAAGGCTTCCCGCGGACAGTACGACGGTCAGGTAGGTGTAGAGCCCTAGAGAAGCGCAGCCGGTCAGTAGCGTCACCATGACCGTGAGGAGATTCTTCGGGCGGGCGATGGACCTCAATCGGTCTGCAGCACCAGACGCCGCGATTGTTGGCAGTTCCCCGCCGCGCAGTGTTATTCCTGCGAGTGCAGTGCCACCGATGGCCACGATCAACAGGATCGCGGCACGCCAACCCCACCGCTGCGCCAGCGCTAGGCCGATCGGCACTCCGAACACAGTACCCACTGCCAAACCGGCAAGTACCAAAGCCAATGCACGCCCCCGACGATCCTGCCCTACGAGCTCTGCGGCAACTGCGGACGACAGTGGCGAGTACACGCCCGCTGCCGCTCCAGCCGCCACACGAGATCCCAGGAAAAGCCACACTGTCGGCGACAGAGCTGTAGCCAAGTTCGCAACTGTGAACACCAGTAAAGCGGTAATCAGACTACGCCGTGACCGTTGTCCGGCCCGCCCGGCCAGCAGAGGTCCAGCGACCGCGTAGGAGCCCGTGAAAGCCGCAACACCCAGTCCGACAGTTGCTTCCCGCGCACTCAACGATGAGGCGATGGCAGGCAGTAGACCAGCGACGACGTAGGCATCCAGGCCGAGCGCGACGCTCCCCAACACGAAGGGCCACAGCCGACTCATCATTCCTTACCCACCTCGGAACCTGCGTTGGCGATAACAGCTGCGAGCACACCGGGGAACAACTGGTCCAGATCGTCGCGCCGCAACCGAATCAGGCACGCGCGTCCCTCGCCCCGGGTCCACGTCACTCCTGCTTCACGCAGCATGCGCGTGTGGTAGGTCAGCGTCGACCGAGGAAGATCGTCCGCGAGCCCGCGGCTGTCGTGCTCCTGCCCGTCGGCAAGCCGGCGGATCATCTCCAGCCGGGTGGGGTCGCTCAATGCGGCTAGCACCTTGGCCAAAGTGATTTCGTCGGATTTCGGGTGCTGGTACTCGCGTGGTGACATTGAACCTCCTTGAATCGTGCAGTAATTCCTGCATCATAACCGTGCAAGAATTACTGCACAAACATGAAGGCTTCCTGAGCCTCAATCAACGGCTCCAGTTGGTGGATCTAGCTGGCTTAATGCCAGTCACTAGTCATAGGTCGTTTCGTTGATCCGCAGCGCCACGAGCAGGCGCCGCACCGCTTGCACGCGCCGTCCGATGACGGAATCTGGGTCGAATTCGTCCCATACGCATTCCGGATCTGCTGGCGGGCCGGCGTGTGTGCAACCGCGTGGGCAGCGCTCGGCCGCTTCCGCCAGGTCGGGGAAAGGTGCGATGACGTCGTCCGGTGAGACGTGCGCCAGCCCGAAGGAGCGGATGCCTGGGGTGTCGATGATCCAGCCGTGGCTTTCCGGCAATGCCAGCGCCACCGACTGCGTGGAGGTGTGCCGTCCCTTGCCCACGCCGGAGACCTCGCCGGTCTCCCGGTTAGCATCCGGAACGATACGGTTGACCAGCGTCGATTTGCCCACGCCGGAGTGGCCGATGACGGCGGAGAGGCGGCCGTCGATACGCTTTAGCAAAGTCGTGAGGTCGTCGTCGATGCCCGTGCGCAGCACCTCCACATCGAGGTCGGCCAGCTCCTTCTCGAACTCGCCTGGGTCCGCCAAATCAGACTTGGTCAGGCACACCACCGGGGTGACTCCGCCGACGAAGGCGGCGACGAGAGCGCGTTCCACGAAGCCGGTGCGCGGCGGGGGATCGGCCACGGCGCAGACGATGAGCAGGACCTCCGCGTTCGCCACCACAATGCGCTCGTACGGGTCCGTGTCGTCGGCTGTGCGGCGGAGCTCCGAGGTGCGCTCCTGACGCTTCACAATGCGCGCCAGCGTGTCCTTCTTGCCGCTGGTGTCGCCCACGACCCCGACGCGGTCACCGACCTCGATCGAGGTGCGGCCCAATTCACGGGCGCGCATGCACACCACCCGGGTGCCGTCCTCCAGCACGACGCCCCAGCGGCCGCGGTCCTTGGTGATCACCAGGCCCACCACGGCGTCCTTGTGCTTCGGGCGGTCCTTCGACCGCGGGCGCGACCCCTTGCCGGGGCGGACCTTCACGTCCGACTCGTCGTAGCTGGAGAAGTCCCGTCCGCCGCGCCTAGCCATGCAGCATGTCCGTCCACATCGTTTCAAAGCCGGGCAGCGTCTTCGCCGTCGTGCCGATGTCTTCGACCTCCACGCCCTCGGTGGTCAGTCCGATGATCGCACCGGCGGTGGCCATGCGGTGGTCGGCGTAGGAGTGCCAGGTGCCGCCGTGGAGTGCGGCGGGGGTGATGCGGAGGCCGTCGGGCAGCTCTTCGCACTGGCCGCCGAGTCCCGTGATCTCCGCGGTGAGGGCCGCCAGACGGTCAGTCTCGTGGCCGCGCAGGTGCGCGATGCCGGTCAGCTCGCTCGGGGTGCTCGCCTGCGTGGCCAGCGCGGCGACGGTGGGGGTGAGTTCGCCGATATCGCTCATGTTCAGCGCGATGCCCGTCAGCCCGCCCGGTGCGGGACCGGTGACCGTGAGAGTGTTGTCGGTACCGTCGCCGTCCAGGCGGACCTCGCAGCCCATGTGCTCGAGGATCTCCCGGATGACGTCGCCGGCCTGGTTCGTCGAGGACGGCCAGTGCGGCACGCTCACCGTTCCGCCGGTCACCGCCGCGGCGGCGAGGAAGGGGGTGGCATTGGACAGGTCCGGCTCAACCACCCAGGTGCCTCCCTTGATCGGGCCCGGGTGCACGGTCCACTCGGTGGGGCTCGACTCAACCCGCACACCGGCGCTGCGCACCATCTCCACCGTCATCTCGATGTGCGGTGCGGACGGCAGCCGCTCACCGGTGTGGACGATGTGCAGGCCGTTGCGGAAGCGTGCGCCCGCGAGCAGCAGGGCCGAGACGAATTGCGAGCTTGACGACGCATCCATCTCAATCCTCCCGCCTTCCGCCGACCCCGTGCCGTTGACGGTGTAGGGCAGCGAGTCGCCCTCCACGTCCACGCCTGCGTCGCGCAGAGCATCCAGCACCGTTGCGACGGGGCGCACCCGCGCCTGCTCATCGCCATCGACATGGACCGCGCCCTCCGCGAACGCTGCGACCGCCGGAATGAAGCGCATGACCGTGCCGGCCAGCCCGCAATCGATCGTGGTGCTGCCGGTGAGCTCACCCGGAGTTGCGGTGAGGCGGTCGCCCTCGGCGGTGAATTCCACGCCCATCGCCTCCAGCGCGCCCTGCATCAAATCCGTGTCGCGGGAGCGCAGAGCGCCCACCAGTGTGCTCGGACCACTAGCCAAAGCTGCGAGAACATACGCCCGGTTAGTGATGGACTTCGAGCCGGGCACCACCACAGTGCTGGTGAACGGTTCGGGGTGGAACGGCGCTGGCCACAATTGCGTCATGCGGGCCATCCTACCGAGGCAATCCCCGGCATAATGGAAAGGCATGTGCGGACGTTTCGTTCTCTTCACCACCGGCGACGACCTCATCAACGCTGTGGGTTCACTACCCGGCATCACCGAGGTCCTTGCACCCGACGGCACACCGCCGCCGCGCTACAACATTGGACCCACGCAGCAGGTTCCACTCATCCGCTTCAACAATGCCGAAGCGCAGATCGACTCCGCCCGCTGGGGTCTTTTGCCTACGTGGAAGAAAGACGAGACGGGCCCGCCGCTGTTCAACGCCCGCGGCGAGACGGTCGCCGAGAAGCCGTCGTTCCGTTCCGCCTTCGCATCCCGCCGGGGCCTGATGGTGCTGGACGGCTACTACGAGTGGCTGCAGAACGATTCAGGCGGAGCAGGCAAGAAGAAGCAGCCGTATTTCGTGCGGCCTGAAAGCGGTCTGTTCTACGCTGCGGCGTTGTGGGACACCGGCCTGGACAAACTGTCCACCACCATGGTCACCACCGACGCCACGGACAATATGTCGTGGCTGCACCACCGCCTGCCGCTCTTTCTCCTGCCCGAGGAAGTGGAGCAGTGGGTGCACGGCACCCCGGACGAGGCTCTCGAACTCGTGCACCCCTCCCGCGCGGCGCAAACACTGCAGTGGCGGCCGGCCGCCCAGGAAGTGGGCAATATCCGCAACGAATACGCCGAACTCACCGGCGACGGCCCCATGACGGACAAGCCCGCTGGGGTAGGAGACGGGCAGGCTAACTAACCGCGATGTCGGCGAATTCTGCACTGCATAGTTGCGCGAGGTCCACCGGGGACATCGCGATGGACAGGCCACGCTGACCCGCGGAGACGGTGATGGTGCCCGTGTGGGCGACGGAGGCGTCGATAAGCGTGGGCAACTGCTGTTTCGTGCCCAGCGGCGAGATTCCTCCCACGATGTATCCGGTGAGGCGCTGTGCCGCCTTCGGCTCCGCCATCTCCGCGTTCTTCCAGCCCAGCGCCTTCGCCGCGTGCTTGAGCGAGAGGTGCCCGGCGACGGGGACGCAGCACACCGCGTAGTCGCGCTCGTGGTGGATGACCAGCGTCTTCAACGTCGCTGCCGCGTCCAGCCCCAACTCCTCGACCGCGTGCTCACCGAAATGGTCCGTGCCCGCCGTGTAGCTGAGCACCTCGTGCTCCACGCCCGCGTTCTGCACGATTTCCAACGCCTGAGTCTTCGCTGCCATAGGCACCAAGCCTAGTCCCGCACGATCGCCGCTAAGATGGCACCCATGGCCGAAACCGATCTCGAACAGCGCTTCAACGAGGAGGCGATGCCGCTGCTGGACCAGCTCTACGGCGGCGCGCTGCGCATGACGCGCAACCCGCAAGATGCCGAAGACCTGGTGCAGGAGACCTACCTCAAGGCCTACAAAGCGTTCGACTCCTTCAGGGAAGGCACGAACCTCAAGGCGTGGCTGTACCGGATTATGACGAACACGTACATCAACTCGTACCGGAAGAAGCAACGCCGCCCGATCGAGACCTCCGCCGAGGACGTGACCGACCGCCAGCTGTACACGACCAGCTCCCACGACTCGACCGGCCTGCAATCCGCGGAGGTCGAGGCCCTGAAGAATCTGCCCGACACACAGATCGCGGAAGCCATGAACTCGCTGAGCGACGACTACCGCATGGTCGTCTACTACGCCGATGTCGAAGGCCTCGCGTACAAAGAAATCGCCGAGGTGATGGACATTCCCCTCGGCACCGTCATGTCCCGCCTCCACCGGGGAAGAAAACAGCTCCGCGAGCTGTTGAAAGATGTGGCGAATGAACAAGGCATTGGTCTGGAGGAGCAGAAATAATGGGCGACTGCAACATCGAACCAGCACGGGCACACGCACTACTCTGCGAATATTTCGACGCAGACACCCCCGTCGAGCGCGTCGCCGAAATCCGCGAGATCATCCAGACCTGCCCTGAAAGCTTCGCCTGGCTCAAATCGGAAACGGAGATCCGCCAGATCGTCCGCCGGTGCAACTGCCAGGACCAGGCTCCCGAAGGTCTGCGCCAGCGGATCGTGCAGTCCATCTCCATCAGCTACCGGCAGTATGAATAATTCGCTCCCTCCCGTGAAAGCGGGTGGCGCGGGTGTTGGGGGAGAATAAACAGGCAAAACAAAACTCCTCTCCGCCGGTTGTTTCCCGGTGGAGAGGAGTTTCTCGCTTTGCCTAACTCTTAGGAGTTGGGGCGCTTGCCGCGGTTAGCGCTCTTCTTGCGGCGGTCCTTGCGCTTACGACCACGCTTGCTCATAACGACCTCCTTGGGCCAAAGATACGGAACTGAAACTAACTGTCAGTCCACTTTATCGGGGACCGGCCCGGCAGCGGTAATTGGTCCGCTCATGCACTCGGCCGGCCGGCGGCGGTGGATGCTATTTACGCGGAGACGCGCTGACGGTTGCGCTGCTTGTTGCGGCGCTTAAGGGCGCGGCGCTCCTCCTCGGACAGGCCACCCCAGACGCCGGCGTCCTGGCCGGTCTCCAGAGCCCACTTCAGGCACTGGGAGGTGACGGGGCAGCGGTGGCACACAAGCTTGGCCTGTGCGATCTGGGACAGTGCGGGGCCGGAGTTACCGACCGGGAAGAACAATTCCGGGTCTTCGTCGCGGCAGATTGCTTCGTGGCGCCAATCCATGGTGATCAGTCTCCTTCTAGGTCTTTGAGGTCTTCGAGATCGTTGAGATCTCAGTGGTTCGGATGTCGTGAAATGTCATGAAGCGTGCACACCACTAGCAAGCCCGTCGATAAGCGCAGGAATGCTTCGCGCATGGCAGCGCGACAAGAAAACCTGGCTTAAATCAGGGTTTGCGCAAGCAGGCGATTTCCGGTTGCGAACGGGCGGTGTTCCCGGTGGCTTCGGGACCCGTCTTCCGTTTACCGGAAGTTAACTCCGTGGTGGCTTGGGGTTAGCGGCTAGGTAACTAGCTCGTTGTTTTTGCTACCCGAGAATAATGGCACGTTTACATACATTGCGCTAGGGGTAAACGCCAAATTGTGACGCGAATCATATAATTTCCCGGATTTTTAATGGAAACGGGGGCTGGGCTGTTGGCCGGAGGGGTTCCTTACCACCCGTCGGACCTACTGTGAACTGGGCATTTTGTTCAGTCAAGTGAGATGTGACCAGACCCACTACGTCAAATCGCGTCTATGTGCGATACCCGGTCCGCGCCGGTTCGGCGCGCAATAACGCCGTTCAAGGCGGTGGCTTTAGGATGAAAGCGTGAATGCGAACGCCCCGGAACCGAAGAAGAACCTGCCCAGCCCTGAGGATGCCCGCGCCACGGCGGCAGCGCCCGCGCCAATGAAGGCGGCGGCCGTGATGGCCGTGCTCGAAGGCATTGTGGCGATCGGCTACGGCATTTACCTCGCCGTCGAGCAGGTCACAACGGGTGCCGACGAATCCCTCGTCCAATCCGACACCTCCGCCTTTGCCTTGGTCGGCGTGGGCACCGCGCTGTTCATACTGTGCACATTCGGGCCCATGGCCTACGGCGGCATCAATATCCTGCGCGGCAACCAATGGGGGCGCAGCATCATCGTGTTCATGAACGTGCTGCTGCTCGGCATCGCCTTCTACATGTTTAGCGGAGGCGCGACTCTGCTCGGCGCGGTCACTCTTCTCGCTGCCGCGATCACGCTCGTGTGCGCGCTCCACCCCGTGTCCACAGAGTGGGCCACCGCCGCGTTCGACGCGCGACGCGGGAAGTAAGGCTGATTGGCCCCAGGTATAAGGCTGGTTGGCCCCAGATGTCTGCGGGCTGGTGAATCTGTTTGCAAACGCGATATGCGTGACTGGCTATAGTTCCTGCTCACGGCGTTTTCGATCTTGCCCTTCCGGGGCGATCATGCAAACAGATTCACCAGCTGTGTCTCCCGGTGGCTCGCGGTCCCCTGGCGGCTCTGGTGGCTCGCAGCGGCTCCTGGCTCACGGAGCGGAAGGGAGCTACTGCACGAGGTCGAGGACCGCGATGTCGGTGCCGCGCTTCTCCACGACGGTGGCGCCGGCGGAGGCGATCGAGACCGGGCCGGTGTGGCCGTTCCGATTGACGGGGATGACGCGGTCGATGGACTTGGTTTCCCAGTTCGCCACGGCGATTCCCTGGGCGGTGGGGTAAACCAGCCGGTCGCCAGCACCGAAGCCGGTGCCCAAGGCATCGGCGAAGATGGTGGTCACCGCGAGGGTATCCGGGTCGAGCAGCATGAGGTTCTTGCCGTCGTAGTAGCTCATGTGGTGCGGCAGGTCGGCGATCTGGGGGTTGGCGATGCCGGTGGGGGAGTCGGCGAGCAGATCGCTCTGGGGGACCGCGGAGCTGGCGAGCTCTTTGCCGTCCTGGTTGAAGGAGGTGACCTGGGACGAGCCCGGGTCGTAGACGGCGGCGGCTTCTTGGCCGACGGCGACAAGGTAGGAGCCCTCGCTGATCTCCACGGACTCGTAAAGCTCAGGCTTTCGGGAATCCTCCGGGGCGGCCTTCTGCATGCGCAGCCACGCACCGTCGTCGCAGACCTCGGTGAGAGCAAAGAACTCCGTGCGCGTCATCGCGGAGGTGATGCGGCAGCCGGGGTTCGGCTGGAACTCGGGCTCCTGGGGCGCTTCCACCTCGCCGTACTCGGCGGTGCGCACCAAATCGGAGCGCCAGATCTCGGTGCGCGACGGGGCGACGGTGCCCACGCGGTCGTTGGAGGAGATGACCTCGACCTCGTCCGGGGCGACCGAGGAGCGGGTGTGGGAGTACTGGCCGGTGGTCGCCTTGATGGCCACCACGTCGCCACAACCGACATTGGTGCGGTAGACGGCCACGACATCGTCCCACGCCTCAGCCATGCCGCACAGTTCCGCGCCGCGCTTGTAGGTCCACTGCTCCTTCCCGTCGGGGGTGGAGCCGGTGATCGTGCGGCTGTCCTTGTCGTATGTCACGATGCGGCCGGCGACGGTGAGGGGGCGGGGGTCGGGGGAGTCGTCGTGAAGCGTGGCTCCCTCCTGCAGTGACTGCGGGGCGATGGCGAGCACGCCGCCGTTCGGCAGTTCCTCAGCGGCGGGCGTGAGCTTGTCCTGGCGGATCGGCGCGGTGAAGAACGCGATGAGCAGGGCTAGAACCGCCACGGCGGCGATTACGCCGGTGGCAATGAGGTCGCCGCGGGTGCGGCGCAGCGGAGCTTTGCTCATCGCCGCTTCCTCCTTGAATTAGAACGGGAACGGGACGGCCGTTTGCCGGAACGGCCGCGGCTCTCGCGCTGGGGGCCGGACTTTTTGCGCGTGCCGTGCACGCTGCGGGCGGGGCCGACGGTGGAACTTGCGCTGTCGGGAATGCCGAGGGCCTCGCGCAGCTCGGGCGAGGTGGAAAACCAGGTGGGGGGCTCGGGGGTGTCGAGGGAGAGCTCGTCGCTGATCAGCTTCCACTTGGCACCTTCGTCGAAGCCGACGAGGGTGACTGCGGTGCCGGTGCGGCCCGCGCGCCCGGTTCGG
This sequence comes from Corynebacterium sp. P4-C1, assembly GCF_030503595.1. NCBI lineage: Bacteria > Bacillati > Actinomycetota > Actinomycetes > Mycobacteriales > Corynebacteriaceae > Corynebacterium > Corynebacterium sp. P4-C1. Next base: position 1,129,049 of record NZ_CP129966.1, on the reverse strand, counting down.
CCGATGCGGTGAACGTACGTCATCGGGTCGTCCGGGGTCTGGTAGTTGATCACGTGGGTGACGTCGTCCACGTCGATGCCGCGGGCGGCGACATCGGTGGCGACGAGAATCTCCACATCGCCGTGGCGGAAGGCGTCCAGGGAGCGCTCGCGGGCCTCCTGGCCCAGGTCGCCGTGCACGGAGCCGACGGCGAAACCACGGCCGGCCAGGTCCTCGGCAACTTCGGCCGCGGTGCGCTTGGTGCGGGTGAAGATGATGGTCTTGCCACGGCCGCTGGCCTGCAGGATCCGGACAGTGACCTCTGGTTTATCCATCTTATGCGAGCAGAACACGACCTGTTTGGTGGTGTCGTGGACCTGGGAGGATTCAGTGGCCTCGGCGCGGATGTGCAGAGGTTTGTTCATCATCGAGCGGGCGAGGGTGAGGATCTGGCCGGGCATGGTCGCCGAAAAGAGCATGGTCTGGAGCGGCTGGTTCAGCGCGCCCCACAGCTTCTGGATGTCGGGCAGGAAGCCTAAGTCGAGCATCTCGTCGGCTTCGTCGAGGACGAGGATGGCCACCTGGCTCAAGTCCAGGTCGCCGCGCTGGTGCAGGTCCAGAAGACGGCCAGGGGTGCCGACTACGACATCGACCCCGTCGTGGAGGGCATCGAGTTGTTCGTCGTAGGGGCGGCCGCCGTAGATCGTCGATAAGCGGACGGGCGTGTTCTTCGCCGCGAGCGTGAGGTCCTCGCCCACTTGGACGGCGAGCTCGCGCGTGGGAGTAATGACCAAGGCGCGCGGGGTCCCGTCGAGCTCGGCGATGTCCGCGTCGTCGAAGACGCGATCGAGCAGCGGAACGCCGAAAGCGAGAGTCTTGCCCATGCCGGTGCGGGCCTGGCCGATCAAATCGCGGCCGGTCAACGCGATCGGGAGGGTGAGCTCCTGGATGGAGAAAACTCGCTCGATTCCATTGTCTGCGAGCGCCCCGACGAGCTCCGCGGCAACGCCGAGCTCGGCGAACGTCGGCGGCTGCGGTGGCTGCTGTACGGAACGATCGGGCACGTGAACATCTTAACCACCCCTCGTTACAATATGACCAACGCCGGCAACGGCACTGTGTCCAATGGGCGGTGATCAGAGGATTAGACGCCCGGCGGACGATGAACCGACGCATTAATGCAGAAGAAATAGAGATAAGGACGGCACGCATGGAAATCAAGATCGGTCTGGCGGACTCCCACCGCGAACTCTCCATCACCTCCACCAAGGAGCAGGACGAGCTACTCGGCGAAATCACCTCGGCGATTGAGTCGGGCGCGCCCACGGTGGCCCTCGACGACGAGCGGGGAATGAAGTACGTCGTGCGCACCGAGCGCATCCTCTACGTGGAATTGGGTAACTCCAGCCCGCGTGCTGTCGGCTTCTCCGCCTAGCCCCGCGATAGATTGAGGGACATGACCTACCACCCGGACGGCCGTATGGACGGCGCGCATCACCCCGCCCAAGGCCACAGAAAGGCCCAGCGTTCCGAGCTCGGTCGTTTCGTGGACACATATGGGTGGCGCGCGTACGCCATTCCTGTCCTGGTTGTGGTGACGGCCCTCGTGATCTGGAGCATCGTCAACACACCGGAGGGCGAGACAGTCGGGGCGACGTCGCGTGCGCCGCAAGGCACGCAGGTCAACGGCGATTCGTCGCGCGAGACGGTGCCGGATATGCCGGAAGGCAAAGTGGCCATGACCGAGCTGCCGCCGGGCGGCCCTTTCACGGAGCAGGGCAAGGGTACCTACCGCCCCGTCGGCTCGCTGGGCATGACGGCCGGTGAAGGCAAGGAAAAGGTCGTGCGCTTTTCCACCGAGGTGGAGGACGGTATCGACACCAGCAGCTTCGGCGGCGACGATTCTTTCGCCGCGCTTGTCGACGCCACGTTGTCCGATCCCCGGGGCTGGACGAATGACCCGAAATTCCGCTTCGAGCATGTCTCCGCCAGCGACAACCCGGATCTGCGCATCCAGCTCACATCCGTGGGCACGACCCGCGAGACCTGCGGCAATGACCTCGGGCTGGAGACCTCCTGCCGGATTTTCACCGAGAAGGACGGCGACCGGGTGATCATCAACGAGTCCCGCTGGGTGCGCGGCGCGGCACCGTACAACGGTGATTTGGGGATGTACCGCCAGTACCTGATCAACCACGAGGTCGGCCACGCCCTGGGCTACGCCGCGCATGAGCCGTGCGACGGCGACGGCAATCTGGGGCCCGTGATGATGCAGCAGACCCTCAGCCTGAACAACAAGGAGCTGTTCGAACTCGCGCCGGAAGAAGTCTACCCGGACAACGAGGACACCTGCCGCGCCAACCCATGGCCGTATCCGCGTCCGACGCAGGTCTAGGAGGTGCACTGTTGGGGATCCCGGGTCATGTGCTGACATCATTCCAAGCCGACGAAGCCCAGGCGCAGCCACTCGGCCCCGAGTGGGGCAACGGTGTGCGCTTCGGTCGGATCGTCATTTCCGCGGCGTTCCGGCACGCCGCCTGGTCGTCGAAGATGCGGGAGAAAGTCACCGTGCCCGGTGTGCGCGTCGCCCGCCCGGTGCGCGCCACCGACGGCCGCTTCACCGTTGCGGGCTACCACGCCACGGATTTCGTGGAGGGCGAGCCGGGGCACCGCGTGGATGAGGCGGTCGCCGCGGCGCTGCGCTTCGACGACACCATGGCGCATTTCCCGGTCCCCGCCCTCGACCGCGACGACCCGTGGGCGCGCGCGGACCGCGCCGCTTGGTCGGGCCACCAGCTTCCAGGGAAGAAACTGCAGGTCGTGCACGCTGATTTCCTCGGTTGCTGCCTGTTCGCCGGCTCGCTGCCGCCCGCGTTGACGGACTTCGTCCCTGCCGCGGCTGCGCGGCCTCACGGTTACAGCGCGGCGCTGGCGCTTATCGACGGCCTCCTTGCCGACGCCGTCGATGACGCCGTGCTGGGCAGGTGGTCCCATATCCCGGACTTGGCCTACATGTGCGAGCGCGCGCTGGATTACCGTGCGGCGCTGAACACCGAATTCGGCGATCCTTCGAACATTAGTGCGAAAATTGAGCGGGTGCGCGGCCTGCTCGTGTCCGGGGCGGATGCCACACTGTAGGGCATGACACAGACCCAAGACACCCACGTGGCAGGTGTGACGCTACCGCCGCACCCGCAGGCTTACCTGGTCGGCCGGGAACGTGTCGTGGCCGACCGCGAATGGCCGGTTGAGCTGCCCGTCCGCGGCACATGGAAAGTCACCGGCAAGGCCGGCTCCGGCGTGACCAGCTTTCTCATCGACACTGCGGTGGAGCGGATCCGCGCCGGGGCCGATCCCGCTGGTGTGGTGCTCCTGACCGCCTCCAAGGAATCGGGTGCGCGCGTGAGGGCGGAGCTGTCCGACCGGCTCGCAGTGTCCGGCTTCGTCGCCGATGAGCCGATCGTGCGCTCCATCCACTCGCTCGCCTTCGCACTGGTGCGTCTGGGTGATCCGGCTGCGGAGGAGAACCCGGCTGACGCAGAGCCGATCCGGTTGATCTCCGGCGCTGAGCAAGACTTCGCCATCCGCGAGCTCCTTCAGGGCCACGCCACGGACGGTGGAGGAACCTGGCCGGCGGAGCTGCGCCCGGCACTGCCGATGGTGGGTTTTGCCCGCCAGTTGCGCGACTTTCTGCTCCGCGCGGTTGAGCGGACGCTCACCCCGGACGATCTGCGCACGATGGGGAAGCGCCACGGTATTCCGGTGTGGTCGGCCGCCGGCGATTTCCTGGCCGAATACCAGGACGTCATGGCCCTGTACGGCGCCCGCAGCTATTCCGCCTCCGAGCTGGTCGCGCACGCGGTGCGTGCTCCGCTGCCGAAGACGTGGCACACGGTCATCGTTGACGACGCCCAGCACCTGGATCCGGCGTCGGGCCAGTTGGTAGAGCAGCTCGCCGAAGGCGCTGAGCTCACCGTCATCGGCGGCGACGAGGAACAGTCCGTCTTCCGCTTCCGCGGCGCCTCACCGCTGTTCTTCCGCGGCTTGGGTTCCAGCGGCGGCGGTATTGGTGCCGGCGCTGGAACCCAGGTCATCGATCTGGGGGCGACGAAGCGCAACCCCAGCGCGGAGGCGGTCATCGCGCCGAGTTCGGCGGTGAATAACGCCGCGGTGGTGGACCGTCTGCGCCGCTGGCACCTCGAGGACGGACTCGCCTGGCGCGATATGGGCGTCGTTGTGCGCTCGGTGGGCATGATTGAGCCGCTGCGCCGCGCGCTGCTCCAGGCGGGCGTGCCCGTTGCCGTGAACCCGACCGATGTCGTGCTGGCGGAGCAACGCATCGTTGCCGCCATGCTACTCGGACTCAAGGCACTGACGGGCCAGCTGAGCATGGCGCAGTGGCGGGAGCTGCTGCTCGGTCCCGTCGGCGGCACAGATCCCGTCACGCTGCGCCGTCTCCTGCGCGGCCTGCGTCGGTGGCGGCCGGACTCGCGCGCGGAAGTGACGCTGTCAGAGCTGCTCGCGCAGGAGGAGGACCTGCCTGATTTCGGCTCCACGCTCACGGACCGCGAGCTGCAGATTCTGAACCGGATCCGGGACGTGCTCGATGCCGGCCGGGCAGCGTTGGCGGAAGGCGGCAGCGTCGAGGAGGTGCTGTGGGCGATCTGGTCGGCGACGAAACTGGCGGACAGCCTCATGGCCATCGCACTGCGCGGTGGAGCGGCCGGCTCACAGGCTGACCGGGACTTGGATGCGATGATGGCACTGTTCGACGCGGCGGGGGACTTCACCGAGCGCCGCCCCAGCGCCACGGTGGAATCCTTCATCGCCCACATCGAAGAGCAGGAGCTGCCCACCGGCGTGCGCGACCGGCGCACCGCCACCCCGGATGCGGTGCCCTTGCTGACCGCCCACGGCGCCGCCGGACGGGAATTCGCGCGCGTCATCGTGTCGGGTGTGCAGGAGCTGTCCTGGCCGACGCTCAGCGAGACGGGCACGCTCATGCGGCAGGAGGACTTGGTCGACCTGGTCGACGAGGGCATTGACCCGGCCACGCCGGTCTCCCACATCGCGGACCGCTTGAAGGAGGAGCGTCACCTGTTCCACATGGCGGTCAGCCGCGCCACCGACCGCATCGTCGTCACTGCGGTGCATTCGGAGGAGGGCGACGAGGTGGTGGAACCGTCGCGCTTCATCGCCGAATTCGCCGCCGACTACGGCATCGTGCCCCAGGAGATCGCGGCTGTTCCCGTCCCTGCGCAAGAGCTCGTGAGTGCGGAGGCGGCCGCGGAGGCCGCCCCGGCACTCTTCGACAGCGTGGGCGGGGATAGTGAGGAGTTGCGTTCCGACGCCGGTGCAGTCCGCGTGCTGGCAGTGGAGGACATTGTCGCGGAACTGCGCCGCGCGCTCACCGACGGTGACTCGAGCGAGCAGACGCGGCTGCAGGCGGCGCGGCAGTTGGCGCGTCTGGCGGACGCCGGCATCGCCGCGGCGGATCCGGGGCAGTGGTGGGGGACGACGGAGCCATCGATAAGCGAGCCGCTCCCGCGGCCCGCCCGCCTGTCGCCTTCGCGCATCGAGGGCCTGCTGAAATGCCCGATGAGCGGGGTGCTCGAACGCGAGATCGCGCCCGCGGCGAATGACGCGATGACGCGCGGCACGCTGATCCACTACTTCTTCGAGGCGCTCGGCAACGGCGTCGACCGTGACCTTGCGCGCGCCGACACGATCGAGGCGTACCGCGCACTGTTCAGTGTCCCGCCGTGGAAGGAAGCGAACGATCTGGCCGAATTCACCACTGTGCTGGACCGGTGCGAACAGTGGATCGACTCCACCCGCGGGACCTTCTCGCAGCTCGGCGTGGAGGTGCCCGTCCACGTGGAAGTCGTGCCAGGGCTGGCCATCGGAGGCCGCATCGACCGGCTGGAACGCGAAGGCGATGCCGACGGCGACGGGCCGGTGCAGATTGTCGACCTGAAGACCGGGAAGTCAGCGACCCCGCTGAAGGAGGCCGAGGAACACCCGCAGCTGCTCAGCTACCAGCTGGCGTTGAGCCGCGGAGTGTGGCGCGACGGGGCCGTGGTCACCGCAGGGGACGGCGAGAAGCCGCTGGACGTCGGCGGCGGAATCCTGTTCTTCCCCGCGGCGAAAGCCAAGAAACCGACCGTGCGCACGCAGTCGCCGAAGGATTCCGGGCAGCTCGCTGAATTCGCGGAGCTGATCAGTCCGCTCATCGACGAGATGACGGGCCCGGAGCTGCGCGCAGTGACCGGCGACCACTGCGCGTTCTGCCAACTGAAATCCATCTGCCCGGCACAGCCTGAAGGAGAGGTGACCACCCGTGGCTAGCACTCCCGTCCCGCCCACGACGCTGTGGCGCTACATGGGCGAGAAATTCATGCCCACCGACCAGCAGGCCGCCGTCATCGGCGCCGAACCGGGCCCGTTGCTCGTTGTCGCCGGCGCCGGCGCCGGAAAGACCGAGACCATGGCCTCGCGCGTGGTGTGGCTCGTGGCCAACGGCTACGTCCGGCCCGAAGAAGTTCTCGGCCTGACCTTCACCAGGAAGGCTGCGCAGGAGCTGGGCAAGCGCATCCGCACCCGGCTGGAGAAGCTCGCGGTCGACGAGCAAGTGGTCCGCCGCCTTGACCCGACGGGGAATCTAGCGGAATCGTTGACCGCGATCGCGCCGACGGTGTCCACCTACGACTCCTACGCGGGCAACCTGATCCGCGAATACGGCCTACTCGTGCCCGTCGAGCCGGATGCGCGCCTGATCACCGACGCAGAGCTCCACTCGATCGCCTGGGAGGTGGTCAACGACCACGGCGGCAAGCTGCTCCACGGGGTGGCCGAAAACCCGGCCATAGACACGGTGGTGGACACTCTGCTGCAGCTGGTCACCAACATGGGCAACGAGCTCTTCCCGCACGAACGCATCGCGGAGGAAACCGAGGCGTTCCTGGACAACCTGGCTAGCCTCCCGCGCGGTAAAGGGCAGGTAGAGACTTACAACAAGACGGTGCAGGGGTGGGCCGACCACCAGCAGCTCCGCCGCGCCTACGCGGATCTTGCCCTGGAGCTCGGCCGCGAACTACGCGAGCGCGGCGTGGTCACCTTCAACGAGCAGATGTCCGTGGCGGCGCAGATGGCCGCCGACCATCCGGGTGTGGGCGCCTCCCAGCGGGACCGTTTCCGCGTGATCATGCTCGACGAATACCAGGACACCTCCCACGCCCAGCGCGTGCTGCTGCGCAGCCTGTTCGGGGAGAACCGGGACGACCCGTCCCGCCACGCCCACCCGCTCACCGTCACCGTGGTGGGCGACCCGATGCAAGCCATTTACGGCTGGCGCGGAGCCACCGCTGCGAACTTGGCCGCCTTCGTCGACGACTTCCCGCTGCCGGACGGTTCTCCCGCACCGAAGACGCAGTTGACCACCTCGTGGCGCAATCCGCCGGAGGTGCTGGCCACAGCAAATTCTGTTTCCGCCGCGGTGTTGGGCACCCCGGAGGGCAGTCAGCGCGCCGTGGAGCCGCTGACCTCGAAACCCGACGCGCAGCCGGGCGTCGTCGAGCTGGGTTTCTACGCCACCGAGGACGAGGAGATAGCCGTCGTCGCCGACATGCTGGCCGAGGATTATCACGGGCGCGTCGACGCTGGCAGGGAAGTCTCCTCGGCTGCGCTGGTGCGCAAGAACAGGCATTCCGCGGCCATCGCAGAGGCTCTGGAGGAGCGCGGCGTGCCCTACGAGATCGTGGGCACCGCCGGTCTGCTCACCGTGCCCGAAGTGGCGGACACTGTCGCGGTGGCGCGCATGCTTGTGCACCCGCAGGACTCGGCCGCCGCGTTGCGCATCCTCGCCGGCCCCGCGTGCGGTCTGGGTTTGAAGGACATTTCCGCGCTGGCCGGCCGTGCGGTGAATCTGGCCGGCGAGCGGCGTGCGAATGCCGTCGACGAGCTGCCCGCGGACACCGACCCGCGCGAGCGCCTGCAGGTGCAGCTGGCGGAGCTGATCGAGAACGCCGAGAACGCGGTGGGGGAGAACGAGCGCAGCGTGGGCCTCGGCGACGCGGTGGCCGATCTGGGTGAGCCCGAGCGCTATTCACCGGAGGGGCTGCTGCGCTTGCAAGCCCTGGCCGCGAAGCTGCGCGCCCTGCGCACCCGCAGTCTGGGCAAACGCCTGCCGGACCTGTTCGACGACCTCGTGGCCACCTTCGGCATCCGCACCGAAGTCCTTGCGCGCCCGTCGCAGACGGGCACCGTCCACCTGGATAAATTCGCAGAGACCGTCGCCGCCTACCCGGGCGCCGATATTGAGGGCTTCCTGTCCTACCTGGACTTGGCCGCCGAGCATGAGGACGGCCTCGAACCCGGTTCCGTGAGCACCAGCGGCGACCGGGTGCAGATCCTCACCGCTCACAAAGCGAAGGGCCTGGAGTGGGACACTGTCGCCGTTGTGCACGCGGACACCCAGACCTACAGCGTCACCACCGAGACTTTTCTCAGCCAGGTCAAGCACGTCCCAGACGATGATTACGACGTGTTTAGTGCCGCTGAAGACCGCTCCGAATTCCAGAAGCTCTCCGAAGAGTACAAAAAGGCCAAGAAGGCCGAGCTCGAGGAAGAAGCGGCACGCTTGTTCTACGTCGCGGTTACCCGCGCGGCAGAAAGGCTCATGGTCACCGGCTCCGCCATCGTGCCTGACCGTGAAAGGCAGGCCGAGCCCTACGCGCACTTCCGTGCCCTGCGCGACGTGCTCATGCACCCCGAAGGCACACCCGCGGCGGAGGTCCTGCACTGGTGGGAGGGCGGCGAGTCCGGGGAGGACGCACCGACTGCGACCCGCGAAGGCCTGTGGCCCCACTACTCGGCCGAGCCCGCGACAGTGGCAGCGGCAGAGACGGTCCGCGCCGCACGCGGAGAACTGCCCGCGCTGGCGGACGGTGAGCTGTACTCCCTGTGGGAGCGCGACACAGAGGCACTCATCGAGGAGCACAAAGCCGCGGAGCGGCCCGCTGTGCCCGTGGTCATGCCGGCCACGCTGACCGCCTCCGACATCGTCGCCTTGCGTGCTGACCCGGAGCAGTTCGCCCGCCGCGCGCGCCGCCCGGTGCCGTTCAAACCGAACGCCTACGCCAAGCGCGGCACCGCCTTCCACGAATGGATCGAGGGGTTCTTCGGGGCGCGTCCCCTGCTGGACGACGATGAGCTGCCCGGCAACCTCGAGCCGGACGTGGATGCCGAGACCCTGGCGCGGCTGAAGGAGAATTTCTCCGCCAGCCAGTGGGCCACCCGCACTCCCGCCCACATCGAGCACCCCTTTGAAATCGATCTGGGGACATCCACGGTGCGTGGGCGCATCGACGCCGTTTTCGAGGACCCCGACGGGTGGACCATCGTGGACTGGAAGACCGGCAGCAAGCCCCAGGCGGCGGAGATGCGCGCAGCGAAACTGCAGCTAGCGGTCTACCGCGAGGCGTGGCGCCGCATCGCCGCCGACGGCAAGCCCATTCGCGCCGTCTTCTTCTACGTCCGCACCGGTGAGGACTTCTCGCCCACTGACCTGCCTGAACGCGGGGAGCTGGAGGGCTTGCTGCAACGAGCGGCTCCGGCCAGTTTAGAGTCGTGATATGGCGCTTTCGTTTGGTCCGCGGATTTCATTCCGCAGCAGGCTGCGCGGTGAGGAACTCACCGCGCTTCCTGACCATGCGCTCATCAACGTCATCCGCCTCCCGCAGGCGGCGCGGAGCACTCCGTGGGCGCTGATCAGCCGCCGCTTCGTGTACGCGATCCTCCTCGTGGTCATCGTCGCCGTGATCGTGTGGATGGATAAGGACGCGTACTCCGAGCCGTTGACATTCATCGACGCCGTGTACTACTCGGCCGTGTCGCTCTCGACCACCGGCTACGGCGATATTACCCCGGTGACTCAATCTTCCAGGTTGGTCAACATCTTCATTGTCACTCCGTTGCGCGTGGCGTTCCTGATGCTGCTCGTCGGCACAACGCTGTCCGTGCTCACGGAGGATTCCCGTAGGACGCTGCAACTTCAACGGTGGAGGAAAACCGTGCGCAACCACACCATCATCATCGGTTACGGCACCAAGGGCAGGTCCGCTGTCGAGGCATTGCTTGCCGACGGCATGTCGCCCTCCAATATCGTCGTCATCGATGCCAGCAACGAAGCCCTCGTCCACGCGGAGAACCGGGGGCTGGTGTGCGTCCACGGCAACGCCACCAAATCAGACGTGCTGAAGATTGCCGGTGTCAGCCGCGCCCGGTCCGTGGTGGTCGCACCGTCCTCGGATGACACCGCTGTGCTGGTCACGTTGTCGGTGCGCGAGATCAACCCGGGCGTGAACATCGTCGCTTCGGTGCGCGAAGCTGAGAACCAGCACCTGCTGGAGCAGTCGGGCGCGGACTCGGTGGTCATCTCCTCGGAAACAGCCGGACGCCTGCTCGGCATCGCAACCTCCACCCCGACCGTGGTGGCCATGATGGAGGACCTGCTCAGCCCCAACGCCGGATTCACGGTCTCCGAGCGTATGGTCCTCGACGACGAAGTGGGAGCGAACCCGCGCCACCTCGCCGACATCGTCTTGGGTGTGGTCCGCTCCGGCGAGCTCTACCGCCTCGATTCCCCGGAGGCGGAGACCGTCGAGCCGGGCGACAAGCTCCTGTACATCCGCTACGCCGAGGAGACCCCGGACGACCTGTCCGAGGCCGCCCGTTCGCAAGAGGATGATTAATACGTGATCGATCTCGACCAGCTCGACGAAGACCAGCGAGTCGCCGCCACCGCGCCACGGGGGCCGGTGTGCATTCTCGCCGGCGCGGGAACCGGTAAGACCCGCACCATCACCTACCGCATTGCGCACCTGATCGACCAGGGCTTCGTCGTGCCGCAAAAGGTCCTGGCCGTCACCTTCACCTCCCGCGCGGCGGGGGAGATGCGCGACCGCCTGCGCACGATGGGCATCGGCGGTGTCCAGGCCCGCACGTTCCACGCGGCGGCACTGCGCCAGCTTCGGTATTTCTGGCCGCAGGTGGCGGGCGACCTGCCGTGGACACTGATCGACAACAAATTCCCGCTCGTCGCCCGCGCCACCCGCACCGTCGGCCTGGAACCGGACAAAGAGCTCGTGCGCGACCTCCTCGGCGAGATTGAGTGGGCCAAGGCCTCCCTGATCACACCGGAGGGCTACGCCGGCGCGATTGAGAATTCCCACCGCGAGCCGCCAGCAGCGGCGGAGAAAGTCGCGGCCGTGTACAAGCGCTACGAGGAAGCCAAGACCAGCCCGGAGGGCATGGCGCTCGATTTCGACGACTTGTTGCTGCACGTCGCCGGCGCGCTGGAGAATGCCCCGGCCGTTGCCGAGGAATTCCGCAACCAGTACCAGACCTTCGTCGTGGACGAGTACCAGGACGTCACCCCGCTGCAGCAGCGGGTGCTGGAGGGCTGGCTCGGTCAGCGCGACGACCTCACTGTGGTGGGCGACGCCAACCAGACGATTTACTCCTTCACCGGCGCGACGCCGGATTACCTGCTGAATTTCTCCCGCACGTACCCGCACGGCACCGTGGTGAAGTTGCAGCGGGACTACCGTTCCACACCCGAGGTCACCGACCTGGCCAACACCGTCATCTCCAAGGCCACGGGCAGGGAAGCGGGCACCCGCCTGGAATTGCAGGGCATGCGCGATCCAGGGCCGGAGCCGACATTCGCCTCCTACCCGGACGAGCCTTCGGAGGCGCGCGATGTCGCCGCCCAGATCAAGAAACTCATCGCCGCGGGAACCCCCGCCCGCGAGATCGCCGTGCTCTACCGCATCAACGCGCAGTCGGCGGTGTTCGAGCAGGCGCTTTCCGATGCCGGCGTGGTCTACCAAGTCCGGGGCGGCGAAGGCTTTTTCACCCGGCCCGAAATCCGCGAGGCGATCAACGTGCTCGTCTCCGCCACCCGCCGCAACGACTTGCCCGACGACCCAGTGGCGGTGGCCAAGGCGGCGTTCGCGCCGCTGGGCCTGTCGGCCACCGAGCCAGAGGGCGCCCGCCAGCGCGAGCGGTGGCAGACACTCAACGCATTGGTGGAGCTCATCGCCGACATTGTCCGCACCGGCGAGGCCACCGACTTGCCCGGGGTGCTGGGGTCCCTGCGCCAGCGCGCGGAAGCGAAGCAGCCCCCGGCTGTCGACGGCGTGACGCTGGCCAGCCTCCACGCCGCGAAGGGCTTGGAGTGGGATGCGGTCTTCCTCGCCGGACTGGTGGAGAAGACCCTGCCGATCTCGCACGCCATCAAGGCCGGCGACGATCAGATCGAGGAGGAGCGCCGCTTGTTCTACGTGGGCATCACCCGTGCCCGCGAGCACCTACACCTGTCGTGGTCGCTGGCCCGGCAGGAGGGTGGCCGAGCTTCCCGCGAGCGCTCCCGCTTCCTCGACGGTATCGCCCCGCAGCTGGATGTGGAGGCCGCGCCAGAGCGGCTGAAACGCTCCAAGCGGTGCCGCGTGTGCGGCAATCAGCTCGCCACCCCGGCGGAGAAGAGCCTCGGCCGCCATGAGGACTGCGAACCGACCTACAATGAAGCCGCATTCTTGGCGCTGAAACAGTGGCGTCTCGAGGTCGCGCGCGAAGCTCAGCATCCGCCGTACATGGTGTTCACGGACGCGACGCTGCTCTCGGTTGTGGAGGCGATGCCCGCCAGCGAAGGCGAGCTGCTGGACATCTCCGGGATCGGGCCAGCCAAGCTCGAGCAGTACGGCGAGGACCTGCTCGCTGTGCTCGAGGATTATCGCTAGCAGCAGGTCAGATTTCCTGCGCGGCGCACACCGGGCACTGCGGGTGCGGGGCCATGTCCACGTCCACGACGGGTTGCGAACCGAGCGGGTCCACCACGGCGGCCCAGCCAATGCCCGGAGTTTCCGCGATGACCCCGGGCGGGTCGGGCATGCCGCACAGCCGTCTGACCACGACTGCGGCAGCGGCGGCACCGACTGCGGCCACGACGGGATCCATCGTTGCGGGCTGCTGCGTTAGCGCGGCGGAGGTGTGGTGGAAGTGCTCGTCCCGGTCCTGCAGATGCATGTAGGCGCACATGGCGCAGGCGTAGCGGCCGTCCCGGGCCACCGGGCCGACGATCACCCGCGAGTCGTAGGAGAGCACCGGTACAAGCCAGCCGCTGTGGCGTTTGAGCGCCCGGCCGTGCGTCAAGTATTCGTGCGCGCGGTCCACCACGACCACAGGAACGCCGTCTTGCCGCTCCATGAAGTCCGCGGTGTCCTCGTTGGTCAGCGGGATGCGCACCATAGCCCCGCAGGCGTTGAGCACCCGCGTGATCTCCCGTGCTAACAGCGACGTCCCCAGCACTGCCACCGCCGCCGGCTCGGCGGGGACGAGGATGCGGTAGGACCACAAATCGTCGATAAGCGTGCGCGCGGATGTCGTGTCCACGCGGCACTCGCCGACGAGCCTGTCTTTCAGCGTGCCGACGGTCAGCGGCCAATCTGTGCCCCCGAGTGCCCTGCTGAGTACGGGCGCGAGCGGTGTCTCCACGACTCCGCTGCGTGTCGCGTCCACACCGAATTGCACGGCATCCTCCCCGCGGGCAAGTACGCGCACCCCGTGGCCGAGCGTGACTAGTGTTGAATCGTCCAGCAAAATTTCCACCCCCGACCGCCACTATTCCAGCGGCAGAGAGCATCCGCACCCATGCAACGTCCATTTCAAACGACATCCGGCGGCGGGCAATGGCCGCCCGAAGGCGTGGAGGTGATCCGTTCGGCGCGCAGGACACGCACGGTGCAGGCACGCCACGCGGGGGACAAGATCGTGGTGCGCATTCCCGCGCGGTTTTCCGCAGCGGAGGAACGTGAGGCCGTCGGGGAGATTCTGGCGAAACTGTCCCGGCGCACGACCTCGCACGCGGTTTCGGACGAGGACCTGCTCGCGCGCGCAGAAAAGCTGAACAAGCAGGTCCTCGACGGCAAAGCTAATATCGGTTCCGTGCGGTGGGCGAGCAACCACAACACTCAGTGGGGGTCGTGCACAATTTCAACCGGCGACATCCGGATCAGCGACCGGCTTCGCGACGTGCCCGACTGGGTCGTCGACGCCGTTGTCGTGCACGAGCTGGTGCACACTTTCATTCCTGGCCACGGGCCGGAGTTCTGGGAGTGGGCCGACCGAGTGCCCCGCGCTGAACGCGCGAAAGGCTACCTGGAGGCGTACCAGCGTTTCGGGCCGGCTTAGTCGCCGTCTCCGTCGTCTCGGTCGTTCTTGTTGCCCTGCTCTCGGTCCTTGTCGGTGGGGCGGTCGTCTTCGCTCGGGCCGGTCTCGTTGGCGAGCATTTCCTCGAGCTTGGCGATCTCCTCATCGAACTGCGCATCCGGAGTGTCGTCGAGCAGCGTGTCAATGAACGCGGCCGGGTTGTCCAAGTGCTCCGCAGTAGGCAGGAAGTCCGGGTGGTCCCACACCTTGTCGCGGCGGTCGACGCCGACGGCGTTGGTGGCGCGGCGCCACAGATCCGCCGCCTCATTTGTCTTCGGGGTGCCCAGCTCAATGCCGACGATGTTGTTGAATGCGTGTTCGGCCGAACCGCCGGTGGCGCGGCGTCGCGCCCACGACTCGGTCAGCGCCGCGGTGGAGGGGATGCGCTCGCCGAGTGCATCCTCCACGACGACCTCGACCCAGCCCTCCACGAGTGCCAGCAGCGTTTCCAGACGGGACGCGGCAGCGGCGTTGCGGGAGGTCACGCGCGGGGACATGTCCATGTCCTGCATGCCGCTCATCGCCTCCTGGATCTTGGCCGGGTCGCCGGACTCCAAGTCGAGGTTGCGGATCTGCTCCTCGATGTGGGAAGTGTCCAGCTCGAGGCCCACCGAGTACTCCTCCACGGAGGAGACGATGCGCTCCACCAGCCACGGCACGTGCGTGAACAGGCGCTGGCGTGCCGCCTCACGGGCGGAGATGTACACGAGCACCTCTTGACCGGGGATGGACAGCTGGTCCGAAATCGGCTCGATATTCTTCGGCACAATTCCGATCACGCCGCTCGGTGCGACGGGCAGCCCGAAGTCGTTGCCGGTCAGAGCCTGGTTGGCCAGGTCACCGAGCGCCTGGCCTAGCTTCGCGCCGAAGTTCATGGAGTTGAAGTGGCCGAGCATCTGCGTGATCGGCCCGAAGATCTCGCGGGCCTGTTCCGGCATCGCGTCGAGCTGGGCACGGTCCATGTGTTCGGCCACAGGGCTGACCAGGCGCTTCCAAGTGGGCAAGGTGTTGGTCAGCCATTCGTCGGCGCTCCACGCCTCCGGCCGAGCGCCCGAATCGGGCAACGCGGAAGCGTCGTCCAGCCAGAGGTTGGCCAGGCGGGTCGACTCGCTGACTGCCGTGCGGTCGTTCGCGGTCACGCCCTTCGGCTCCTTGATGCCGCGGCGCGCGGTGCGCAGCGCCACGTCGTAATTCACCGGATCCTGCTTCGGCTTGCCGTCTTCCTGGCCCGGCTGACCGGGTTGGCCCTGCTGGCCCATGCCGGAGAGCATTTCGCCGAATTGACCGAGGATGTCGCCCAGGTTGCCGCTGAAGTTCGCGCCGCCGCCGTTGCCGAAGGCGAAACCGAACTGGCCGAACGGGTTGGACTGGTCGCCGCCGCGGCCGTTGCCGTCGCCGCGCCCATCATTTTCGCGGTCGCGGTCGCGATCACGGTCGCGATCGTTGTCGTCGTCTCCGTCGTGGTTGGGGAAAGAAAACCCGAATCCGTTAACCATGGTGGCAAGCCTACCGGCGGGTATCGGGGCAGGTCCACGAATTACCGGGGCAGGGAGCAACGCTGAGAGCGAACACGCGCCATGTAGGCTTTACACCCGTGGAAAAACCCGCAGCAAAGCAGACCGACGTCCAGCGCACCCGCCGCCGCGCCCTCATCTGGGGCGGCGTGCCGCTCGCGCTTATGGCACTGATGCTGATGGTGGGGGGAATCCCGGGCACACCAGTCAAGCTGACAGTACCGTTCGCCGCGGAAGGTCCGGGCCCGACCTTCAACACTTTGTCGGAGGTGGAGGGCACCCCGGTCGTGGAGATCGAGGGCGGCGAGCTCGACGAGACGTCCGGCTCGCTCGACATGACCACTGTCTCGGTGCGCACCAACATGACGATGGGGCAGGCGCTGAGCCGCTGGCTGGTCTCCGGCGACACGCTCGTGCCCATCGACCAGATCATGCCGCGTGATATGACCGACGAGCAGATGCGCGAGCACAACGAGGCATCGTTCGTCGCCTCCGAGTCCGCCGCGACGGTCGCCGCGATGAAGCATTTGGGTGAGCCGACGAAGATCATCGTCCACGACGTAGTCGAGGGCACCGCCGCCGCCGGAGAGATCGAGGCGGGGGACACCATCACCGCCGTCGACGGGGAAGAGGTCACCGAGCCGCAGCAGGTCCAGGACAAAATCCGCGCCAAGAACCCGGGCGACGAGGTCACCGTCACCTACACGCGCGGTGAGGCGGCCGGTAAAGAAGCCACGGTGGAGCTGGGGGAGAACCCCGAAGACAAGGAGCTGCCCCTGCTGGGCATCACCATGACCTCGGAGCCGGCCGGCGACATCCACGTCACCTACAACCTTAAAGACGTCGGCGGCCCAAGCGCAGGCATGATCTTCTCTCTCGCCGTGATCGACAAACTCTCGCCCGGCGAGCTCAACGGCGGCCGCAACGTCGCGGGCACCGGCACCATCGCGGAAGACGGCAGCGTCGGCCCGATCGGCGGCATCACCCACAAGCTCGAGGCCGCGCGCGACGGCGGCGCCGAGCTCTTCCTGGCCCCCGAGAAGAATTGCGCCGAGGCACGCAAGGTGGACAGTGGCGGCATGGTCGTCGCGAAGGTGGCCACGCTTGACGACGCAATCTCCGCCATGCACTCCTTCTCCACCGGCGAACCGGTACAGACCTGCGAAGCGGACTGATTCAGCGGCGCCCCGCCGGTTAAGGCTTCTTAGCTTTAGGGGCGGGGTTCTGACGTGCTGGCGCTGGAACCCGAGCTGTCCGCCCCACCCTTGCGCTCCGCGAGACCGAGTTCGTAGATCCTCTCGCGGGGGTCCTCCACCTCAGAAGACATCATCTGCTGCAGCACGGTGCCCTCGGCCACATCCACCACGGTGATCACGGCGGTGCGCCCGATCATGCTCCAGCCGACGAGCTTGTCCTCGGTTTCCTCCACGATCGTGGAGCTCTTCAGCCCCTCCAGCACATTCGCGGTGTCCTTGGCCATCGGTTCGGACTCGAAGAACTGGAATTGGCCGATGTCTTTACCGCTGCAGTCGTAGGAGTGGCGCAGGCTGGTCTCGGTGCAGGTGTCCAAGGCGTCGAAAAGCGATTCAGGCGCGAGCGACACGAACGTCTCCCGGACTTCCTCCAGCTTGTCGCCGCCGCCTCCGCCGAGCCAGCGCCCGCTTGTCGACGTCGCCGTGGTCTCAGAAGTCCCAGTCTCCCCAGTCGTCTCCGTCTGAGCCGGAGATTCCCCGCTCGCGTCCGGCTCACTTGTTTCCGCTGCCGTTTCAGTGTTCTGCGGTGCTGTCTCGGACGGTCCGGCCGGTTTCTCATCCTTCGACGAGCACGAGGACAGGCCGAGCGCGAGCGCGAGTGCGACGGGCACGCATGCGCGGCGGGTGAACGTGGGGGACAGCACGGCGGGACAGACTCCTTCAATCGACGGGCCCGGAGGCGTGTGAAGCTTCCTTTGGTTCTAGTCTATTTCTTCATTTTCCAAGCTGTAACGCAGCGCCCCAAGCACAGCCGGGGCCACCCCCGGGCCGCCGCGCAGCTGGATATCGTCCTGTGCGAACGGGCCGGCCTCCTCCAGCTCCTCCTCCGTCGGGCGCAGCTGCAGCAAGGTCTGCTCGATGCCCTCTTCGCGCAGCACACCTGAGAACAGCCGCGCCGGACGCGCCTCATCTGCGGAGGCACCGGCGGTGTCTTTGAACATGATTTCCTGGGCGAGCACCAGCCCCGCGATCTCCTCGGGCCACACGAGGCGCGTGAGGTAGTCGCCGAGCTCGTCCGAGCCGGGCTGGATGTGCTCCGGCATGTCCTCCTGGACGATCAAGGTCAGCGGCGAATCTGCCTCTTCCTCGAGCGATGCCAGCTGGTCCGCAACCAATTCTGTGGGTACCAGCGCGAACAGCGTGGGAGAGGCGTCCCAGCCTTCAGCGTGGACGAACTCCACAGCTTCCATCATGGCCTTGTTCAGAGCCTGCTGGGGGCGTTGTAACTGCGGCAAGAGGGAACCCTTCTGGTCTTTTAGGCGTTAAGCAATTTAGTGTAAGAGCTTAATAGCTCACTGCCAGAGAAAACGCTACAGACCGTATAAGGAGCAGGATTTTGGCCACGCGGCTTAACCGCCCCCGTCCGAAACCGGGGAAATCCTCGAATAAATTCGTGACCATCATGGCGGTCATCGCCCTGGTGCTCTTCCTCGTTCCGATCCTGGTCGGTTTCTACACCGACTTCCGCTGGTTCGGCGAGCTGGATTACCGAGGGGTGTTCACGAAAACCATCATCGCCCGTGTCGTCCTGTTCGTGATCTTCGGTGCAGTCGGCGCCGCGGTCACCTGGGCCGCCGCCTTTTTCGCGTGGCGCGGACGCGATAGCGACGGCGACTTCGCGTCGCTGGGCGACCCGAACTCCCCGATGACGATCAACCGGGCGGCCATCCGGTCCGGCATCCGCCCGCTGCTGGTGTGGGTGCCTGTCGCGGTCGGCCTGGTCAGCGGTCTGCTGGGGCAGAGCACCTGGCGCACCTTCCTCCTGTGGGTCAATTCCGAATCCTTCGGCACGACTGACGCCCAGTTCGGCCGCGACCTCGGTTTTTACGCTTTCGCCCTGCCAGGACTGACCACCATCGTCAGCGTCCTGTCGATGCTCCTCGTCATCGCGTTTCTCGTCGGCTTGGTCGGCCACTACCTGCTCGGCGGCATCCGCATCGCCAGCCAGGCCGCCGGCACCAAGGGGCGTATCTCCCGTCCGGCGCTGATCCAGCTCGCCGTCACCGCGGGCCTGTGGATGCTCGTCAAGGCCCTCGATTACTGGCTGCAGCGCTACAGCCTCCTGTTCGACCGCAACGACATCTTCACGGGTGCGTCTTACACCGGCATCAACGCGCAGCTGCCGGCGAAGATCATCCTCATGATCATCGCCGTCCTTGTCGCCGCCGCGTTCTTCGCTTCCGTGGTGTTCAGGGACTTGCGTGTGCCCGTCATGGCCACCGTGCTGATGGTGCTGTCCTCTCTGGTCATCGGCCAGGCGTGGCCGGCCCTGCTGCAGCAGTTCTCTGTCAACCCGAACCGCCAGGAGCGGGAGGCGGATTACATCGCCCGCAATATCGAGGCCACCCGCGAGGCATACGGGCTCACCGACGACAAAGTCACCTACGAGAACAATTGGGGCGCGGAGAAAACTGACGACAGTGAGGTTGGCAACGACTCCGCCACCATTTCGAATATCCGCCTGCTGGACCCAGATATCCTCGGCCCGACCTTCACCCAGAACCAGCAGCTGAAGAATTTCTACGGCTTCCCGGACAGTCTGGCCATGGACCGCTACACGGTTGACGGCGAGCTGCGCGACTATGTCGTGGCTGCCCGCGAGCTGAACCCGAACGCCCTGCAGGAGAACCAGAAGGACTGGCTCAACCGTCACACCGTGTACACCCACGGCAACGGCTTCGTCGCGGCGCAGGCGAGCATCGTCGACGAGGCAGCCCAGGACGCAGGTTCCACCCGCGGCGGCCTCCCTGTCTTCACAGTCTCGGACCTGCAGGCGAACCAGAACGCCGCGGAGAAAAAGGACGCGGAAGACCTGGGTATCCGCGTCGACCAGCCGCGCGTCTACTACGGTCCGGTCATCGCTTCGGCGGGCGACGGCCTCGACTACGCCGTTGTCGGCGATGTGGGCCAGGGCCCGCTCGAGTACGACACCGACGGCACCCAGTTCACCTACGACGGTGAAGGCGGAGTGGGGATCGGCAACTGGATCGACCGCATCGCGTACGCAATCAAGTACCAGGAGCTCAACCTCATCCTGTCCGACCGCGTCGGCGGCGATTCCCGCATCCTGTACGACCGCGACCCGCGCCAGCGTGTGGAGAAGGTCGCTCCGTGGCTGACCACCGACCAGCAGACCTACCCGGCAGTCGTGGACGGCCGCATCAAGTGGGTCGTCGACGGCTACACCACCTTGTCGGCGCTGCCGTATTCCACGCGCACCTCCCTGCAGTCCACTACCGTGGACGCACTCAATCCGGAGGGCACCGACCAACGCCTGGTGAACAATGAGGTCGGCTACATCCGCAACTCCGTCAAGGCCACCGTCGACGCCTACGACGGCAGCGTGGACCTCTACGCCTTCGACGAGGAGGACCCGGTTCTCAAGGCATGGATGGGCGCCTTCCCGGGCACCGTCCACCCGTCCTCGGAAATCTCCGACGACTTGCGCGAGCACCTGCGCTACCCAGAAGATCTGTTCAAGGTGCAGCGTGAATTGCTGGCCCGCTATCACGTGTCTGATCCGGGTGTGTTCTTCAACAACGACGCTTTCTGGTCCGTCCCGAACGACCCCACGGCGCCGGAGGGCCGCAACGAGCTGAACCAGCCGCCGTACTACGTGGTTGCAGCTGACCCGAAGACGAAGAACCCGTCCTTCCAGCTGATCACCCCGTACCGCGGCCTGGACCGCGAGTTCCTCTCCGCCCACATGGCTGTCTCGTCGGACGCGGACAACTACGGCCACATCACCGTCCGCGTCCTGCCGACGAACACGCAGACCCGCGGCCCGAAGCAGGCCCAGGATGCCCTGATGTCCTCCGACCAGGTCGCCCGTGACCGCACCCTGTGGGAGGGCTCCAACGACCTGAAAAACGGCAACCTGCTCACCCTGCCTGTCGGCAACGGCGAGATCCTCTACGTCGAGCCGATCTACTCGCAGCGCAAGGACCAGGCCTCCGCCTTCCCGAAGCTGCTGCGCGTGCTCGTCTTCTACAAGGACCGCGTCGGCTACGCCCCGACCGTCTCCCAGGCTCTGAGCCAGGTGGGCATTGATGCCAAGGAAGCCCAGGACATCAGCATCGCCGGCGAAGGCGTGCCCGACCCTGCGGCCGAGCCTAAGGACGGGGAGCAGTCGGCTGAGGAGAACAAGGCCGAGGGCTCCACGGGCGCTCCCGCCGGCGACAAGGACGGCGCCCTCAAGGAGATCGACGACGCACTCCGCGGCATCGAAGGCGCCCGTGACGGCTCCTTCGAGGAATACGGCCGCGCCCTGGACAAGCTCGACCGCGCCGTGGAGAACTACCAGAAGCTCCAGTAGCGCGGTAGAAACACGGTGAACACCGGGTGAACAATCCTCTGGCCCGCAACCGCGGGACCAGGGGATTTGGTCTTTCATGTCCCCGTGCGTATAGTTAACGCCGTTGCCGATCACGGCAGCAGGCGAGAAGTCGCCCGACGCGGGGTGGAGCAGCTCGGTAGCTCGCTGGGCTCATAACCCAGAGGTCGTTGGTTCGAATCCAGCCCCCGCTACTAAGATAAGGCCCCTACCAGTGCAAATGCTGGTAGGGGCCTTCTTCATTTTGTGAGCGGATCACCATTTGGTGCACTAGCTGGTGCACTAGGGTCAAAATCCTGCACCAAACGGAACTGCGACGCTCCAACGAAGCGGCGCAGGTTTTCGGGGCATTGCTTAGTGATTGCGAGGTCGGCGGCAACGAAGGAACGCCACGGGAGCCGGCAGTTCGGGGGGTCTGCCTATCTCGGGGGGTGAGACTGCTCAACCGTGGCGTTCGGGAGAAAGCTTATTGAGGGCGGCAAGTCCGTCAGCGCAGTAGCCAGGACACTCAACGTCTCGCGGCCGACGATCTATCGCGCTCTCAAGCGCATCGAAGCCGACGCTTAGGCACAGGCTGCGTCGCTAGCGCTCGCACCCGGCGAGAAGGCATCAGGCTGCGCTAGCGACGCCCAGCGCACAAAGGCACTGCACTGCTGGGATACGCCTGCGACCGGCAGAGCCGGACCGAATACGGGATTGACCGTGTACACCCCGTATTCGTGCAAAGGAGCACTGCCATGTCCACTCATTCCCACACGCTTGCATCTCACGGCGAGATCCTCGCGAACCTCCCCGGCATCCTCGGGTTTTACCCGAACAACTCGCTGATCCTCGCGTTCTTCGTCGACGACGAGGGCGTCGACACCGTCCGCCTCGGCCCGGTCGCACGGTTCGACCTGGACGAGGCCGTGGAGAAGCTCACCGACAGCCGCGAGCGGTTCGCAGCGTGGGTCAACCACCTGGAACTCGACGCTGTTATCGCGTACATGATCAGCGATGACATTGCACAGCCGGTCTTCGACGAGACGGCCACGTACCTCACCAGCGGGGCAGTGCACCTACCGCCGCTGCTCGGGGTGGTGCAGTTGCCCGAGATCGTCACCGGGGCTGCGTGGTGGTCTGTGTACCAGCATCCGTTCATTGACGAGCCGCGCCACGGTGTTGTCGGCGAGGTCGCCGCATCGGCGGCGCTTAAGCAGATGCTAGAGCACACCGGCGAGCTGCCGGAGCCGAGCAAAGACGACATCGAGGCACGGTTGAACAGCACCGATCACGGCATCGACGCTGCCGAGCACGCCGACATCATCGAAGACGCGCTGGCGTATGTCCCGCCCATGTTCTCCGACATGCTGCAGCGTGAGTATGAGCAGGCGGCGGGGATGACCCAGCCGAGCATTCGTGCTGTTCGGTCTGCGTTGAAATGCTTCACCACGCCGCGCTTGCGAGACACGCTGCTTGCGGCACTGCTCGATGACCCGCAGGCTGGCCTTGCGTTCATAGAGCAGGTTATGCGCGCTGTCCCGACCAGCTGGCCGGGGATGCGTGCGCAGCTCACCGCCACTGTTGCCGTGCTCGCCCACGCCACCGGCCAACCGGGGCTAGCTGGCGTGGCTGCGCAGCGAGCCACCGAGATCGGGCCGAAGGAGAACTTCGCCTCGCTGGTGGCCAAGCTGACCGACATCGGCCAAGGCGAGCGGATGGTTGAACTCGTCCGCGAGGGCGCCGAGAAGACCCGCACGATCTTGTTCACCGAGTAGCACCACACACCCCGTTGCAGCGATGCAACGGGGTTTCTTTTTCTCGCGGGGCCGTGGCTTGCGAAGACAGATACCTCAACGAGACAGGGGAGCGACCCCTAGACAGCAGAGCTGTCTCCAACAGACGGATTGACCATCAATCCGAACAAGGAGGCACCTGATGCGCGACTTCATCCACACCGACCTGGAACTGCTCTACCAGCTCGCCGACGGCATCGACGGCGAGGACGCCGATCCGGGCGCAGCGCAAGAACTGCGCGACCTAGAGGCGGCAGGCACACCGCTGCCCTGGGCAGTGCTGTAACGACAGCGCAACCACCCCGCAGCAGCAAAGCCGCTGCTTAAGTACCCAAATTGCACGGCAATTCACACCCACTCACGTAAGGAGAACCACCATGTCCAACCCCTTCAACAACGGCACCATCGTCGGCAACGCAGCTCGCGCACCGAAGCTGTTCGAGCACGCAAACGGTGGCGCGACGGTGAAGCTCAGCGTCTATGCGCGCAACACCTTCAAGAACAAGGCCACCGGCAAGGTTGAGTCCGAGATCGTGGAGCTGACCGGCTACGTCCAGGACGCGAAGAACCCCGGCGTGTTCGGCTGCATCGGCTCCGGCGATCGCGTCGCGGTGAGCTACTCGCTGAAAACCGACGTCTACACCGACAAGGACGGTGTGAAGCACTACCCGCTGGTCGCACGCATCGACACGGTGCAGTTGATTGATTCCAAGAAGGAGTCCGCGGCCCGAGCAGCCCGTCGCGGAGGCGAGGCGGCGAACGCAGCGCTCGCAGACGCTGAACAAGCACCGTTCTAGTTACAACAACACCCCGCAGGTTTCCCTGCGGGGTTATTTTTCTCTTCAAAATACTAGATCCGCCGAGGTCGTGGTCGACCCATACATCGATTCGTACAGTTCCCGTGTCGCTGAGATGGGATTCATCCAACCTTGCCCCCGGAAGAGCGATTCATCCAACCTTGCCCCCGGAAGAGCCCAGTGCAGGTTGTCGACCACCTGTGGGAGCTCCTGGGCCTACAAGACCAGGTACCCGTTACGACTCCCAGAAATACAAGATCTGACCCCTGCGAATGTCGCCCCGGACCTTGAGACCGTCGGTCCCCATTTCAGGTGCTGTTGCAAAGTTGGGGGGAGAGCAGCGAAGACTCAGTTTCTCATTCCCTGATGGCCGCTGCGTGTGGGCGTTCTCAGGCCGTCTCGAAGACCCGGTTGACGATCACCGCGTCCGGGTTCGGTTGCCCGTAGACAAACATCGTGCCTTGCCCTTTCCGCAATGAGTGCATCGCCTCCACAGCGCTACATGGAGACGAGAACGCCGTTGGGATGCGAAAGTAGCTACGTCTGTTTGATGGTCCAGGAGATCGACGGGCCTGCCGATTGGAGATGTGATCTGATCAGATCAGCAGATCAGACACAATCTACTGTTTCAGTTGCATGGGGCGGTCGAAGAGGTTGTCTTCTGCCTCGTGCTTGTGTTGCGAGGGTGAGTGTGGCGAGAACGGCGAAGGCTGCTCCGATCCACATGGCTGCGGAGGGATCGTCACCGGCTCGGCCGATGGCGAGCGCGCCGATTGCTGATCCCAGGGCGACGCCCATGGTAATGAGGGAGGTGTGCACCGTGCTGACCATGTTCCCGGTTCCTCCGATTTCGGCGACGCGGGCGACCAGGGCGGGGTTCATCGGCACTCCGGCGACGCCTACGATGAGCACCATGGCCAGCACGAGCGGCTGTGCGTTGCTGAAGGCTCCAAGGAGCGCGAGTGAGATGAATAGCAGTGTGTGTCCGATGCGCAGGATGCCGATGGCGTGCTGGTCGGCGAACTTGCCGACGATGAGGTTGCCGATGAAGGACACGATCCCGTAGGCGAGCAGGATCAGGGTCGTCGTATTCGTCGCGAAGCCGGCGTTCTGTTCCAGCAGCGGGGTGAAGTAGGAGAAGCCGGCAAAGGCTGCGCCGATGGTCAGCAGGCTGACCAGGTATCTGGACCAGAGTTTCGGCGAGCGCAGCTTGCGCAGGTCCTGTGCGGCGGCTTCCTGGGTGGCGGCTTCAGGGGCGGGCAGGGTGAGCAGGCTGATGAGGAACACGGCGAAGGCCGCGATGCCTAGGATGTAGAAGCTGGACTGCCAGCCCCAGCGGGCCGCGAGGAAGTGCGACAGCGGCAGGCCGATGACGGTTCCGATCATGATGCCGCCGAGCACGATGGACACTGCTTCGCCGATCTTCTCCGGACTCGGGGCCAGTCGGGCGCTGTAGGACACGGCGATGCCATAGGCGGCGCCGGAGAGGCATCCGGTCAGGACGCGAAGCAGTGCCAGCCACCAGAACTCGTGGATCAGCGGGACCAGGACCTCCAGCGCGGCATAGGTTCCGATGACGATCAACAGCGAGGCTTTGGGTGGGCGATGCCGCAGGAGGTACACCAGCAGCGGGCCTCCGAGCGCCATGCCGAGCGCGTACAAAGTGACCACCGTCCCGACCTGGCCGGTCGAGACGCCCAGGTCTGCGGCGATCTGCGGCATCATCCCCGCGGTCTGGAACTCGCTCATGACCACCACCATGATCGTGAGCATCAGTACGTACAGGTATTTCTTCATTGCCCGGTCTCCAATCTGGATTCTCTAGTACAAAATAAAGGTGCAGGTGAGCCCGACAGCTCACGGATTTCTCAGTAGTGGCGTATCAAGGTGTCAGGGCACTGAGGCCGAGTGCGACGATCCGCCGCAGTTCCTCGGGTGCGGAGCCGGCCTGTGCCATGACGCGAATCCCTGAGATCAGGGTGACGACCAGCAGTGCGGTGTCCCGAGCGTCCAGGTCCGGCCGGAGGCTGCCGTCGAACCTGCCGGCCCTGACGGCGTGCTCCAGCATCGCGAGCTGGCGTCCCAGTGCACGGTCGAGGATGCGGGCGACGCGCGGGTCCTGACTGCCGCGGTCCGGCGTCATGCGTGTCGTCACGACCATGCACCCGGCCGCGTGCCCTTCAGTGGACGCCTCGTACTCCTCGGCGATCATGAGATTCAGAACACCGCTCACGCGTGCGAAGCCATCCAGTTCGGCATCGGCGAGCACCGCCTCCTGACTCTCACCAGTGACCTCGACATAGCGCTCCAGTGCTCGAACGAACAGCTCATCCTTGGAGTCGAAGGCGTTGTACAGGCTGCTCCGCCGCACCCCGGCCGCCGCGCACAACTGCTCAGTCGACGTGTCCGCGAATCCACGCACCCTGAACTGCGCGGCCGCGGCATCCAGCACCGTCGCCTCGTCAAACGTTCGTGGTCTACCCATGTCCGCGATGCTAGCAGTTAATGGACTATGGAGTACAAAACAAACACAGGCCGCGACCGACGCAGCGTTGACTGGTGCAGCCGTTGTTGAATGGGCTGCCCGCATGACGCGCACCTGGCTCGTATAGGTGCTGTTGCAAAGTTGGGGGGGAGAGCAGCTTCTTCGACCTCCTCCGATGGTGCTTCATCACACAATGATTCTAAACTTCAGGTGTAACTGGCTCCTGTAGGTGACTGATGATGGTGGCAGCAACTACGAGCGCTGCGGCACCGAAGACTCCACCGGCGACCGCGACGGCTGTGTGGAAGCCTGTGAGGAACGCTCCACTGGCGACCATTTCGCCGAGGACTGCGACGCCGACGACGCTGCCGGTCTGGCGGGCGGCATTGATGACTCCTCCTGCGATGCCGACATGTTCCGGCGGGGCCGAGGCCACTGCGGCCGAGGTCGCGGCCGGCATCGCGAAGGCCATCCCGAATCCAGCCGTGAAGGTCAACACCGCGACCACCACGTAAGGGGTTTCTGCGGTGAGCAGCACGAGGCTGCTGAAGCCGATCGTGCCGACTACCAGGCCGGTGAGCATGGTGGGGAACGCGCCCCACCGGGCGACGGCACGGCCGCCCAGCGGTGACGCGACCACGGCGCTGCACGCCTGTGGTGCCAGCGCGAGGCCTGCCAGCCACGGCTCGTATCCCAGGTACTGCTGGAAGAAGAGGGAGAGCACGAAGAGTTGTCCGAAGAAGCTGATGTTGAGCGCGAGCCCTACCATTGCGGCCACGGAGAACCGGGCACGAGTGAACAAGGCCATCGGCAGCATCGGGTCCGGGTGTCGTCGCTCTGCGATGATGAACAGGGCGAGGAAGACGCCCCCGGCGATCAGCACGGCTACCTGCCAGGGTGACCATCCGTGTTCGCCTGCGGTGATGACTGCATAGGTTACTGCCACCAGCGTGAGCACGGAGAGCACCTGTCCGGGTAGGTCCACCCGTCTCGCGCGACTGCCCGTGAGCGCGGGAATTGCCCACAAGGTGAGCAGACAGCCGATAGCGACGATGGGGAGGTTGACCCAGAACACCGCCCGCCACCCGATCGTCGACACCAGCGCTCCGCCCAGGACCGGTCCGATCGCGGCGGCAACACCTCCTGCGCCGCCCCACAGCCCGATGGCGCGTGCTCGTTCCTTCGGATCGTCGTACACAGCCGACAGCAATGCCAGAGAGCCCGGCACGATCGCTGCCGCGCCCACGCCCTGGACGGCGCGACCAGCGACGAGGAACCCGCCTGTGGGAGCGAGGGCGCACACGGCCGAGAGCACAGCAAAGACCACCAGGCCAGCGAGGTAAACCCTGCGGGCCCCGAGACGGTCGCATGCGGCCCCAGCTGTGAGAAGGAACGCGGCGAACACGAGGGTGTAAGCGTCGACGACCCACTGCAGTGAGCCCACCGTCATGTCGAGGTCAGTGCCGATCTCGGCGAGGGCGACATTGACGATGGTCGTATCGAGCATGACGATGAAGAAACCGAGGAGGGTCGCGACCAGCGCCGTGCGCCGATGCGCGGTCATACGCGAGACTCCAGCGAAGCCTCGGCGGGCGGGTGGCCGAAGTAGGTGCACTTGTAGAAGTCCTCATCGTAGTGCCCGCGTAGCCGTTGGCGGTCCCCGTTCATCGCGATCGCTCCCTTCGTCTCCTGATGCAATGAATCTGGTGAGTTCAAACTACGCCTGCGATTGTTCGGTCGTCACCGAACAGTTCCGGGTGCACACTGGAGACATGGTTGCGCGCGTGTTTCCTGAAGCGGTCCCGGATATCTCGACAGTCGCGTCGGCTCTGGCTGACTCGTCGCGGGCGGCCATGTGTGCTGCGCTCATGGACGGGCGGGCCTGGACGGTTGGTGAACTGGGCAGGTACGCGGGCCTGGCCCGGTCGACGGCGAGCGAGCATGTTGACGTGCTCGTCACCCACGGTCTCGTCCACGACATTCGGCAGGGCCGGCACCGCTACATTCGCCTGGCCGGGGAAGACATCGCACGAGTGGTCGAGAGCCTTGGCGTGGTCGCCCGCTCGCCCCTGCCCACTCCTCACAGCCTCAGCGCGTCACGGGCGAATGCGAACCTACGTGAAGGCCGCACCTGTTATCAGCACCTCGCCGGTAAGCTCGGGGTGCGCCTGGCTGAACAACTGGAAGAGCACGAGTTCATCGACTCGCACTGTCAGGTCACTAATCAAGGTCATCGCTTGTTCATGCAGTGGGGTGTGCCCCCGAAGATGCTCGACACGGGCAGGTCGTGCATGGACTCCACCGAACGCCGCTTCCACCTCGCCGGCCCTCTCGGCACGGGAATCTGCAAGACTCTGCTGGATAAGGAATGGCTTTCCCGCAGGGGTCGTACCCGGGCCGTGCGTCTCACTCCCGCCGGGCGGGCAGCGCTCAACGACGCGGGGATCTCCCTCAATTGACCGATAGCCGTCCCTGAGGGCTTCAGTCGTTCTTTGGCACCGGCGTGACCTTTCGGACGATCGAAAGCCGGTCGGAACAGGATGAGAGTTCCTGGCAAGGGTTGAACGGATCAAATTCGCGCGATCCTGGACGATCCGCCTGGGGATAACGAAGCATTTGGTCAAGAATATGAGGCAGCCAATCGCTTCAGGGAGACTGCCTCACATCAGCGATCGCAAACCCCGTCAACTGCCGCGAATAGCAGTCGATAACCGTGGCCAGGTACATATTCGACCCGTCCGCGATCGGCAGGTACGTGATGTCGCCGACGTAGACCGCGTTCGGCCTGTCCGCAGTGAACCGGCGTTGCAGCAGATCCGGAAACCTCGGGGCCCGTTTACTCGACGTCGTCGTTTTCACCCGGCGTTTCCTGGTGAAACCAAAAAGGCCCATCTGCCGCATCAGCCGGGCGGTGCGCTTGTGATTGAGACGGCCGCCCTTGCCCCGGTCGTTGACGGGATCGGAGTTGATCGCCGCAGTCACTCGTTTCGCGCCGTAGCAGCCGTTCTCGGCGTTGAAGGTGGCCTTGATCTGCGCTCCCAGCACCGCGTCATCGACGAGGCGTTGCCGGCGGGCAGGGGCAGCTGATTTCCAGGCGTAGTAAGAGGACCGATTGATTTTCAGGACCTGGCATAACCGCTTGACCTCGTAGAGGTCTCGATGGTCGTCAACGAACCGGAAGCGGTTCACCAGTTCGTCTCTTCCGCGAAATACTTGGCCGCCTTACGAAGGATTTCTCGTTCCTCGCGGAGTTTGGCGTTTTCGCGTTCCAGTACGCGGATGCGCTCGGCGTCCGACAGTCCTGAGGCAGCGGTGGCGGAGTCCGACGCGGCGATGAGGCTGGCGACTTTCTCACCGTTGGCATTGGTTTTGGTGCGTGTGCCGAAGGCATCGAGCCAGCTGCGCAGCGAGTTGCGGTTGACCCCGAGATCGGAGGCGATCGCGTTGATCGTTGCTCCGGGAGTCGACTCGTACAACGAGACTGCGTCACGCTTGAACCGCTCGGTGTAGGTCTTGCGTGGCATGGTGGAAAGGTACCTCACTTCCCCAGCGACATGCTGGTTTCAGCGTGTCCACCACCAGGGGGTCAGGTCCGGGTCTGCGTATTAGCGAAGCGCTTGCGCTCACTCGTGAGGACGCGACTGTCACGCAAGACTCACTCGCGGTGACGGTGCAGGCAGAACACTCCAAGACTCACCGGGGGCGAACCGTACCGATGCTTGATGCGCGGTGCGAGAAATTCTGGCTAGAGCGAATCAAGACAATCGGCCCCGGCGATCCGCTCCTTCCGGCACCGGGGGGCAAGCACTCGCACTGGCGGACGGATAACACAGTCAAGGCGTGTGCGGCGCTTTACAAAGACATTGGCGTCCAACTCGAAGACCCGGCCGTTTCTTCCATGAGATCACACGCGTGGCGCACGGTGCTCAACAACCGCGCAATCGCTCGCGGAGTTCCCGCCGAGATCCGAAGCGCCTTCTTTGGGCACACCGAAGTGATGAACGCTCGAAACTACACGGACCTCACCGACGTTTCGGCCATGCAGTCAGTGCTTGCGGGTGGTGCACTAGATGGTGCACTAGAGGGATGATTCTGGATGTTTCTAAATGGCTCTAAATGATCTAAAACGCGCCTAAACTGCATGGTCAGAATCGAATAACACCAGTTAGGTTCGAATGTAATCCGATAACCCAGAGGTCGTTGGTTCGAATCCAGCCCCCGCTACCAATGTCCTCAGTCGCGACATCGTTGACAGATCAGTCGCGACATGGTGGACAAACCGGTGTCTTGGTTTTTATTTTTCCAAGGCGCCGGTTTTGGTTTTCAGGTCAGTGGGGGTTGGCCTTTTCGCCAGTAGGCTTTTTGGTAATTGCGGGATGTGTCGATGTAGTGCTCGGCGATGGGTTCGCCGGTTTCTTTTAGTGATGTTGTGATGTGGTTGTCGGTGATGACCATCAGGACTTCTTCGCCGTAGTAGGCGCGTCCGATTCCTAGGCTGTAGAGCCTGCCGGCGTAGCGGATGGTGACTTTGCCGCTGGGGGCGACGACATCGTTGCGGACGCGCCATTCTTCTTCGGGGGTGTGGTTGGGTTCGGCCTTGGGTCCTGTTGTGTATGCCTGTTGTGGGGTGCGCCGCCCAAGTGATCTGTGGGGGCGTTCGGTGTTGTAGTAGGCGGCGAATTCGTTGAGTTGTCGTTGAAGGTGGGGGATGGTTTCGGCGGGTGGTTGGGCGTTGATCCAGCGTTTGAGTGTTTGGTGGAAGCGTTCGATTTTGCCTTGAGTTTGTGGGTGTCCTGGCCGGCCGTTTTTCTGTTGGATGCAGTTGTCGGTGAGGACTTTCTCAAAAGCGTTGCGGCCGCCTTTTCGTCCGGCTAACCGGGCGGTGAACACCAGCCCGTTGTCAGTGAGCGTGGATGCCGGTGGGCCGTAGGTGTCGATGAGGCGTTGGAGTTCTGCTGCGACTGCTGGGCCTGTAAATGCTGGCCGGGCGGTGATTGATAGCAGGTAGCGGGAGTGGTCGTCGATGAAGTCGAGGACTTCTACGCGTCTGCCGTCGATGAGGAAGAGGTAGGTGATGTCGGCTTGCCAGCATTCGTTGGGCATGGCGGCTTCAAACCTGATGTAGGAGCTGCGTGGTTTCTTTTGTGGTTGCGGGTCGACGAGTCCGGCGTCAGTGATGATGCGGCGGATCGTTGATGTTGACGGGGTGCGAAGCCCCTGCCTGTCTAGGTGGAAGGCGATGGTGTCTGGGCCTGCGTCGAGTCCTGCTTTGGTGAGTTCTTTGCGCATGTCGATGATGTAGTTGCGCAAGCTGTCCGGCACGGCATTTGGGTGGGTGTGCGGTGCGCGGGATTTCGGGGCGATGGCCTCTGCGCCGCCGGCGTCGAACTCGGCAAGAATCTTGTAGACGCGCTGGCGGGAGATGCCGAAGCGTTTGGCGACTTTGATGACTGGTTCACCTTGATCACGGACGGCTTTGACGATGGCAAGGTTGCGGTTCGGGCTGTTCATTTGTCAACGATGTCCCGACTGATCCCCGCATCGGCACCAGACGCGCGGGGGTAGCGGAAGGTGCCAACGATGTCGCGACTGAGGTGTCAACCATCACCCCAGAATGTTTCCGCCCCCTAAGTGTCAACCATGTCGCGACTGACCTGTCAACCATCAGGAATGATGTCCCAGGCACGCCGTGTCAACTATGTCATGACTTCAGACACAGCCCCCGCTACCAACTTAGGACCCCCTACCCGGTGTTTAACCGGGTAGGGGGTCCCTCTGTCTGCGGCGGAGATGCCGGCTGCCGTTCTAGAGCTCCGGCGACACCAGAATCTTCACGGCAGTCTCGTTGTGGTTGATCAGGGTGTCGAACCCTTCATCCACCACACCGTCGAAGCCGATCTTGCTGGTAATGAACGGCCTGAGATCGACCTTGCCGGATTCGAGCAATTTGATGGTCTCCGGGTGGTCGTGGGCGTAGCCGATGATGCCGCGCAGGGTCAGTTCCTTCATCACCAGCGCATGGATGTCGAGCTCGGCCTTTTTGGACCAGATGGACACGACGACGAGGGTGCCCTGTAGCTTGAGGCAGTCGACGAGCTGATCAAGCACGACGTTGACGGAGGTGCACTCGAATGCGACATCGGCCCCGTTACCGTCGGTGATTTTCTGGATCGCTTCCTTGAGGTCCTGCGATGACGGGTCGACTGTGTGGTCGGCCACGCCGGCTTCGACCGCTTTTTGGCGCCGAAGCTCGGAGAGTTCTGAGATCACGACGGTGCACCCGTAGGCTTTGGCCACTGCTGCGGTGAGCAAACCAATCGGGCCAGCGCCGCCGATCAGTGCAACGTCACCTTCCTTTGCACAGGAGGCGACGAAAGCGTGGTGGGCGACGGACAACGGTTCGATCAGCGCAGCCTCGTCGAGCGGGATGCCTTTGTCGATCGGGTGCACCCAGCGTCGCTGCACTGCGACCTGTTCCGACAGGCCGCCGCCGCCACCAGCCAGACCGATGAAGTTGACGTCGGGGTGGAGGTTGTAGGGGCCCGGTTTCTTCGGGTCCACGTCGTCAGGCAGAACGTAGGGCTCGACGACGACGTGCTGACCCACCTGGAGGTCATCGACACCCTCGCCCAGGGCCGAAACTACGCCGGAAAACTCGTGGCCGAGCGTGACCGGCATTTCTTCGCCAGTCACCGGGTGCGGGTTTCCCTTATCCGGGACGAAGATTGGGCCGTCGAGGTACTCGTGGAGATCGGTGCCGCAGATGCCGCACCATGCGATGTCGATGAGGACCTCGCCCGGGCCTGCAGCAGGAGCGTCAATTTCTTCGACACGGATGTCTTTCTGTCCGTGATAGCGAACTGCTCGCATAGGAAAATCCTTTCAAAATGGAATAAACCCAACTTTAGTTTGAAATTTCCAATACGGGCGAATCTGTGCAGTTACTCACATGGGCACAGTGTTCCGCCACGCCTTTCCGGGGGGAGCCTCCGGGCTAGCGCGCCCGTAATTTCACGCCTGGGGCCGGTGCCGCTGAGCGGATGCCCGACGTGGCCTTCACCGGAAGCCCGTGCAAAAGTCACCGCATCGATCTGGTGCGGGTAGCGAGGGATGGTGAGAAGTGTCTTCCTTCGCCCAGGCGATCATCTGGTGAGCGAGCACATCCGGGCTCGACGGATCGAATTTGTTCTGGAACCAGTACTCGAACGTTGCTGACTCACGGGTGTAGTTGATGATGCCGTAGCCGAGGTCGGCCCACTCCATGTACTGGACCGGCAAGTTCATTCCCAAGAGTCCTTGCTCGGCGACACGGGTCGCGGAGATCACTCCGGGGGAGCCGATGCGCATTGGTCCGGCGATGAGGTCGTCGGCGCCACCTCGGCCCATGGAAGTGGGGGCGAATTCGACACCGGCGGAAAGCTGGCGCTTATTCTTGACGGCGAAATTTCCAGTGGTCAGGCGGACTGCAGGTTGCGTCCCTTAGTGTGGTGTAACGCTTTCTGATGGTGGGCCCTGGGAGATACAAGGGCGGCCACCGTCAGTAACCTTTCGACTCAACTACCACATCTCACCGAAAGGCACATGACGATGACCGCTGCTCCGCATTCTATCGACCCTGCAACCTATCTGGACGATCTGCTGGAACCGGCCTCCCCGGATCTGTTGCGCCAGATGCTGCAAGGGTTTATCAACCAGATCCTCTCCGCCCAAGCCGACACCGTCTGCGGGGCCGAGTACGGCGTCGCTTCTACCGAGCGGGTCAACCACCGCAACGGGTATCGCTACCGCGACCTTGATACCCGTGTGGGCACTATCGATGTCGCAGTGCCGAAACTGCGCCACGGAGCATTCTTCCCAGACTGGCTGTTAGAGCGCCGCTTACGGGCCGAACGCGCTTTATCGACAGTGATCGCGACCTGCTACCTCAAACGGGTTTCCACCCGCAGGATGAATGACCTTGTGGCAACCCTTGGGATTGCAAATATGTCGAAATCTCACGTCTCGCGCATGTCGGAAAAACTCGATGAGATGGTCACAAACTTCAAAAACCGCCCACTCGATCCCGGTGGGTACGCCTACCTGTCGTGTGACGCGCTCACGATCAAAGTCCGCGAAGGCGGCCGGGTGGTCAAATGCTTCGTGCTGCTTGCCACCGGAGTCAACGCCGACGGCTACCGCGAAATGCTCGGCATGCATGTCGCCACTGCGGAATCCAACGCATCGTGGAAAGGCTTCTTCCAGGACTTAAAAGCCCGCGGGCTTCGTGGTGTCTTCCTTGTCACCAGTGACGCCCACGAAGGCATCCAGCACGCCATCTCCGAAGTGCTTCCTGATGCATCCTGGCAGCTCGCCGCACCCACTGTGCGAAAAACCTCTACGAAAAGGTCCCGAAAACACAATTGCCGATGGTCTCTGCGATGTTCCAGACAATCTTCCAGCAACTTGACGCCGCATCCACCTGGGGAGAAGCCCGCGAGGTAGTCGATTTGCTGGAGCCGAAATTCAGGTGGATCGCTGCCTATCTGGAGGAATCACTCGATGAGGTGTTGGCGTTTACCGCAGCCCCGAAACCAGTCTGGACAAAAATCTGGTCGAACAACCCCACCGAGCGGTTAAACCGGGAGATCCGCCGGCGCACCGACGTCGTCGGCATCTTCCCGAACCGCGAATCCATCATCCGGCTCGTCGGCCCTGTCCTAGCCGAGCAGCACGACGATTGGATCCAGCAAAAACGCTACATGTCACTATCTACACTCGAACACACCAACCAACTCATGCACCACCCAGGAGATGATCACGGCGACAAACACCAGCTAACCGCCTAACCAAATCCCGAACTCAATACCGAGCCGAAAGCTAGACGGCTACACCACTACCCGGGACTTGACCGGAAGGAACCCAAAACAGCCTACGTCACATAGGAAAATGAGGCTTCATTCTCTTTAGAAGTCCATTCTGAGGTCGAGATACTGTATCGGGGCGGTCCTTTGAGGCGTTGTTGGATTCGGTTGTTCTGAAAAAGGGCTGCTCCCCCATCAGCAGGCAACTAACGGGGGAGCAGTGCAGAGAACGTAGATTAACAGTCTTAAACGGTAGATTGTCCGGGAAGTTCAGGCCGGATCACTTTGCCCATCGGGTTTCGCGGGAAATCGGCCACAAAGAATACATCTCTCGGTGCATGAGCATCTGAAAGACCAGCCGTCACGATTCGTCGCACTTCCACGTCGTCGAGTTCGTTTGCGGTTACCCCGTCCTCACGAATTACGTAGGCTCGCAGAGCTTGCCCATAGTGAGGATCTGAGACACCATGAACATGGACATCGTCAATCCTTTCGTCCCGAACGAGGAGATCCTCAATCTCCGAAGGGAAGATTTTCTCGCCATACTGTGTGATTACAAGGTCATCTGCTCGACCTTTAACGTAAAGCCGATTACCGCGTCGATAGCCGCGATCACCCATTCGCAAAAGATTGTTGTTGGTCTTGATCTCGATTGAAGGGTCAGTGTAGCCAACAAACATATCGTATGCGCCGGCGAAAATTTCGCCGATTTCACCGTCCGGTAGAAGAGTGCCGTCGTCATCACGAATTTCGATAACTGAACCGGGGTGAATAGTGCCTGTGAGTGTCGGATCTGCGGCTAGCTCGTCAGCATCGGAGATGGCTAACCCTGAGGTCTCGGTTGACCCGTAGCAGTTGTGGAAAACTTTTCCGAACTTCTCATTTACTTTCTCGACCTCGTATGAGGTTAGTGGGCTACCGGAAGAAGTGATGAATTCTAGACCGTCTACTCGGTCGGTTGCGTTCCGGTCGAGGTGAGCGATCATCTCTCGTAAACGAGAGGCTGAACTGATCCAAGCATTGATGTCGTATTTTTCGAACTGTTCAAGAGCTTTAGAAGAATCGAAGTTCCGCTGCGTAACGATTGTTGAACCGGTGAAGATGCACATGAGCATATTGCCCCACCCGTAAAAGTGGAACAGCACCCCGGTTAATAGAACGGACATACCTCTCCGCCACGGGACGGTTCCAAGCAGGGGTCCGATCCCTTGGGGGGACTTCAGCTGCCTTCGGATTACACCCTTAGGCATGCCCGTCGTTCCTGATGTCATTACCACATGCTGTGACTTAGTAGGTTTTTCAGGTAGAAGATCGAGATCTGTGGAACCGCTCTCGATGACCTGGTCCATTGTAAGGGCATCTGCTGGAAGCATTCCGGGGTCGTCGATATGCCCGATGATGACGGTGCAATTCTCTTTGGTCTTGTCGGTGAGCCGGTCGTAGAAACTCTGATCGACAATGAGGGTTTCCACCTCGTGGAATTCTAGAACCCGTTCGATCTGGGGTCCAGAACTATTAGCGTTGATCATGAAGATGTGATAGCCGACGAACTGGCGGGCGCACAGTGGGAAAATGGAAGCACGACCATTCAAAGCCAAGACGGCTAGGTTACCTCCATCGCGGACCCCATTTTGCATCAAACCAGTAGCCAGCCGTACCACACGGTCATAGAACTCGTAGTAGGTCAGCTCTCCGTCGTCATCTACAAGCCCCAGGCGTTCTGGATGACGCCGAGCGGTGTTGGCAAGGCCGCCGCTTTCAAGCGAGCCAAAACGCTTAATGGTTCTAGCATCTGCTTTGACTTCGGCGACAGAGCCGAGCTCGAAGATGTTGTTCTTTCGGATGACTTTCAAGAAGTAGAAAAATTGACGTATGATTTCCTTTTTTGGTACCCCGTGGTCGGTATCTGGGTGAAGAGTGTATTTAGACATGTGCGCTTCCTTTCAGTAGCGGGGTGTGCTCGATTAGGTGAATGCCTCTGTTACATAAGTAAAGAGTTCCTGCTCCATATTTCTGACTTCTGCAGCAGCCTGTTGCTCATTGAAGCCTCGGTGCTCCGAGATTATCTTTGCGAAAGTCTTACGGACCGCTGGGGCCATCCGCTTGGCATCTCCGCAAACGAGGGTCTTCGCTCCTTTCTCGAGAAGATTGAACACATCATTGCGATCCGAATAGAGGCGGTCCTGAACATACTTAATGTCCGTACCGCTTTCGCTTCGACTGTGGTGACGTGAGAACGCGGTGCGAACATCGATTACACCATCCTTCTCCCACTCATGGAGTTCCTCGCTATATAGGAAGTCGGATTCGGGGCCGTGGCAGCCATAGAAAAACAAAGATTTAGCTGGTGTGATGCCTTCATTGTGGCAACGTGTTGCACGTTCCTCGATGAATGCACGGAGAGGGGCGATCCCAGTACCAGCGCCGATAAGAATCATTGGTATGGATGGATCTGGCTCCACTTGGAAATGTTTATTTCCGGGCACTACCGAAACCAAGATCTTAGAACCGGCCTGCTGTTTCGCTAAATAATTGGAAGAAACGCCAGTGAAGGTTCCACGGCCTGACCATGCAGGAGATTCGATGCGGGAGAAGGTCAAAGAAGGCTTTGTCGGTTCACCGAGAGCAGACGACGAGATTGAGTAGCGACGAGCTCGGAGCGGCTCAAGCATTGAAATGAACTGGCCGAAGGTGAAGTCTACAGATCGGAAAGTTTCGAGGAAATCTAGGAGCGAGGTCCGCTTCTCGAGCAGCTCGTTGTAAGTTTCGGTTTCAGCGAGTTGCGATAGTTGAGCTTTTTCGGGTGGGCATTGACACTGTGCAACTGCTAGATCCAGGTGCCGCTTGCTCAACGGTGTTGCAAGCTCAACGTAGTTTTCAAGTAGATCATTAATTGTCAATACTTGGTCTATGGGCAGGAACGTGGAGCAACCGGAAAGCTTTATGCGATCTTCCCCTGCTAATTGGAAATGGTCCAACACGCGGTTGACACCGGATGACGAGTTCTTCGGAAGTACCTCTAAGTAATCGCCTGTCGAGTATGAAATCCCTTCAGGAAGTTCAAGAACAGCCTTGAATTTCTCGTTCATGGTCCCATCAACGTCTGTGGATAGCTTTTGAACGCTGGTGACTACTGCTTCGACGAATGGGCCGTCTGTCTCGGCTACCAACATATTCTGACGCCCAGCATCAACTACTGTGACCTCGACGAAGTCTGACTTGCTGTGATCATCGAACGAAAGATCGAGATCGGCTGCGAGTTTTGACCAAAGTCGTTTTGACCAAGATTCGAAGTCGGCGAAATAGTCTCCCTTCATGTCAATTACACCGCGATCAATCAATCGTATGGCTCCGCGAGATTCCATGGCCTCGTCGATCTCGGCTGGAACGCGTTGGAACGTCTCTGCCCAGTCTGAGTTACCGCTGCCAAGCACAGCAAATTTCACACCTGTTAGTGACGGTGTTTCCTTGCCTGTTATCCAATTGAAGAAACGCTTTGCATTATCCGGGGGGAGACCTTCATATGAGCTGGTAGCTACGATTGCAATGTCGCCCCCCTGCAGAGAATTGACGGCATCATCGAGATCAGACATGTCGACTTCGAAGCCTTGTGTTTTGGCAAAAGCCGCTAATTCTTCAGCGTGACTACGAGAGGTTCCGGCGTTAGAACCTACGAGCAGGCGCAGCTTATACCCGTTCGGAGGAGCATCGACCTTTGTGATTGGTGTCTCTACTGTCGTGGGAGCGTCAGCGTGAGGCTCGTCGTAGCGCTTGGGTCCGAGGTACGGATATTCTTCCCTCGGTTGGATAGTGACGAACAGGTCTTTCGGTTTCGAAGTTAGGCCGTCAAGCATTTCCAGTTCATAGCTTGGAGTTGCGAAGTTGAAATCCAAGTGTTGAACAATCAACGCAAGCATCATGGTGGCTTCTTGGAGCGCGAAGAAGCGGCCGAGACACGATCGTTGCCCATTTCCAAATGGTTTCCACGCATTATGAGGTATTAATTTGGCATTCTCAGGATCGAACCGTTCCGGTCTGAACTCTTCGGGATTATCCCATACGGCCGGATCACGATGCATGTGTCCGAGGAGAACCAACAGCGTGTCTCCAGGGTTGACAGTTACAGGGGTTCCTCCTGTGCCACCGTTCTCACCAATCGTCGTAGTTTCAAAAGGTGTCACTGCATATGCCGGAGCAGTGGGGTACTTCCTTAGACCTTCACGAAGTACTTGATCAATGTAGTTTAGATCTTTGAGATCTTCATATTGAGGGAATCTACCGTTGAGGACCGAATCGGTGTTTTCGCGTGCCTTGGTTAAGACTCGGGGATTACGCATCAATTCGTAGAGAACGAAACTGAGCAGCCCAGAAGTTGTCTCGTGGCCTGCAATTAGAAACGTAATCAACTGATAGCGTAGGTTTTCGTCGGTCAGACGCTCCCCAGTCTCAGGATCGGTTGCATTCATCATGACATCGAGAACGTCTTCATAGCCCTCTGGGCTAGGATTCCTTCGTCGTTCCCTAATCAAACTATCGACGGTGTCCTGCATGACCGAGACATCGTTCTTGAACTGGTGATTGCCAATAAGACCAAGAGTCTTCTGAATCTTCAAAGCATGGGCTCGCTTGCCGGCATGATTCAAGCCACGACCCATTGCGTCGATAAAGGGGTGAAAGCCTTCTGTATAGAATGAATTGAAGCGAAATGTAAATGAGCAGAGCGCAATGGTGTCGAGCGTCAATCTAGTGAAGTCACCAGCGACATCAATTTCTTCATCGGCTCGTGCTCTCGACCACTTAAGCATAAGCTGGTCTGCGATGTCTGCCATGCGGTGGTACATTCCGCGCAGAGCAACTGGGCTGAAAGCGGGCATAAGAATTCGATGTGCTTTACCCCACTCCGGATCGTCGAACTCGGCGGTAAAAAGGCCGTTACCAGAGAATCCGCTTACTTCTTGGAGGGCGGGGTGGACGACCTTATGAAAACGGGTTTCATCTGAGAGCTCATCGACCAAGGCGAAAGAGGTCACCACGTAGAACGGTGCAGAGCCGGGTATCTCTTGTCGATAAAAACGCCCGTGTTTTTCAGCCAATCGCGTTCCGGACTGAACGATGTTGCGTGGATCGAGTGAATAGGCGGTTCCGATTAGCGGGTACGATTTCGGCCCGGGGATAGCGGTGTCAGGGTTAACGCTCGATGAGCCCAGCCTAGGGCGTTCGGAGGTTTTGGACATCATGATGATTCCTTAGACCGTTAGAAAGTCGCTAATGGATTCTAGAATTTAGGTAGAGCGTTAACGGCTACCTGAAATGAAAGTTCTAAAGATTGCTTAACGCTTGGCCAGGCGTTAAGAGTTCTCCCCCAAAAATTTTCGATGGTTGGAAAACCGGTGAGGTGTATCAGTGGAGTGGTCAACGGATACTCCCTGATAAGCATAAGGGCGAATTCGGGTGTCATGTGTATCAATCTTTCTGTATCTAGCTGCCTACGCAGAGGGGGATGGACTGGTTAACTGAAGTATGTTTCAGTAATGCGCTTAGCGTAGTAGACGTGTCCGGCATCGGTTAGGTGGCCTGCGAGCTTGTGTGAGGCATCGTCTGCAATGGAAGCGCCGTAACGGCCCGGATCGTTCGAGCAACCATTCTTTCCGCTTTCTACGGAAATTTCGGCAACCATGTCAAGAAACTCGCTATTCGTATCAGCGGCAGCTCGTCGCTGCTGCTCGCGAACTTCGTCTTGGTAGTAGGCTACCAACGGAAAGTACCAGTGACTGGTAACGTTTAAAAGATTAGATCCACAGGTGTGGTTGAAACCATCTGTCTCATCGGGAATCCCGAGGATGATCACCTTGGCGCTAGGCGCGGTTTCCTTGATGCGATTAATTGCTCCCACCATTGCCTCGTTGAAGCGTTTCATCCGTTGTTCCTGGGTGGTTTTTGAAGGGAAGTTACTGGGCTGGTAGGTGTCGTTCACGCCAGCGCTGATGGTGACCAGCCGGGTATTGGAATCAAGACTGCCATCCCTGATGGCTCGTTCAACTTGCTGACGAACTGTGTCATGTGGAATCGAATCATTTTCCGTAGGTTCTACATAAGCAGTGGCACCGGGGCACGAGTAGTCTTCTAGGCGCAGACCGGTGCTTCGCGCGGCCTGAGCTGCAAAATTGTTGGGGTCCTGCGCACAAAAACCTTCTCGGGTCGTCGGCCATTGTATCGAGGGGTTCTTCAGCTTCGCTCGGTAGACGGTGACATCCAAGGCGGTCGGATTTGCAGCTACTGAGTCGCCAAAGCTGACGTAGCTTTCCTTGACGTGGCTATTGACTGGTGGGGCCGGCTCTAATTCTTCAAGCTGGGGAACGTTAGGCGCAGGAAGCGAAGGAACTTGAGGAAGGTTAGGCGCGGGAAGGTTAGGGACTTGGGGAACGTTAGGCGCGGGAAGCGAAGGAACTTGAGGAAGGTTAGGCGCGGGAAGGTTAGGGACTTGGGGAACGTTAGGCGCGGGAAGGTTAGGGACTTGGGGAAGGTTAGGAGCGACGGGTGCCGAGAGTTCAGGCAGATTAGGCGCAGCATCGGCAACTGGGAGCATAGCGCCACAGGCCAATGCGGTCAGGAGAGTAGCACCAAATTTATAAAACCTCATGTGTTCCTTTCCGGCGATATTCGTGTCGCCTAGTTATACTTAAGCCCTCCAAAGGGTTTCCGAACATAGTAGCTCATCCAGATCCAGCCGTCATCTTTTCGCAACTCAGCCGTCATCTTTTTGCAACTTTAGTCATATCTGGCCAACAGGTGACATACAGAGTTTTGCTATCTTTGAAGGGAATCTCGCCTTAAAATTCAACAGATGGAACAGGTGGAACGAAGGGAGCTTGCATGACTTCGCCATTGCGCATCTTCAGAATCTTCCTCCGCCTCGGCT
Organism: Corynebacterium sp. P4-C1; assembly: GCF_030503595.1. Lineage (NCBI taxonomy): Bacteria > Bacillati > Actinomycetota > Actinomycetes > Mycobacteriales > Corynebacteriaceae > Corynebacterium > Corynebacterium sp. P4-C1. The sequence goes on along the minus strand of NZ_CP129966.1, from coordinate 1,086,886 downwards.
GCACCTCGTTCGGCGGGCCGACGGCGCACCTGGGGTATTTCCGCGACGAATTCGTGGAGAAGCGGAAGTGGTTTTCGGACAAGCAGTACGCCGACCTGGTGGCGCTGTGCCAATTCCTGCCCGGGCCGGCGTCGAGCCAGGTGGGTATGGCGATCGGCCTGCAGCGCGCCGGGTACCTGGGCATGTTCCTGGCGTGGGTGGGCTTCACGCTGCCGTCGGTGCTGCTCATGGTGGCGTTCGCGCTGGGCGTCGCGCAGTTGGGCGATATCAGCGAGGCAGGCTGGCTGCTCGGTCTGAAGGCTGCGGCTGTCGCTGTCGTGGCGCAGGCTGTGTACGGCATGACGAAGAACCTGGTCACCGGCAAGATTCACGCCGCGATCGCCGTGGCTGCGCTGGTGCTCGTTCTGCTCGTGCCGCACCCGCTCATCCAGGTCGGGGCGATCGTGCTCGGCATTGTTGCCGGTCTGGCGTTCCTGCGCGTCAAGAAGGAGGCGGACGACCAGCCCCAGGCTGAAAGCGGGTCGCGCACCTTCGGCATCGTCTGCCTGGTGCTGTTCTTCGCGTTGCTGTTTGTGCTTCCGCTGGTGGCGAGGCTGATCGGCACGACCGGCGCGGATATTTTCGACACCTTCTACCGCGCGGGCGCCCTCGTCTTCGGCGGCGGCCACGTGGTGCTGCCGCTGCTGGAGACCGTCACGGTCGGCCCCGGGCTCGTGGACCACGACACCTTCCTCGCCGGCTACGGCGCCGCCCAGGCCATGCCGGGCCCGCTGTTCACTTTCGCGTCCTTCCTCGGTGCGAGTGCGCAGGGCATGAACTGGGCGTTGGGGGGCGACGATTGCCACCGTCGCGATCTTCTTGCCCGCCGCGCTGCTGGTCCTCGGCGCCATGCCGTTCTGGGAGCGGATCCGCCGGATGCCGCGCGCGGGTGCTGCCCTGGCTGGTGCGAATGCCGCGGTGGTGGGCATTCTCGGCGCGGCGCTGTACACCCCGGTCTTCACTTCCGGCATCACGGGCGTGGCCACGCTGTCCATCGCCGTGGTCTGCTATGCGGCGCTGACCTCGTGGAAGGTTCCGCCGTGGGCCGTGGTCATCGGCGCGGCGCTCGTCGGCTGGGTGGTGCTCTAGGCTGGCGGTATGAACCCGCTGTTTTCACTCTCCGATACCCCGCACTGGGAGCTTCCCGGCTTCCACCAGACGTTCAAGCCGGGCGAACTCACAGTCGGACTGACCCTGCCCATCGAGGAGGACGCTGAGGAGAACCCCGTCGACAGCCTGGACAACCAGCTGGGCCTCATCCGTAAGGCGGAGGCCGGGGGAGTGGCCGCGATCTGGGTGCGCGACATTCCGCTCCGCGTCGAGACCTTCGGCGATGTCGGCCAGGTCTACGACCCGTGGATGTACCTGAGCTATCTCGCCGCGCACACGGAGACCATCGCCCTGGGCACCGCGGCGATCGTCGTGCCGTTCCAGCACCCGCTGCTCATGGCCAAGCGCGCAGGCACTATCGACCGGCTCAGCGGCGGCCGCTTCCTCTTCGGTGTGGCCACGGGCGACCGCCCTGAGGAGTTCCCCGCGTTCGGCCAGGACAAAGGCATGCGCGACGAAGAGTTCCGCGAAAGAATCGACGCTTATCGACGAGCCACACACACCTCCCACACCCCCATCCGCTGGTCCGGCGGCCGGATGGGCGGTGCCGATGTCGTCCCCAAGCCTCGGGCCCGTGAGGTGCCGCTGCTCGCCACCGGTTCCTGCCAGCAGACCCTCGAGTGGCGCGCCGAGCACGCGCACGGCTGGCTGATGTACCACAAGGGCTTGGAGGTCCAGCGCCAGAACGTGCGCAACTGGAACGCCGCGGTGGCCGACTGGGCCGCCCGAGAAGGGGTGGCCGGGACCCCGGCGGCGTTCAAGCCTTTCGCGGAATCGTTGTGGCTCGACCTGCACGAGGACCCGGACGCTCCCGCCAGCGGCGGTAGTTTCGGCTACCGTCTCGGTCGCAATGCCCTGGTCCAGCTGCTGCGCTCGCAGCGCGATGTGGGCATCAGCCACGTCATGGTGAATTTCCGCTCCAGCAAGCGCTCCGCTGAGGACCAGCTCGATGAACTGATCGAGTACGTCATCCCCGCGCTGCGCCGCTAGGAGTCGTGCGGCCGCTCAGCCAGTTCCAGCTATGTGGATCCAGCTAATCGGCCTCAAACCCGCTGATAGCTGGATCCAGGTAGCTGGATTTGTGAGCTCTGATGCCGGTGCCCAAAGGCGGGCCGGCACCGGCATCAGTCAGGACAGCGAAATCTCCGCTAGCACCGTGCCGGAGGGCTTCTCCGCGCCGGCGGCGACTTCCTCAGTGACCAGCACGGAGGCGGTCCCGCCGGGCAGCGGCATCCACACATCGTCGTGGGATTCCTGGCCGATGACACCGGCGGATTCCATTGCGCCGTCGTCCATGACGGCCCAGACTTGGGCGCCCATGCCGTCATCAAGCGTGGGCTGGCCGTTGACCATGGCGCCGCCTTTGCCCATGTCGGAGCTGGCGACGACATCGAGCGTGGCACCCATCGCATCGGCCTGGCCCTGGCGGGCGTCATCGGCCTCCATGACGGCATGCATCTCGTCGACACCCTGGGCGGAGTAGGACTCCGAGGAGTTCTCTTCGGTGAACTGCGTAACGGTGACTCCGCCGCCGACGAGCAGCACGACGGCAGCGGCGGCTGCGGCGAGCTTCCTGCCGGAGCTGTTCCTCCTGCGCTCCCGGGCGGTGTCGAGGTCGGTGACCTGCTCGGCGGCATCGATACGCGCCATGATGGAGTCCTTGAGCTCCGGCGGCGGCGCGACCGGCGTGGCGGCGGAGTTGAGGAGGTCCTCGAGATCTTTGTCCATCACAGGCCTCCTTTCACTGTCACGGCCTTGCGCAGCTTCTGCAGTCCGTCGCGCACCCGTGTTTTCGCGGTTCCGAGTGCGACGCCGGTGGCGTCGGCGATCTCCTGGTGGGAGAGCTCCCCGAAGTACGCCAGCATGAGGGCGCTCCGGTGTGGTTCCCCGATTGAGTCGATGAGTTCTTGCAGCTCTTCAGACTCTAGTCGCTGCTGGGCTTCGTCTTCTGCGGCGACGACCCACGTGGTGAGCTGCCGGTTGAAGTCTTCGGTGTCGCGGGCCTGTGCGCTGCGCCAACTGCGCAGCCGGTCGATGGCCCGGGACTTAGTCAGGCGCAGAATCCACGCCTTCGCGCTGCCGCGTGCCGGGTCGAAAGTGTGGGCGTTTTGCCACACCTCCACGAACACTTCTTGGGTGACCTCTTCAGCTTGTGCCCGGTCGCGCAGAATGTGGGTGGCTAGACCGAGAACTTGCGGGGCCAGAACGTCGTAAAGCTCGGCGAAGGCGGCTTTATCGCCTGCGCGGACGCTAGTGAGAAGACGGTCTGGATCCACAAATTCCAAATCTAACACCGTGGGCACGGACTACTTGGATTCTTCCATCATTTTGTCGTCCATCTTCTCCTCGCTCATCATGGCCTCGGACGAGGGCGTCATGGACTCGCTCATCATGGCGCTGGACGACGGGGTCATGGAACCGTCCATCTTGCCGTCCGTCTCCTCGGTGTCGTTGCAGGCGACAAGTCCGGTGGCTGCGATGGCGATGGCGCCGGCGGCGGTGATGGTGCGGTTGATAGACATGGTTTCTCCTTCACATTGTCGGTTTCGCAGGCGCAGTTTTCTGGCCTGTCATAGGGAACTACGGAGCACCCCGGTACGGCGGATTGGACGGGGGCAGAAATTTTTTCGGCCAATCCGATTGGTGGGGTTTCTCCGTAGTGCTGGGTGACGGATAGGAAACCGGAAGTAAGGAAAACTTATGTTCAGCGTGATTCTTGTCGGACTGGTTGGCGGGGTGATCACGGCCTTGTCGCCGTGTATCTTGCCGGTGTTGCCAGTGGTGCTCGGGGTCAGCGTCGGGCGTAGACCGTCACAGGTGGTTGCGGGCTTGGCACTTAGCTTTGCGACGATCGCCCTTCTCGGCTCCCTCCTCCTCAGCGCCCTGCATCTGCCGCAGTCGGTGCTGCGCTGGACGGGCGTTGTGCTGCTTGCCCTGGTCGGAGCGGGCATGATCTACCCGCCTTTGGGGGAGCTGCTGCAGAAGCCGTTCGACGCTCTGCCGCGGCCCACATCACTGACGCAGAAGACACGGAACAAAGGCGGCTTCCTCATCGGTTTGGCCTTGGGCGCGGTGTATGTGCCGTGCGCGGGTCCGGTGCTTGCCGCTGTCACGGTGGCGGGCAGTACCGGCAAGATCGGGTGGAGCACGGTCGTGCTCACAGCCGCATTCGCTATCGGGTCGGCGCTGCCGTTGTTCTTTTTCGCCTTGGCGGGAAACAAGATCGGGGACAAGGTCGATGCGGTGCAGCGCCACCGCAAGGCCGTCGGCGTGGTCATTCTTGTGTTCACCGTGGCGTTGGCTCTCGACGCCCCGGCCAAAATCCAACGCGCTTTGCCGAACTGGACCCAGTCGCTGTCCAGTGATTTCGAGAATTCCGACCTGGCCAACGACGCATTGAGCAAGGTCGGGCCGAGCGGCGGCGGTTCGTTGGAGCAGTGCCGCCGCGCGGACAGCCGCGAGCTGCAGGATTGCGGTCCGGCGCCCGAGTTCGCGGGGTTGGCGAACTGGATCAACACCCCCGCGCCCGACCACGGACCGACCCCGCAGGACGGCGGTGTGACCCTCGTGGACTTTTGGGCCTACGCCTGCATCAATTGTCAGCGTGCGGGGGAGCACATCACCAAGCTTTACGACGCCTACCGCAACGCGGGCCTCACCGTCATCGGCGTCCATTCACCCGAGTACGGCTTCGAACACGATCTGGGCAATGTCCGCGCCGCGGTGGAGAAAGAAGGCATCCACTACCCGGTGGCGCAGGACAACGACTTCGCCACGTGGCGGGATTTCAATAACCGCTACTGGCCTGCACGCTACTTGGTGGACAAGGACGGAAATGTCCGCCAGATCGTCGAAGGGGAAGGCTCATACGCCGAGACGGAGAAACTCATTCGCCAGCTCCTGAAGGACGCCGACCCGGATGTGCAGCTTCCCGAGCCCGTGGAGGGCAACGATGCCTCCGACGGCACCAAGGGCCGCAACCCAGAGACCTACCTGGGCACCGCGCGTGCCGAATACACCCGGCAGCGCGGTTACACCGACGGCGAGCGCGATTTCGGGGAGCTTCCCGCTCCGGAGCGCGGCATGTTTTCCCTGAGCGGCAAGTGGAAACTCGAGGAGGAATCGGTGCAGTCCGAGGGCGGCCACCTCGACGTCAACGTCTACGCCAAGTGGGTCCAGCTAGTCGTCAGCGGTGAGGGCGAAGTCGACGTCGCGTACCCGGATGGCTCAACGAAGACTTTCCCAGTCACGGATGGGACACTCGACCTGCTGAAAGATGAAACGCCCACCGAGGGTGTGCTGCGCATTAATCCCTCAGCAGGCGTGAAGTTGTACTCGCTGACATTCGGCTAGTCGCAGCGGGGCGGCAGCCGCTAGCCCGCGACGACCTTGTCCAGTGCCTCGGAGAAGCGCTGGACCGCACCGTCGACATCTGCCCACTTGTCCAGGCCGAACAGGCCGATGCGGAAGGTGGAGAAGCCTTCGGGCTCGCCGATCTGCAGGGGAACGCCGGACGCGATCTGGATGCCGGCCTGCTTGAAGGCAGCGCCGGAAGCCTGCTCCGGGCTGTCGGCGTACATGACCACGATGGAGGTGGCTTCGAATCCCGGTGCGGCGACGGAGGCGAAGCCCTTGTCGGCAAGTACCTTCCGCACCTTGGTGCCCAGCTCAACTTGACGCTCCGTGAGCGCGGAAAGGCTGACTTCCTGGGCTTCCTTCATCAGCTCGAGGTTGCGCTCGATGGTGTCGGTGGGAACGGTGGCGTGGTATGCGGCGGAGCCGTTGACGTAGCCCTCGGAGATGGCGGTCCACTTGGCCAGGTCCATGGCGAAGCTGTCGGAGGTCGTGTTGTCCAGCTCCGCGCGGGCGGCTTCGGAGAACATGACGTAGCCGGTGGACGGGGAGCCGGACCAGCCTTTTTGCGGGGCGGAGATGAGGATGTCCACGCCGGTGGCCTCCATGTCGACCCATTTGGTGCCGGCGGCGACGCAGTCGAGGACCATGAGGCCGCCGACCTCGTGGGCGGCGTCGGCAAGCGCGCTCACGTACTCAGCGGGAAGCTCGAGGCCCGCAGCGGTTTCCACGTGAGCTGCGAAGACGACGGCGGGGCGCTCGGTCCGGATCTGCTCGACAGCGTCCTCGATTGCGGGCGGGGCGTAAGCGGGGCGGTCACCGTCGGAGACGGGCTCCGCGTTGAGCACGGTGACCTTCCCGGCGATGCCGGATGCGTCGAAAATTTGGGTCCAGCGGTGGGAGAAATTACCGGTGCGGATGACCAGTGCATCTTTGCCGCGGACGAACTGGCGGGCGACGGATTCCATGGCGAAGGTGCCGCCGCCGGGCACGACGGCCACGGATTTCGCGTTGTAGGTGTCCCGCAGGATCGTCTGCAGGTCCTGCATGATGCCGATGAACTTGGCGGACATGTGGTTCAGCGAACGGTCGCTGAACACTGCCGAGTATTCGAGCAGGCCGTCGGGGTCGATCTCGTGTCGGGGGAGTTTCGTGGAAGCGTTGTCTGTCATGCCCTCACGCTATCCGTTTTCTCCTACGATGGTGGGCGCTTACCGCGAAAAGGAGAGAACTATGGGTCGTTGGATCATCGCCATCATCGGAGCTGTCGTCGGCGCGTTGCTCACCGGCTTCATCCTGGGCCAGCTGGGTGTAACGGGCATCCTCTACACGATTTTGGTGCTCGTTGGCTCGGCCGTCTGCTCGTCGCTCGCGGGCACGCTGGCCAACCGCATCAACCGCTAGAGCGCGTTCACGCCGCCAGGCAAGCTCGTCAGGGTCATGCCGCGCTGGGCGGCATGGGCGGCATGCTTATCGACGAACCCTTGAGACCTCTTCCCCGACGCGCAGTACACCACCACGTCGGTGCCCTCGGGGAGAGAGTCTATGAAGTCGTCGCCGAGCTGGGGGTTCTCCTTTAACCGGGAGGTCGGGATGTGTTCGCTGGTGGCGGCTGAGATGTCTTTGAGGGCTTTTTCGTGTTCCTCGCGCACGTCGAGTGCGACTGCCGCGCCCGTGGCGACTGCGTCGAGTAACTCCGAGTTGTCCGCGGCCGGGACGGCGCAGGCTGCGGCCTCGTAGTCGCTGAACGCGGTGACGAGTTCGCGGCCCGGGTCGTGCCGCACGGTGAAGCTGCGGATCTGCGTGGTCAGGGCGTCGTACATGTGGAGTGCGCCCACCGGTGCGTCGCCAACGCCCGTGAGGAATTTGATGACCTCGGTGGCCATGAGTCCGCCGACCACGCTGGTGGTCACGCCGAGCACGCCGGCGGTGGCGCAGTCGGGAACTGAGTCCGCGTCGGGCTGGTCGGGGTAGAGGTCGCGCATTCCTACACCGTCTTCCGGCGCGCCGGGGCCAGACCACCATAGCGCCACATCGCCCCGGTAGCGCAGCACCGAACCCCATACCAGGGGAGTGCCGGTGATCTCCGCGGCATCGGCCGCCATGAATTTGGTGGTGAAGGTGTCGGACCCGTCGATGAGCACGTCTACGCCGTCGAGCAGTTCAACGGCGTTCGAGGAGTCCATGCGGCCGTCGATGGTGGTCACCTCGATGCCGGGCTGCAGTTCGCGCAGGCGTTCTGCCGCCACGTCCACTTTCTTGCGGCCCACATCGGATGCCCCGAAGAGAATCTGGCGGTGAATATTAGTGAGGTCGACGACGTCGTCGTCGATAAGCGAAATATGCCCGACTCCCGTGGCGGCGAGCGTCTGCATCACGGGACAGCCGAGCCCTCCTGCGCCGATGACCAGCACGTTTGCTCTGTGGAGCGCTTCTTGCTGCTGTGGCCCGAATCCGGGCAGGTTCATTTGGCGTGCGGTTCGGCGTAGTTCTTGCTCCGGAAGAGAAATCACACCCCTTAACCTTAATGTCCTAAACTTTTTCAGGATAGTGACCGCCCACCTAGACAATTGGGGCAGATTCCCATGCGCAAATTTCGCGCCGATCCACTGATTTTCTACACCGCTGTCGGATTCATCGTCGCCTTCGTGGCTCTCACTATCGGTTTCGGTGAGCGTGCCCGCGACCTGTACTCCACGGTGTCCGCCTGGATGATGGACAATTTCGCCTGGCTGTACATCGGCGGCGTGTCCGCAGTGTTCGTCTTCCTCATCGTCCTGTTCGTGTCCCGCTTCGGCAACTACCGCCTCGGCGACGACGATGAGCCCGAGTACTCCCTGCCAGTGTGGTTCTCCATGCTGTTCGCCGCCGGCATGGGTGCGACGCTGCTGTTCTGGGGTGCCGCTGAGCCGCTGCACCACGCGTACAACCCGCCTCGCGGCGGTTACGAGCGGATGAGCGAGGAGGCCATCCGCCAAGCGTTCGAGTTCACCTACTACCACTTCGGTATCCACATGTGGGTGATCTTCACGTTGCCGGGCCTGGCCATGGGCTACTTCATCTACAAGCGCAAGATGCCCGCCCGCTACTCGTCGATGTTCTCGCCGCTGCTCGGCTCGAAAGTGTACGAGTGGCCGGGCAAACTTCTCGACGCCATCGGCATCATCGGCACCGTCTTCGGCCTCGCCGTCTCCGTCGGCTTGGGCGTGCTGCAGATCAGCGCCGGCATGAACATTCTCTGGGGCGTTCCTCTGGTGACGTGGGTGGAACTGGCCGTGATCATCTTCATCACCACCTGCGCCTCGATCTCCGTGGCTACGGGGCTGGACAAGGGTGTGAAGCTGCTGTCGAACCTGAACATCATCGGCTCGATTGTGCTGCTGGTATTCCTCTTCATCGTCGGCCCGACGTTGAAGATCATCGAGCACCTCACCGAGTCCTTCGGTTTCTACGTCGCGTCCCTGCCGGAGCTGATGTTCTGGGTGGACGCCAACAACGACAATCCGGGGTGGCACGCCACGTGGACTGCGTTCTACTGGGCGTGGACGATTTGTTGGTCGCCGTATGTGGGCATGTTCTTTGCCCGCATTTCCCGCGGCCGCACCGTGCGCCAGTTCATCGCGGGCACGATCTTGCTGCCTACCATTTTCGACATCGTGTGGTTCGCCACCTTCGGCCGCACCGCGATCGAGGTCGAGCAGAACGACCCCGGTGTGCTCACCGGCCCTGTGGTCGAGGACGGGGACACCCCGCAAGCTCTGTTCACCCTGTTGGAGCAGTACCCGCTGTACTTCGTCAGCGGCGCCGTGGCGCTGGCGGTGATCGTGTTCTACTTCGTCACCTCGATCGACTCCGCTGCCTTGGTGATGGACATGTTCACCACCGGTGAGGAGGAAGTCACACCGAAGTACTACCGGGTGGCGTGGGCCGTCGCGGTCGGAATCGTGACAGCGGCGCTGCTGTTCATCAACGATTCCGGCATCCAGGCGCTGCAGGAAGTGGTGATCATCATCGCCCTGCCGTTCTTCATCGTCTACTTCGTCATGATGTTCTCGTTGGTGAAGGCGATGAGTGACGATTCCGCCGCCGAGCGCCGTTTCCGTTCCCGCCGTTGGGAGAAGACTGATACGGCCGAGAAGTACGAGGAAGCCGAGGCGAAGCCCGCGCCGGGTTACGACGAGGAGGGCAACGAGATCGATCGCCCCGAGCTTGAGTACGACCACGAGGAAGGCTCCTGGCGCCTCACTGAGAACATCATCACCGAGGCGAAGGCAGACGATGAGACCGTCGATGCCTCGGTGCCGGAGGGCACCGAGGTCATCATCGAGCAGCAGGTCAAGCCGCCCGAGCGCGGTTAATTAGAGCGAGAACAGGACAGAGTTCACGCCGCCGGCGCGGATGACCGCTGGCTTCATGAAGTCGATCACGTAGAGGTCACCGGTGAAATCCGGGATGACCACGCGGCTGCCGTAGGTGTGGATCTGCAGCGGTTGGAGGTGCATCGGCGGCTGCTCGAAGCCCTGGTTCCAGCACTTGGTGCCCGCCCAGTTGCGCTGGATGGACACCGCTGGGATCAGCTGTCCCGCCGGATTGCACTGCGGTTGGGATTTGCGTGCGCGGTCGCTCACGCAGAGGGTCTCACCGTTGTACAGGGCACAACGGACGGAGCCGTCGGCGTTAGACACGAACTTCGGGTCTGCCGCCGCCACCGGCGCGAGACCAGCAGTGGTCAGGCCGGCGGCCAGGGCAGCGGAGGCGAGGACGGCGGATGTGCGTTTCACGGCTGGACTCTTTGACATGCGGATTCATTGTGTGTGACTGACGTCACTTATGGTTTTATCAGGCTCCAGCCAAGCTTTCGAGAGCTAAAGTACTTGATCTGCCCAGCTCGCCAATCCCTCGAAACTGGAGGAGGCGACAGCGTGCTCGCGCTTCGGGATGCGCCCGGCACTCCGCGCGAGCATTCCGCCTTCGACAGCCAGGCGCATGGCGCGGGCCATGGCTTCTGGGTCCTGGCAGCGGTTGACGGCGCTGGCCAGCAGCACACCGGAGCAGCCGAGCTCCATCGCGAGCGCGGCGTCGGAGGCGGTGCCCACGCCCGCGTCGATGAGGATGGGCACGTCTGCGCGGGAGCAGATCAGCTCGATATTGTGCGGGTTCAAGATGCCCAGTCCGGTGCCGATGGGGGAGCCCAGCGGCATGACTGCGGCAGCACCCAAGTCTTCCAGCTTCTTTGCTGCCACCGGGTCGTCGGAGGTGTAGGCGAGGACGGTGAAGCCTTCGTCGATAAGCATCTCGCACGCGTCTACTGTTTCCACCACATCTGGCAGCAGAGTGCGGTCGTCGGCGATGACCTCGAGTTTCACCCAGTCGGTGCCCAGCGCCTCACGCGCGAGTTTCGCGGTAATGACGGCATCGCGCGCGGTGCGGCAGCCGGCGGTATTCGGCAGCGGAGCGATATCAAGCCTGTTCAGGAGGTCGAAGACGGACTCGCCGCCCGACTGCTGCTGCGCGGCGAACCGCCTCATCGCCACGGTGGTCAGCTCCGTGCCGGAGGCGACGAGCGCCTTTTCCAGCATGTCCTGGGAGCTGGCGCCGCCGGTGCCCATGATCAGGTGGGAATTGAATTGCTTGCCAGCGATCTCCAGCATGTTTAGCCTCCCTGCACGGCGGTGAGGATGTCGACGGTGGCGCCGTCGGTAAGCTGCGTTTTCTCCCACTCAGACTTCGGCACGACATCCCCGTTGAGCGCGACAGCGGTACCTGCTGGGACCTCACCGAGGCGCTCGCGCAGGAGTCCGGCGACGTCCTCCGCCCCCGTCGTGACCTTTTCATCGTTGACGATCAGCTGCATTAGTTCCTCCTTGAATGACGCAGGGGATCACACGCCTCCAACTCTACGGGCGGTTCGACGCCCTCGACGAGCGCGGCCCCGCACTTCGCGCCCATGGCGGCGAGCAGGATGCCGTGGCGGAAATAGCCGGTGGAAACGACGACGCGGTCGTTCACGCGGCCGAGGTACGGCAGGTCATCCGGCGAGCCGGGGCGCGCACCGACGTGGGTTTCAACGAAGTCGCACTCCTCGATGCCGGGCACGATCTCGCTGCCGTCGCGCAGCAGTTGCAGCACCCCGCCTGCCTGGGGCTCGGCACGGTCGTCCTCACGCGTCGTCGCGCCCACAGTTAGCGTGCAGTCCTCGCGCGGGATGAGGTAGATCGGCCGGTCCTCGACGAATCCGCGGATCACGTGGTTGATCAGCGGCCGTTGGTGCTCCGGCACGCGCAGTTCCACCATGTCGCCGTAGACCGGGCGCAGCTTCAGCGGATTTTCGCCCTCAAACCAGCCGGTCGTTTCGCGCGCGCCGAGCCCGTTGGCCAGCAGGACCTGGTCTGCATCGACGTCGGCCACATCGCGCACAGCCTCCGCCACGAACTCGACTCCAGCATTGGAGCACGCCTCCTGCAGGGCGGCCGCGAAGAGCCGCGGGCGGACTTGGTGGTCGCCGGGGATGTGCACGGCACCGCTTATCGACGGTGCCAGCGCCCCCTCCAATTTCCGCGCCTCCCGCGTGGTGATGCGCTCCGTGGTCATTCCGTGCAGTTCCTGGTACTCCTGCAGCTCCTCGAGGTGCGTCTTGTCCGCGCGGTCCTTCGCCACCACCAGCGTTCCGTCGGTGCGGTAGCCGGTGGGGGAGTCGGTGTACTTCGCGGTCAGCTCGATCAGCTCCGGGTACCACTTTCCGGCGGCGATCATCAGCGGGAACAGCGGGTCCTGCTTGTACACCACCTCCGCCGCTGGGGCGAGCATCCCGCCCGCGTGCCAGGTCGCGCCGCTGGCGGGCGCCGGGTCGTATACCGTGACGGAGTGGCCGCCGTCGGCGAGACGAAGCGCCGTCGATAAGCCGATAATGCCCCCGCCGATCACTGCTACCTTCATGCTTTCCTTCTTTGCTGAAATTTGTCGATCGCCCACCAACCGAGCGGCATGAACGCGACCGCGATGATCCAGTAGATCAACCAGAAGCTTCCCGCAAGGCCCGTTACCGCGATCATCGCCGCCAAGATCACGATGGTGACCGTGCAGGCGGTTGTGCAGCGGATGAGGTTATCGCGAGAGGGGCGGTTGAATCCTTCGCCGCTAATGTCTGACGAGCCGCGCCACTTGAGGTCCATCGCCTGAATGAGGTCCTTGCCGAAGATGATCGAGAACACTACATAAAACGCCCCGAATGCGTGGAAGAAATTCGCGTAATTCATCTCCGCCACGCTCCAGAACGTGTAGACGAGCAACGCGAAGTCGATGAGGGGCGTCGTGGCTAAGAGCGCGATTCCCGCTTTCGGGAGCTTGAGCGCGTAGCGCAGAATCATCCCGCCGAACAGGCAGAGCCAGAACGCGATCTCCGCGAGAATGATGGCAAGGATCATGTCTTCGACCATACGCGCCTCGTGGATATCGAAATTCCTTTAGCGTGGGTAGGGCAACCGATTTGAAAAAGGAGAGATTATGTTCACCCGTTCCCGTGAAGATGTCGAGACTGTTGAGTGGGGTGGCGGCACCTCCGAGCGCCTGCTGACCGCAAAGGACAATATGGGCTACGCCGTTGCTCACACCGTCGTCCGTGCCGGCACCGAGTCCAAGCTGCAGTACCGCAACCACCTCGAGGCCTGCTACTGCATCGGCGGCTCCGGCGAGGTCGAGGACACCGAGGGCAATGTGTACCCGATCACCCCGGGCACCATTTACGTTCTCGACGAGCACGACGCCCACTACCTGCGCGGCGGCAAGGACGAGGACCTGATCCTAGTCTCCGTGTTCAACCCGGCGATCACCGGTGATGAGAAGCACACCCTGTCCGAAGACGGATTCAGCAGCTACTAAGTCTGTCTCCTAAGAGATAAGCTGGGGCAGTGACTGCCGACAGAATCCGCCGCGCCGTTCTCATCGTCGCGCTGCTCAACCTTGCTTATTTCTTCGTCGAGTTCTCGGCCGCTGTGGCCATCGGCTCGGCATCCCTGTTCGCGGATTCCGCGGACTTCCTCGAAGACACCGCGATCAACCTGCTGGTGTTCTTCGCTGTGGCGTGGCCAGCAGCCCGGCGCCGGACAGCTGGTTCGGTGCTGGCTGCCCTCATCCTCATCCCGGCGATCGCCGCGATCGTGACCGTCGTGCTCAAGATCATGAGCCCGGAGCCACCCTCGCCTGAGGGGCTGACCGGTGTGGCGCTCGGCGCGCTCGTGGTCAACCTGATCTGCGCTGTGATTTTGCTCCGCCTGCGCAACGAGGGGTCCTCGCTAGCCACCGGTGCGTGGCTCGCTGCGCGCAACGACGCGTTGGCCAACATCCTCATCATCGTCGCCGGCCTGCTCACCTTCGTGTGGGCGACTGCCTGGTTCGACATCATCGTCGGCGCGATCATCGCGATCGTGAACCTTTCCGCCGCCAAGGAAGTGTGGGAAGAGTCCCGCGAAGAGCACGACTCCGTCGAGGAAGCGTTCGCCGATATGGAGGAATGCTAGACCCTCACCGCATGAAGTGATGTAGGACACATATCCTCGATTTTGGGAGGGCAGATGTCCACCGTCACTGCACGAAAAAGAAATCCGGCTGGATCGGTCCCGGCCTGCTGATCAGCGCTTCATTCATTGGACCGGGAACTGTCACCACTGCCACGACTACAGGTGCGGACTTCGGGTTCGCGCTGGCGTGGGCCATCGTGTTCTCCATCATTGCGACGATTGTTCTCCAGGAGATGTCGGCCCGCCTGGGCTTGACGGGCGAGATGAGTACCGGCGAGGCCATGCGCGCGACCTTTCAATCGCCCGCAGCCAAAATCGCCATGATCGCCCTGATCGTCACAGCGATCGGCATCGGTGGCGCGGCCTATGCGGGTGGCGACACCACCGGCACGGCGCTAGCGCTCAGTGGTGTGACCGGCCTGCCCGTCCCTGTCCTGTCCGGCATTATCGCCGCTGTGATCGTCCTTGTCCTGCTCACTGGGAGCTACAAAATCATCGAGGCATTCATGTCGGTGCTGGTGGTCATCCTCATGGGCATTTTCCTTGTCACGGCAGTGGCGGTGAAGCCGGACATTGGCGCGATGCTCCACGGCATGTTCGTCCCCGGCATTCCCGGCGGTGCCGCAGTCACCGCGGTCGCCTTGGTGGGCACCACCGTTGTCTCGTACAACGTCTTTCTGCATTCCAATTTGGTGCGGGAGAAATGGGGGACTGAGCCTCAGAGCCTCGCGCTGAAGAAGGCCCGCGTCGACAATGCTGTCTCCATCACTGTGGGCGGAGTGATCACCCTCGCCATCCTCACCACCGCCGCGACAGTCATGTTCAGTCAGGGGCTGACCGCTGAATCCGCCGCGGATATGGCCGAGCCTTTGCGCCCCATGCTTGGCGACGCCGCACCCTGGGTCCTTGCTATCGGCCTTTTCGCCGCGGGCATGACCTCCGCAGTTGCCGGACCCCTTGGGGCGGCGTACGCCATTTGCGGTGTCATGGGCTGGACCAGCGACCTGAAAGACACAAAGTTCCGGGCCATTTACCTCACTGTCGTCATCGTCGGCGCCGTCATTGCGGTCACCGGCGTGAACCCGATCCAGGTGATCGTCCTCGCCCAGGCCGCCAACGGCAGCCTCCTGCCTGTTGTCGCTTTCTTTCTCCTCTACACCATGAACAACAAGAAGCTGCTCGGCGAGCATGCCAACGGGCTGGCCACGAATATCGCTGGCGGCCTGATCTTCCTGATCACGGTTGTGCTCGGCGGCTTGTCTCTGTTCGGCTTGTTTTAGGTGCGGTTCAGAAATCCGCAGGAACTCCGCAGTGCGGAGTCGGGGCGAGCTTGGGGTTCGGGCGCTAGGGGCATTAGGAGGCGCTAGAGAGGCTGGTGCCGATGGGCGCCCCGGAAAACCCCAGGAACTCCGCAGTGCGGAGTTTATCCACATGCTAAGTCGAAAACATGTTCTAGTGTGTCCGGGGCGTTGTGTATGGTCCGTTCAAAAGAATCAGACAACGGCAATGGGGGATGATGCTGGAAATGCGAGACGAAACTGAACTCGGGCACGGGGAGCTGGCGGAGGATATTGTTTACGCCTACCGGTCGATGATGCGTTCGAAGTCCGGGTTGTTAGAGATGATCGGGGAATTCGACCGCCGGGCTCTCGCGGAGAAATGCGGGTCCTCGAGCACTGCGACCTGGCTGATGCGCCGGTTGGGACTGTCGGAATCGTCGGCGCACGAGTACGTGCATGTGGCGCGGCAGTTGCAGAATTTTCCGTATCTGGCGGAGATGTTCGCGGCGGGGAACGTGAGCTACTCGGCGCTGCGGCTGGCTCTCAAATACCTTACCCCGGAAAATGAGGTCGAGGTTGTGGAAAAGGCTATGAAGCTGGGACACAACGGCTTGGCCTGCGCGCTGGCTGGGCGCGGGAAGAACAGCGCAGAAGGAGCCAAAAGAGACTTCTATCTCCGGGTGAAAAGGGACGAAGACGGGTGCCTGAGATTCTGGGGCAGGGTGAATCCTGTGGATGGGGAGAGCTTCTGCGCTGCTTTGAAGATCGGGCATCTGAGTTTCGCAGCTGGCAAGGAGGAGCTCAGTGGCATCGTCGGCGAAGACGGATACGTTGAGCAGGAAAAACTGGATGCACTCGTCCGGTCGAAGGAAGAGGAGGAAGAGAAAGTACAGGCGAAGAAAGACGTCTCGGGCTTCGGCTTGCCGACGGGGCGTGCGATGGTCCACGCGCTGATGGGCATGGTCAACATGGTCAGGTCGAAGCCGCGGAGTACGCTCCGCGCGCCGGGCGCGCAGGTCAGTGTGATGGCAACGCTGGATGGCCGGGCGTATCTACCCAATAATGCGGGTGCTGCGTCGAAGGGGCTGGAGAACCTCGTGGCGAATGCGCTCGTGCGCCTGGACACGGTGGATGACCGCGGAATGATCATCAACGCAGGCCGCTCGACGCGTTTGGCTACGGACGGTCAGATTCGGTCGCTACTGGCCATGTGGAGTGGGCAGTGCGCGATGCCGGGGTGCACGCACACGCGGTTCATGGAATTCCATCATATGGAGGAATGGGCCAACGGCGGGTTGACGGACATGGAGAACCTCATCCCGCTGTGCTCCGCGTGCCACTCGCTGGTCACTGAGGGCTACGCCCAGGTCACCCGCCACGGCGACGAGATCGTGTTCGACTTCGGGGATGGCAGCCGCTACGTGTCATACAACCACTCGTTGCCAGTCAGGAATGACCTTTACATGATGCCGGAGGTGGAGAAACGTGGATGCGCCGACAGCTTCGCGAGTTAGGGGCGGCCGCGGTCGACGGCGGCGACGACGCGCTCAACGTAGTCGCGCGGATCCTCGGCGTTCATGATGCCACGGACGATGGCCACGCCGTCGACGCCGGTGCGGGCGAGATCTTCGGCGTCGTCTGCGGTCACATCGCCAATGGCGACGACTGGGACACGGGAGGCCTCGACCAGGGCGGGGTAGCCCTCAAGCCCCAAGGGCGCGCGGCCGGAGTCCTTTGTCGGGGTATCGCGGAAAGGACCGGCACCGATGTAGTCGATGACGTCAGCGTAATCGTTGGCGGCCTGGACAAGCTCGAGGGTGCCTGTGGTCAAGCCGATGACGGCATCGGGGCCGAGAAGTTCACGGGCGATGCGCGGGTTCAGGTCGTCTTGGCCGATGTGGACTCCGGCGACGCCGTGGGGTTTAAGGGCGAGGGCGACGTCGACGCGGTCGTCGATAAGCACGCGCGCATCCGGGTTGACCTCGTGCACGGCGGTGACCACGGACAAGGCGAGATCGTGAAGGTCGCGGGCGCTGATGGGTTTGCTGCGCACCTGGATGATTCCGGCGCCGCCTTGGGCAGCCGCGCGGGCGGTCTCCACAATGTGGTCGGGCGCGCCAGCGCCGGTGACGAAGTAACAGCGGAGGTCCAGATCACTCATGTGCGCCATTGTAGAGAGGGGCTCGTGGTGTACGGTTTGTCTATTCACGTCCACTGGGAGAAGGGATGCCCACCATGAAGCTCCGGGCCTTGGCCGCCGCGGCGTTGAGCGCTCTAGCCGCGCTGACGGTGACGATCGCGCCGCAGGCTAACGCGCAGACCGATCCGAACTACCAGTGGCGCAACGACCCAGCGTCGAAGGTGTTGGCGGGCAAGCCTTTCGCGGGCAGCGTCCTGCACCGAGTGCCGGGCTCGTTCTTCGACGCGCAGCGTGCGAATCCGGGCGCGAAGAATGCGGCGTCGCGGGGGCGGGCGCTGTACGGCGCTGGTGCCCCGATCTACGTGGGCATGTACGGCATGTGCACGGTCGCGGCAGTGGGCACGGACAGCGCGGGACGACGCGTGGCGCTCACAGCGGGGCACTGCGGCAACATCGGTGATCAGGTGGTGTCGGCGGATTCCTTCGCGGCGGGCCCGACCGGCCGGATCGCGCGCAAGAACGGTGCCCTCGACTACGCGGTGATCGAGCTCGGCCCGCGTGCGGACCTGACGGCCAGCTACAACGGGACGACGATCCGCTCCACGGGCGGCGCGACGCGCACCGGCGACACGCTGTGCAAGAACGGCTACGCCTCGGGCGTGACCTGCGGGGTCAACTGGATCGCGGACGGCGCGCGCCAGCAGTCGCAGGTGTGCGCGATGGCGGGGGATTCGGGCGCGCCGCTCTACTCCGGCACCCGCCTGGTGGGGCTGGTCAACGGAAGCTCCATCCCGCGTTTCGCCAACCTGCAGTGCGTTAGCCCGCTCCAGGGGCCGGTTCATGCGCCGACTGTGTCGACGAATATCGATGCGATCATCGCGGACCTCAACACTGCGCCTGGAGTGGGCAACGGCTTCCGCCTCGCGGGCTAGGCCAACCGGCTGAGCACCTCGTCGTGCAGCAGGCCGTTGGTGGCTATGGCATCGCCGCCGTGGGGGCCGTCCTCGCCAGCCAGCGAGGTGAAGCGGCCGCCGGCCTCAGTTACGAGGACGGACAGGGCGGCCAAGTCCCACAGGGAAACTTCGGGCTCGGCGGCGATATCCACGGCGCCCTCAGCGACGAGGCAGTAGGAGAAGAAATCGCCGTAGCCGCGGAGACGCCACACGTCGTCGGTGAGCGCGATCAGCTGGTCCCGCAAGCCGCGGTCGCGCCAGCCGCTCAAGGACGAGATGCTAATCGACGCATCTCCCAGCCCCTTCACACCCGAGACCCCCAACCGGGTGACGCCACCGTCGGCGAATGTGCGCCACGCGCCGGTGCCCTCGCTCGCGTACCAGCGGCGGGTGAGGGCTGGGGCACTGACCACGCCGACGACGGGTTTGCCGTCCTCGAGCAGGGAGATCAGCGTGGCCCACACAGGCACGCCGCGGACGAAATTCTTCGTTCCGTCGATCGGGTCGATGACCCACTGGCGGCCAGAGAACTGCACATCGCCGCCGAATTCCTCCCCAAGCACGCTATCTGCGGGGCGGGTGGTGCCCAGCTTGTCGCGCAGAGCGCTCTCCACCGCGATGTCGGCGTCGGAGACAGGGGTCATGTCGGGCTTGGTATCGACTTTCAGGTCGGCGGACTCGAAGCGTTCCAAGGTGACCGTGTCAGCGAGGTCCGCGAGCTCGAGGGCCAGGGCGAGGTCGTCAGAGTAGTTAGCCATGCTGCTCAAGCTTAGCCAGCACATCGTCGACGAGCTGGCGGTTTCCCGCTACACACCAGGTGACTCCGCCGGCGTCGGCCTTGACGGCCTTCCCGCCTGCAGCTTCCACCAGCGCTTTTCCGGGCAGCCAGTCCCAGTCCGCCACGGAGTGCTGCAGCCAGCCGCCGATGCCGCCGGAGGCGACGGTGGCCAGGTCGATGGAACCGGCGCCGAACATGCGCACAGTGGCGGCGTGGTTCGCGACGCTCAGCCACGCCCCGCGGATGGCTTCGTTCGTCATCGAGGTGGGGTGGAGGTAGGTGGCGAGTGCGAGGTGGGGCAGCGGAGCGTCGGCAAGCTGTTCAAGCTCGCGGCCGTTCCGTGTCGCTGTGCCGTTGTCGGCGATCCACGTCGTGGCCAGCGCAGGGCGGTGAATCGCGCTGGTGAGAATGCGGGCAGGGTTGCTGGCATCGCCATCGACGAGCGCGAGCGCGGAGCAGAAGTAGTCGGAGCCCGAGGCGAAGTTATAGGTGCCGTCCACCGGGTCGATCACCCACGTGCGCCCGCTTTGCGACACCTTCGCCGCTCCCTCTTCGCCCACGATGCCGTCCTCGGGGCGGAGCGCCTCCAGCACGCCGGCGACGAATTCCTCGGCGGCCATGTCGGCGTTGGTGACCACATCGGACACAGACGTCTTCTGGCCTGTGTCGAGGCCCTCGTCGCGCATGCTTAGCGCCAGACCCCCGGCAGTTTCGACGAGGGCGCGGGCGAGCTCGGAATCAGTATCTTCTCGGTGGGAATCAATGAAAGCTGCGGTAGACACAGCCGCCATTATTCCTGAACGTAGACATTCGAGCCGAGCTTGTGGAATTCCTTGGCCATCTCGCGTTCGCCGCGGCGGTAATCCGTGCCGCCGGCGAAACTCGGAATGCCTAGGTCCGCGATGAGCTTCTTGTTCTTGTCGTCCAAGGCTTCGTCGATCGCGCCGCCGAATTCATCGCGGATGTCCTGGCTGATGCGCATCGAGCAGAACTTGGGTCCGCACATGGAGCAGAAGTGGGCGGTCTTCGCGGGCTCCGCCGGCAGCGTCTCGTCGTGGTACGCCTGGGCGGTCTCTGGGTCGAGGGAAAGGGCGAACTGGTCGTGCCAGCGGAATTCGAAACGCGCCTTGCTCATCGCGTCGTCCCAGTCGCGTGCGCCCGGGTGGCCCTTCGCCACATCGGCGGCGTGGGCGGCGACCTTGTAGGTGATCACGCCCGTCTTCACATCGTCCTTGTTCGGCAGGCCGAGGTGCTCCTTCGGGGTGACGTAGCAGAGCATCGCGGTGCCGCCCATGGCGATATTCGCCGCGCCGATGGCGGACGTGATGTGGTCGTAGCCCGGTGCGATATCGGTGACCAGGGGGCCGAGAGTGTAGAACGGGGCGCCGCCGCACCATTCCTCTTCTTTCTCGTTGTTGACCTGGATCATGTTCAGTGGGACGTGGCCGGGTCCCTCGATCATCACCTGGACATCGTGGTCCCAGGCGCGCTTGCACAGCTCGCCGATGGTTTTCAGCTCCGCGAACTGGGCGGCGTCGTTGGCGTCGGCGACGGAGCCGGGGCGGAGGCCGTCGCCAAGCGAGAATGCGATGTCGTACTGGGCGAAGATCTCGCACAGCTCGTCGAAATTCTCGTAGAGGAACGACTCTTTGTGGTGGGCTAGGCACCAGCCGGCCATGATCGAGCCGCCGCGGGAGACGATGCCGGTGACGCGTTTCGACGTCAGCGGGACGTACGGCAGCCGCACCCCCGCGTGCACCGTCATGTAGTCCACGCCCTGCTCGGCCTGTTCAATGACGGTGTCGCGGAAGATCTCCCACGTCAGGTCTTCGGCGACACCGCCCACCTTCTCCAGCGCCTGGTAGATCGGCACGGTGCCGATGGGGACAGGCGAGTTGCGCAGGATCCACTCGCGGGTGGTGTGGATGTCGTTGCCGGTGGACAGGTCCATGACGGTGTCCGCGCCCCAGCGGGTGGCCCAGCGCAGCTTGTCCACCTCCTCGCGGATGGACGAGGTGACGGCGGAATTACCGATGTTGGCGTTAATCTTGGTCAAGAACGCGTTGCCGATGATCATCGGCTCGGATTCCGGGTGGTTGATGTTGTTCGGGATGATCGCGCGGCCGGCGGCGACCTCTTCACGGACCTTCTCCGGGTCGCAGTGCTCGCGCAGCGCCACGAATTTCATCTCGGGGGTGATCACGCCGTTGCGGGCATACGCCATCTGGGTGACGCGCTTGCCGCTCTTCGCGCGTAGCGTCGGGCGGGTCGCGCCGCGCCACTCCTCGCTGGCCTCCCCGCGTTTCATTGCGCGTGTGCCGTCGTCCTCGAGGTTGCGGGCGCGGCCCTCGTATTCCTCGATGTCGTCGCGCTCGGCGATCCATTCGCTTCGCAGAGCAGGCAAGCCTTCCTCCGGCTCGGCCCACGGGCCGCGCGTGCGGTAGATGCGGAACGGCTCGTTCGGGCCAGTCGGGGAGTCATCCAGCTCAATCGCAGTTTCTGGAACTTCGAGCCCGTCCTGGACAATCGGGGCGTACGAGTGCTTCGGGTGGATTTCTTCAGCGTAAATATCAGCCATGAGCTGCTCCTTACTTCCTTCGCTGGTGCTAGCCAGACAGGTTCGGACGGTGCTCGCACGGCTCAATATCAGTGCGATCTCAGCCCGCTGCCGCGGGCGCCCGTGTGGGTGCGTCCCACAGTGTAGGTGCTCGGGCGGCGGTATGAAGGTGTTTTGGAGATCTCCACTAGACTTCGCACCTATGCAGCCAGAGACCAGCAACCGGATCCAGTCCCTCGAGTCCACCCTGACCACCATCGAGTCGGTCATGGACTTAGACGAGATGGATTCGCGCGCCCGCGAGCTGGAGCAGCAAGCCGCCGACCCCAGTTTGTGGGACGACCCCGACCACGCGCAGCAGGTGACAACCGAGCTGTCCAACGTGCAGGCGAAGCTGCGCAAAGTCACTGGGCTGCGCCAGCGTCTCGACGACCTGCCGGTCATGTACGAACTCGCGGAAGAGGAGGGCGACGCATCGCTTGCCGACGATGAGTTGGCCGAACTCGAAACCCAGATCTCCTCGCTGGAGGTGACGACGATGCTGTCGGGGGAGTACGACGAGCGCGAGGCTGTGGTGAATATCCGTTCCGGTGCCGGCGGTGTCGATGCGGCGGATTGGGCGGAGATGCTCATGCGCATGTACACCCGCTGGGCCGAGAAAAACGGCCACAAGGTCGATGTCTACGATATTTCCTACGCCGAGGAAGCCGGCATCAAGTCGGCCACCTTCGTCGTCCACGGGGAGTACATGTACGGCCAGCTCTCCGTGGAGCAGGGCGCGCACCGCCTCGTGCGTATCTCGCCCTTCGACAACCAGGGCCGCCGCCAGACCTCCTTCGCCGAGGTTGAGGTCCTGCCTGTGGTGGAGCAGACCGACCACATCGACATCCCAGACTCCGACATCCGCGTCGATGTCTACCGGTCCTCCGGACCCGGCGGCCAGTCCGTGAACACCACCGACTCGGCGGTGCGTATCACCCACGTGCCCACCGGCATCGTGGTCACGTGCCAGAACGAGAAATCCCAGATCCAGAACAAGGCTTCGGCCATGAACGTTCTGCAGTCCAAGCTGCTGGAGAAGAAACGCCAAGAAGAAAAGGCGGAGCTGGACGCCCTCGGCGCCGGCGGCAACGCCAGCTGGGGCAACCAGATGCGCTCCTACGTTCTGCACCCGTACCAAATGGTCAAGGACCTGCGCACCAACTATGAAGTGGGCGACCCGCAGAAGGTGCTCGACGGAGATATCGACGGTTTCCTCGAGTCAGGCATCCGCTGGCGGATGGCGGAGCAGCAGGGCGAAGAATCCTAAAATCCTGAACGCCACCTGAATCACCTGCGGTTTCCGCGGTTGGGATTTCCATACGGCCAACGTCTGTCACTAGAGTGGCGCGTGTGATCACTTTCTCGAATGTGACAAAGGTCTATCCGACGTCGACGCGGCCGGCTCTCGACGATGTCTCGCTGACGATTGAGAACGGCGAGTTCGTCTTCCTGATCGGCCCGTCGGGCTCGGGCAAGTCGTCGTTTTTGGAGCTGCTCATCCGCGAGGAGAACGTGACCAGCGGGGACATCCACTTCGGTGACTTCCACGTCAATGCGCTGAAAGGCAAGGAGGTGAACAAGCTCCGCCAGTCCATCGGCTACGTCTTCCAGGACTTCCGGCTGCTGCCCAAACTGAACGTGTACGACAACGTCGCGTTCGCGCTCGAGGTGATCGGCAAGCCGAAAGCGAAAATCCAGAAGCTCGTGCCGGAGGCCCTGGAGATCGTCGGTTTGGACGCGAAAGCCAACCGCATGCCGAACGAGCTGTCCGGCGGCGAGCAGCAGCGCGTGGCCATCGCGCGCGCGTTCGTGGACCGTCCACACCTTCTGCTTGCCGACGAGCCCACCGGCAACCTCGACCCCTCCACCGCCGACGACATCATGGCGCTGCTTGCCCGCATCAACCGCATGGGCACGACCGTGATCATGTCCACGCACAACGCGCGCGCCGTCAACGACATGCGCCAACGCGTGATCGAACTGCAGCTGGGCAAAGTCGTCCGCGACGAGAGCCACGGCGTCTACGGAACAATGGGGGCTTAGAACATGAACTGGAATTTCATCTTCCGCGAGGGTTTCCGCGGTCTCGGCCGCAACCTCACCATGACGATCGCGCTGATCATCACCACGGCGTTGTCCCTGGCGCTGGTGGGTGCGGGCATTCTCATGTCCAAAGTCACCAGTGAGACAAAGGACCTGTACCTGGACCGCGTCGAAGTGATGGTGGAGCTGGATGAGAAGGTGTCGGCGGAGGACAAGGACTGTTCGTCGGAAAGCTGCGCAGAAGTGCGCGACAAGCTGCAGGCGGACGACCGTGTGGAATCCGTGACTTTCCGCAACCGCGAACAGTCCTACGAGCGTTTCGTGGAGCTGTTCCAGGAATCTGATCCTGCGCTGGTGCAGGAGACATCAAAGGACTCGATGCCGGCGGCGCTGCACGTCCGACTTGAGGACCCGACGAATACCGAGCCCATCGACGCGGTGCGCGACATGCCGCAGGTGTCCTATGTCGCCGACCAAGCCAGCGATGTGCGCGGAGTGGCGGATTCGCTCGACTCTTTCCGCAACGCGACATTCATTATCGCCGCGGCGCAGGCGCTAGCCGCGGCGTTCCTCATCGCCAACATGGTGCAGCTCGCCGCGTACAGCCGCCGCGAGGAAATCGGCATTATGCGCATGGTGGGCGCGACCCGCTGGTTCACACAGGCGCCGTTCATCCTCGAGGCGCTGGTCTCCGTGTTCATCGGCGCAGTGATCTCCACCCTCGGTGTGTGGGCGATAAAGTCGCAGATCGTCGACCCGATGCTGGCGGGTGTGTACGAGAACTTGCTCATAGCGAAGCTTTCCGACGGCGCCGTGTGGACCGTCATGCCGCTCGTCGGCCTCGTCGCGCTTCTTGCTTCAGGCCTGGTCGCTCAGGTAGCGTTGCGCTCTTACGTGCGGAAATAGGAGGTCAAGTCATGGCGAAGAAAAAGAAGAAGGAAGGGCCGGGTGTCATCGCGTCCAACCGCAAGGCTCGCCACGACTACACCATCCTGGACACATACGAGGCCGGCGTCGTTCTGCAGGGAACCGAAATCAAGTCTCTGCGTGACGGAAAGGCATCGCTCGTCGAGGCGTACGCCACTATCGACGACGGCGAGGTTTGGCTCCGCAACCTCCACATCCCCGAATACTCGATGGGGTCGTGGACGAACCACTCGCCGCGGCGTACCCGCAAGCTCCTGCTGCACCGCCGTGAGATCGACACCCTCGAAGGCAAAGTCCGCGACGGCAACCGGACTCTCGTCCCGCTGAAGCTCTACCTCAAAGATGGCCTGGTCAAGGTCGAACTTGGTCTCGCCCAGGGTAAGCAGGACTATGATCGCCGCCAGGACATCAAGAAACGCACCGAGGACCGCGAAATCGCCCGCGAACTCGGCCGCAAATTCAAGGGGATCAAAGCATGAAAACCGCACTCATCACCGGTGCTTCCCGCGGTATCGGCCGCGCTATTGCCGAGGAGCTGGGCAAAGACCATCACATCCTGGTGGGGGCGTCGAAGGACGCGAGCGCAGTCGTCGATAAGCTGCCCAGCGCTGAGCCGTTCGAGGTCGATCTGCGCGACGAGCGCGCGATCGCCGAAGCCGCGCGCAAGATCGAGAATGTCGACGTCGTCGTCCACGCCGCGGGTGTGCTGCACAAGGCGCCGTTCGGCGAGCTCGACGCCGAACAGTGGCGTGAGACCATGGACGTGAACGTGCTCGCGCCAGTCACGCTCACGCGCGAGCTTCTGCCTGCTTTACGACGCTCCCGTGGGCTCGTCATCACCATCAACTCCGGCGCCGGCTTCCACGGTGTTGAGGAGAACACCGCGTACTGTGCCTCCAAATTCGCGTTGCGCGGATTCACTGATGCCCTGCGCCTGGAAGAGAAAGGACAGGTCAGGGTCACGTCGATCCACCCGGGACGCACCGACACTGACATGCTCGCCGACCCGAAGCACGGCGACCGCCCGAAGATGGATCCGGTCAACGTCGCGCGGGCCGTCCGTCTCGCCGTGGATGTGGATCCTGATACGGTCGTTGAATTCCTGCGCGTCGCACCTGCTTGACGGGCGTTGTTGATCAGCGCTAGAGTTAATTCTCCTGCGGTTGCAACGCATGTTCCCGCCGCAGGAAGCGAAGGGGATGATGTGGTTTCGACTTCGCTGACTAAACCAGGGGAAGCGTGCCGGTGCAGGCTGGAGACCACCGATTCAAGCGTCGCAGCACCTGATAAACGCAGAGAAGAACTCTCAGCGTGACTACGCCCTCGCTGCCTAAGTAGCGACCGCGTGTCTGTCAGGCCGGGCTCGCTCCCGACCCGGATCCTGGCATCGACTAGGGAGCTTGCCCTCTCGCCGTGCCGGTGAGGCGCGGAGGGGACATCTTTCACCGGCTGGGCCCGTCATCCGGACATGTTCGCCTGATCCGGAGGGCCGAGTAGAGATTCTGTGCGGACTGCGCACGGAGAAGCCCTGGTGCAGTGGCGAAGGACCCGGGTTCAATTCCCGGCATCTCCACAAACGGTGAAACCGCTGGTCAGATTTTGGCCGGCGGTTTCGTCGTTTCTGCATCTGCGAATCCGACTAGGATTCACACCCGTATGAAGAGTCAAACTGGCAGGCGGGCTGCCAAGCACACGTCCCGCACCGCGTTGCTGCTGGCGGCAGCGCTGCTCCCGAGCCTTACGGCCTGCGCCCCTGACGATGATGCTGCGCCGGCGAGTGGCGCCGGCACAGACACCACGCAGACCGTGGCCGACACGCCCGCGCAGGAGGAAACCGTCGAGATTGAGGACAACGACGGGGCGAAGACGGTGCCGAAGGCACCGGAGAAAGTCTTCGCTCACGACGCTCGATCCCGGGAACTCCTAAAAGCCCTCGGTGTTGATGTGCAGGAGGGGACTGACGGCAAAGCTGATTTGATTATCGCCGGCGACGCGGACAGCGCCGCCGCAGCCAAGGAGGGTACGGACGTCCCCGTCGTCGACATCACCCCGCGCGACGGCATTCCGCTGGACTGGGAGATGGTGCGCCAGGCCCAGGTGCTAGGCAAGGTCTTCGGTTGTGAAGCGGAAGCGGCGAAGCTCGACGAGGAGTTCTCCGAAGCCCGGGGTCGAGTGATCGAGGCACGCTCGGAGAAGTGGACCTTCGCTGCCATAACGGCGGACCAAGGGACACTTCACGTGCAGGCGGCCGACGGAGATGCGTTGTGGAAGCCAGTCTTCGCGATGCTCGAGCTCACTCCGGCGTTGAAGCCCGGGGACGCCGCCGATATTCCCGCGCTGGTCAAAGCGGAGCCGACCTTCCTCTTCGCCACCGACGCTCGTCCGGACCTCGCTGCTGAGGGGTATGCGCCGCCGATGCGTCTGATCGCGCAGAACGAAGAGCTTAAAGGGACCAAACCGGTGGAGAAGGGGCGCGTCTATGTTGCGCCCTTGAATGCGCAGGACACAGCCTCGATTGTCACGTACACGCGCATGTTCAACGAATTAGCGGATCAATGGGACTCCATGAGTTGAACGTTTCTGCTATGTCGATATTTGCGCAGGTAGAAAGGCGCATTTGCGTTCTGCAACCACTTAGGGTTAATGTTTTGATTCGTCGCCGCGAGACGTTAAGAGCCGGTTAACGGTTCTGAACAGAAGGTGGCGGCGAGAAAAAATCGATATTGCGACGGAGTTGACATCAGATGTCAGCGCAGAGTAATATCAAACAAGCCTCTACGGCAGAAGGACGAAAGTTCTGAAGCCGAGTGTGCGTGTGTTGTGTGAGAACTCGATAGTGTGCCAATGATTTTTGTTTGGTTGGTTTGTGTGGCTGATGCGCTTTTTTGGTGTGTGCTGGTCGGATGATGCCTGAACCATTGATGGGGTGTTGTTCGTCTGGTTGGTTGCATGACTGATTGGATTTTTGTTGTTGTCTTTTCTCCTCGTCGGAGGGGCAGCAATGGTTGATGAACCTTTTTTGGGTTTGTTTTTGTAATTTTTGGATTGCCAGGCCGCATGCTGTGTTGGTGTGTGGTGTGGTTTGTTTTGGTTGGGTTTTGGGCTTTTCACGGCTCAGTAATCTTTTACTGATTGATGCTCGCTTTTTTGGTGGGTGTTTTTGTGGAGAGTTTGATCCTGGCTCAGGATGAACGCTGGCGGCGTGCTTAACACATGCAAGTCGAACGGAAAGGCCCTTGCTTGCAGGGGTACTCGAGTGGCGAACGGGTGAGTAACACGTGGGTGATCTGCCCTGCACTTCGGGATAAGCCTGGGAAACTGGGTCTAATACCGGATAGGACCATCGTTTAGTGTCGGTGGTGGAAAGTTTTTTCGGTGTGGGATGAGCTCGCGGCCTATCAGCTTGTTGGTGGGGTAATGGCCTACCAAGGCGTCGACGGGTAGCCGGCCTGAGAGGGTGTACGGCCACATTGGGACTGAGATACGGCCCAGACTCCTACGGGAGGCAGCAGTGGGGAATATTGCACAATGGGCGCAAGCCTGATGCAGCGACGCCGCGTGGGGGATGACGGCCTTCGGGTTGTAAACTCCTTTCGTCAGGGACGAAGCGAAAGTGACGGTACCTGGATAAGAAGCACCGGCTAACTACGTGCCAGCAGCCGCGGTAATACGTAGGGTGCGAGCGTTGTCCGGAATTACTGGGCGTAAAGAGCTCGTAGGTGGTTTGTCGCGTCGTTTGTGGAATACCGCAGCTTAACTGCGGGGTTGCAGGCGATACGGGCATAACTTGAGTGCTGTAGGGGAGACTGGAATTCCTGGTGTAGCGGTGGAATGCGCAGATATCAGGAGGAACACCGATGGCGAAGGCAGGTCTCTGGGCAGTAACTGACGCTGAGGAGCGAAAGCATGGGTAGCGAACAGGATTAGATACCCTGGTAGTCCATGCCGTAAACGGTGGGCGCTAGGTGTGAGTCCCTTCCACGGGGTTCGTGCCGTAGCTAACGCATTAAGCGCCCCGCCTGGGGAGTACGGCCGCAAGGCTAAAACTCAAAGGAATTGACGGGGGCCCGCACAAGCGGCGGAGCATGTGGATTAATTCGATGCAACGCGAAGAACCTTACCTGGGCTTGACATACACCGGATCGCTGCAGAGATGTAGTTTCCCTTGTGGCTGGTGTACAGGTGGTGCATGGTTGTCGTCAGCTCGTGTCGTGAGATGTTGGGTTAAGTCCCGCAACGAGCGCAACCCTTGTCTTATGTTGCCAGCATTTGGTTGGGGACTCATGAGAGACTGCCGGGGTTAACTCGGAGGAAGGTGGGGATGACGTCAAATCATCATGCCCCTTATGTCCAGGGCTTCACACATGCTACAATGGTCGGTACAACGCGCAGCGACACTGTGAGGTGGAGCTAATCGCTGAAAGCCGGTCTTAGTTCGGATTGGGGTCTGCAACTCGACCCCATGAAGTCGGAGTCGCTAGTAATCGCAGATCAGCAACGCTGCGGTGAATACGTTCCCGGGCCTTGTACACACCGCCCGTCACGTCATGAAAGTTGGTAACACCCGAAGCCAGTGGCCCAAACGTGTTAGGGAGCTGTCGAAGGTGGGATTGGCGATTGGGACGAAGTCGTAACAAGGTAGCCGTACCGGAAGGTGCGGCTGGATCACCTCCTTTCTAAGGAGCTTTTTGTGTGGTTTACAGTTGTAGGCCCATTTTTTGTTGGTTGAGTGCCCGTGTGTGGTGCTGCTGACGTTTTTTTGATAAATCCAGGTGGATGCACACCGCGCGCGTGGATGCGTGTGTGGGGTGTGTTGGTTGCATGAACCTGTTGTGGCTGAGCAAAAAATGGTGATTGTTGGTGCACTGTTGGGTGTCTGGGGCAGCACATGGTGCCCGCACTGTATGCGTTTGTGTGTGGTGTGGGTGGTTGTTCCTGGTTGGCTCACTGGTTGCTGGCTGGTCGTTGTGGCTGGTTGGTGGTGGTGGGTGTGGTGTGTGAGAACTGTATAGTGGACGCGAGCATCTTGTTTTTTTGTTTGTGTGTGTTTTTTGATTGTTTGTGTGTTGGGTTATTCGTGTGTGTGTTTGTTGTTCAAGGGCGCATGGTGGATGCCTTGGCATGCTGAGCCGATGAAGGACGTGTGAGACTGCGTTAAGCCTCGGGGAGTTGTCAACAAAGCGTTGATCCGAGGGTGTCCGAATGGGGAAACCTGGCCGTGGTTATGTGCGGTTACCTGTTAGTGAATGCATAGCTGGCAGGGGGTGACGCCGGGAAGTGAAACATCTCAGTACCGGCAGGAGAGGAAAATAATAATGATTCTGCTAGTAGCGGCGAGCGAACGTGGATGAGGCTAAACCGTGTGCGTGTGATACCTGGCAGGGGTTGCGTGTGCGGTGTTGTGGGGTGTAGCTGGTCGTGTTCTGCCAGATACGTCTGCGTGGTGTGTGTGTAAGCGGAAGTGGTCTGGGATGGCCCACCGGAGTAGGTGAGAGTCCTGTACGCGAATGCGCATGTGCCTGTGGTGGCTATGTTTGCCCCGAGTAGCAGCGGGCTCGTGGAATCTGCTGTGAATCAGCCGGGACCACCCGGTAAGCCTAAATACTCAGTGTGACCGATAGTGGATAAGTACCGTGAGGGAATGGTGAAAAGTACCCCGGGAGGGGAGTGAAATAGTTCCTGAAACTGTGTGCCTACAATCCGTCAGAGCACCTCAAAGTGTGTGATGGCGTGCCTTTTGAAGAATGAGCCTGCGAGTCAGCGGCATGTCGCGAGGTTAACCCGTGTGGGGTAGTCGTAGCGAAAGCGAATGCTAATTGTGTGTTTTTAGTGGCATGTCCTGGACCCGAAGCGGGGTGATCTACCCATGGCCAGTGTGAAGCAGCTGTAAGAGGTTGTGGAGGCGCGAACCCACGTAGGTTGAAAACTGCGGGGATGAGCTGTGGGTAGGGGTGAAAGGCCAATCAAACTCCGTGATAGCTGGTTCTCCCCGAAATGCATTTAGGTGCAGCGTCGCGTAGGTGTGCCGGAGGTAGAGCTACTGGTTGGTTGAGCGGGACTATCATCTTAGCAATGTCAGCCAAACTCCGAATGCCGGTTACATGTGTGCGCGGCAGTGAGACTGTGGGGGATAAGCTTCATAGTCGAGAGGGAAACAGCCCAGATCGCCGGTTAAGGCCCCTAAGGGTGTACTAAGTGGAAAAGGATGTGTAATCGCGAAGACAGCCAGGAGGTTGGCTTAGAAGCAGCCACCCTTGAAAGAGTGCGTAATAGCTCACTGGTCGAGTGGTTGCGCGCCGACAATTCAGTGGGGCTCAAGTACACCGCCGAAGCCGCGGCAGTATTTTTGTACTGGGTAGGGGAGCGTCGTATGTGGGGTGAAGCACGATCGTAAGGGCGTGTGGACTGCATGCGAGTGAGAATGCAGGCATGAGTAACGAATGATACGTGAGAATCGTATCCGCCGAATGACTAAGGGTTCCTGGGTCAAGTTCGTCTTCCCAGGGTGAGTCGGGTCCTAAGGCGAGGCCGACAGGCGTAGTCGATGGTCAACGGGTTGATATTCCCGTACCCGTATACATGCGCCCAATGATGAACCGGTGATACTAACCACCCTGACCATCTGCCAAGGTGATCTTTGATCATCAGGTGGGTGTGATGCGTGGGGCCTGATCTGTAGTAGTCAAGTGATGGGGTGACACAGATTGGTAGCTACGCCACTTAGTGGATTGTGGTGCAAGCGTGCGGCACGGCACCTAGTTAAATGCGGGTGCCAAGTGTGCGAGGCGTGATGCGTAACCCGAATGGGGTGATGGTAGTGATCCTATGCTGTCGAGAAAAGCCTCTAGCGATGTATGTGTACGGCCCGTACCCGAAACCGACACAGGTAGTCAAGTAGAACATACTCAGGCGGTCGGGTGAACTGTGGTTAAGGAACTCGGCAAATTGCCCCCGTAACTTCGGGAGAAGGGGGGCCACAACCGGTGATCCACCCATGCGTTGGTGAGCTGGTTGGGGTCGCAGAAAAGAGAGGGAAGCGACTGTTTATCAAAAACACAGGTCCGTGCGAAGACGGTTAAGTTGATGTATACGGACTGACGCCTGCCCGGTGCTGGAAGGTTAAGAGGACCTGTTAGGACTTTGTGTTCGAAGCGGAGAATTTAAGCCCCAGTAAACGGCGGTGGTAACTATAACCATCCTAAGGTAGCGAAATTCCTTGTCGGGTAAGTTCCGACCTGCACGAATGGCGTAACGACTTCCCTGCTGTCTCAACCACAGGCCCGGTGAAATTGCACTACGAGTAAAGATGCTCGTTTCGCGCGGCAGGACGAAAAGACCCCGGGACCTTCACTATAGCTTGGTATTGGTGTTTACTGCGGTTTGTGTAGCATAGGTGGGAGACTGTGAAGCGCTCACGCTAGTGGGTGTGGAGTCGGCACGTGAAATACCACTCTGACCGTAGTGGATGTCTTAACCTTGGCCCATGATCTGGGTTGGGGACAGTGCCTGGTGGGTAGTTTAACTGGGGCGGTTGCCTCCCAAAGAGTAACGGAGGCGCCCAAAGGTTCCCTCAGCCTGGTTGGCAATCAGGTGTTTAGAGTGTAAGTGCACAAGGGAGCTTGACTGCGAGACTTACTAGTCGAGCAGGGACGAAAGTCGGGACTAGTGATCCGGCACCTACTTGTGGATGTGGTGTCGCTCAACGGATAAAAGGTACCCCGGGGATAACAGGCTGATCTTCCCCAAGAGTCCATATCGACGGGATGGTTTGGCACCTCGATGTCGGCTCGTCGCATCCTGGGGCTGGAGTAGGTCCCAAGGGTTGGGCTGTTCGCCCATTAAAGCGGCACGCGAGCTGGGTTCAGAACGTCGTGAGACAGTTCGGTCTCTATCCGCCGCGCGCGCAGAAACTTGAGAAAGGCTGTCCCCAGTACGAGAGGACCGGGACGGACGTACCTCTGGTGTGCCAGTTGTTCCGCCAGGAGCACCGCTGGTTGGCTACGTACGGAAGGGATAACCGCTGAAAGCATCTAAGCGGGAAGCCTGTTTCAAGATGAGGTTTCATAGGTTCCCTATAGACGATGGGGTTGATAGGCCAGATCTGGACGCACCGCAATGTGCGAAGGTGACTGGTACTAATACACCAACCAACAAACACCAATAGTTGAACCCACCACGACAAATAATCGTCGGGAACACAACAACAAACAACAACAACAAAAAATGCCGCGTCCACTATGCAGTATCTGACACACCACACACCACCTGCGTGTGTGTGGCCAACACCCAGAAAACTACATACACCCGCAACACCACCATGTTGCGACCATGACAGACACCCCAATAGGTGTGTCGGTGGTTGATAGCGGTGGGGAAACGCCCGGTCCCATTCCGAACCCGGAAGCTAAGCCCAC
Organism: Corynebacterium sp. P4-C1; assembly: GCF_030503595.1. NCBI lineage: Bacteria > Bacillati > Actinomycetota > Actinomycetes > Mycobacteriales > Corynebacteriaceae > Corynebacterium > Corynebacterium sp. P4-C1. The sequence continues at coordinate 1,053,734 of NZ_CP129966.1, read as the reverse complement.
CCGCGCTGATGGTACTGCACCCGGGAGGGTGTGGGAGAGTAAGTTACCGCCGACCAAAAACTTCATTTCACGCGGTGTCCCTCGAGGAATAGAATCCTCAAGGGGCACCGCTTTTTTATTTTTCATCGTGCGGTTGAGCTTTTGATTTGAGGAGTTGGATACTTGATGACTGTTCTTTCTGGCGTTTTGCTGTTCGCCATGGGGATTATGGCCGGCATCATTAATTCAGCCGTCGGATCCGGCTCGCTGCTCACGCTCCCAGTTCTTCTTGCGATGGGTGTTCCGCCCGGAGTGGCGGTGCGCACCAACACCATCGGTATGATGTTCGGTTCCTTCGGTTCCGCCTGGGGCTTCCGCAAAGAGACGAAGCGGGAACTGCCGTTCCTCGGGCCGCTGGTCACCGCGACCGTCATCGGTGCGGCAGCCGGCTCTTTGCTGCTGCTGTTTACTCCGTCGTCCGCGCTGGATTGGGTCATCCCGATCTTGATCGTCGTCGCGTTGATCCTGGTGATCTTCCAGCAGCGCTTTGTTCAGGCGTTCTCTAAATCCCAAGTCGTCACTGAAGGTCAAGGCGACGGGGTGATTGGTGAGCCCTACAGACGGCCCGGCCTCGTTGGGGCGATGGGGCTGGCTTCGATGTACGGAGGCTTCTTCACTGCGGCTCAGGGCGTTTTGTACATGGCCATCATGGGTGTAGGAACCGGCCACCCGTTCAAGGCCGTGAATCCGGTTAAGAATTTCCTGTCCGCGATTGTCAACTCTGTCGCAGCACTGGTCTACCTCATCGCCTTCCTGTTCTTCGGGGCAGAGGTGCTGTGGATCGGTGTCCTGGTGCTGGCCGTAGGAAGCTTGATCGGAGGACTTGTTGGTGCGCGCATCGCGAAGAAACTGTCCAATAAGTTCCTGAAGGGGCTCATTGTTTTCGTGGCTGTGACCGCGCTGATCCGCCAGTTCATTTAGCAGTCACGGCAAGTGGGTTCGCCGCGCGTTAGAGGACGAGCAGGTTCATGGGGGTGGCTTTGACGTCGTCAAGCTTGGCGAGTGACTTGTCGAGCATGTGCCACTGTTCCTGGGGGATCTCGGTGCGTGCGCGCTTGAGGATGGCCTGGTCTGTCGTCGCCCACGCGATGGGCATGGGTGTGACTTCCTGCCAGTGGTCCTTGTCGCGTGTGGTGCGGCGCCCGCCGACCGCGAGGGACGGAACCTTCGTTCCAACAGTGGGCTCGTCAATGCCGGGGATGTTCGAGACCGTGCGTAGCGCAGCCGCGTACCTCGGCGTGAGTGATTCGTCGACGTTGGTGTTCACGAGCGCCATCAGCACCATGTCGCGGGGGTTCACTTCGGCGATCACGGCGGGGGCGAGCGGGTAACGGTCGTAGAGCTCCTGTGCGCCGCCGACAGAACGGGGCACCATGAGGCCCACAATGAGCATCACGATGCCGAACGGTACGAGGCCGATGACCCCGAACCAGCCCCACGCTGAATTGTCCGGCGTCAGCGTCCACAACAGCACTGCGGCCACCACGCAGATGACGAACAGGCTGATGCCCGAGATCGTCACCTTGCGTGTATCGCGGAGCATCTCGTTGTGCTTCTTAGCGAATTCTTCGTCGACGTCGAAATGAAAGCGCTTCATAGCAAACTATTTTAAAGGTCCGCCGCGTCTACCAGCCGGTAGGCGTAGCCTTGTTCGGCGAGGAAGCGCTGGCGGTGCATCGCGTACTCGGCATCGAGAGTGTCGCGTGCGACAACGGTGTAGAACAGCGCTTCAGCACCGTCGGCCTTGGGGCGCAGCAACCGCCCGAGGCGCTGTGCCTCCTCCTGGCGCGAGCCGAATGTCCCGGAGACCTGTATGCCCACTGCGGCTTCCGGCAGGTCGATGGAGAAATTCGCCACCTTCGACACGATGAGAGTCTGGATCTGACCGTTCCGGAACGCGTCGAAGGTGGTTTCGCGCTTCTTGGTGGAGGTTTTGCCGTCGATAAGCGGGGCGCCAGTGCGCGCGGCGATGTCCTCGAGCTGCTCGATGAAAGCGCCGATGATCAACGTTTGCTGCTTTTTATGCTGGGCAAGCAGCTTATCGACGATCGCCAGCTTCCCCTCGCTGCACGCCGCGATGCGGTAGCGCTCGCGGGTCTCCGCGGTGGCATACATCATGCGCTCGTCTTCGGTGAGCGTGGTGCGCACCTCGACGCATTCGGCAGTGGCGATGTAGCCGGCCATCTCGAGCTCTTTCCACGGTGTGTCGTAGCGTTTCGGGCCGATCAGCGAGAAGACGTCCTCTTCGCGGCCGTCCTCGCGGACGAGGGTGGCGGTGAGCCCCAGGCGGCGGCGCGACTGGAGGTCGGCGGCCATGCGGAAGACGGGGGCGGGAAGCAGGTGGACTTCGTCGTAGATGATCAGACCCCAGTCGCGGGAGTCGAAGAGCTCGAGAGCTTTGTACTCGCCCTTCGTTTTGCGCGTGACCACCTGGTAGGTGGCGATCGTGACGGGGCGGATCTCTTTGCGCTCGCCGGAGTATTCGCCGATCTCTTCGGGCGTCAGCGTGGTGCGGCGCAGGAGTTCGTCGCGCCACTGCCGGCCAGCGACGGTGTTGGTGACCAGGATCAGCGTGGTCGTTTGCGCCTGCGCCATGGAGGCTGCGCCGACGATGGTCTTGCCAGCGCCGCAGGGCAGTACCACCACGCCGGAACCGCCCTCCCAGAACGACTCGGTGGCGTACTGCTGATAATCGCGTAGCTCCCAGCCGTCGTGGTTGAGCGCGATTGGGTGGGACTCGCCGTCGACATAGCCGGCGCGGTCGTCCACAGGCCAGCCGAGCTTGGTCAACTCCTGCTTGATGAGGCCGCGTTCGGAGGGGTGGACGGGGGCGGTGGTGTCATCGATAAGTGCGCCAAGCATGGGCGCGATCTTCTTGTGCCGGGAGATCTCGGTGAGGATAGCGGCGTCGTCCGCCTCGATGATGAGACCGTGCGCCGGGTGTTTGAGCAGGCGCACGCGGCCGTAGCGGGCCATCGTCTCGGCAACGTCGATGAGCAGAGCCTGCGGAACGGGGAAGCGGGAGTAGCGCTCCAGCACGTCCACGGCCTGCTCCGCATCGAATCCTGCGGCGCGTGCATTCCACAACGCTAGGGGAGTGATGCGGTACGTGTGCACGTGCTCCGGCGCGCGCTCGAGCTCCGCGTACGGTGCGAGCGCCGCGCGAGCGGCCCCCGCGTCCGGGTGCGCGACATCAAGGAGGACAGTCTTGTCCGATTGAACAATGAGTGGACCGTCACCTAAAGGCATGGGGGCGATTATGCCTGTTTAGGGCATGAAATCCTAACTCCGCAGCGCCTCCGACCACTTGGTGGTCTTGCCGTTGTTGAGGATCGAGCGGCGGTAGATGCGGGCGGTGACCCAGATAGTCAGGAGAGTCGCGACTGTGGCGATGGCAAGCGATCCCGCCAGCTGGAGGGCCGTGAAGTTGCCGGCGGCGTAGGTAAGGGGAGCGGCGAAGATGGACACCGGTGGAACCCAGCTGGCCACCTGCATCCAGGTGGCGTCGGTGTTCATCCAGCCGAAGCCCGGGATGTACGCGCTGGCGATGATCAGCAGAAGAACGGGCATCTGGGTGGATTGCAGGTCCTCGGTGCGCTGCACCATCGCCCCGGCGGCGGCGTACAGGCTGGCGAAGAAGACCATGGCCAGGATGTACGCGAGGAGCATGACGGGGAGGATCGACCATGCGATGTCGACGCCGTCGAGCAGCCCGGTGACATTCAGGGCGATGGCCGCGGCGGCGATGAGGACTGCTGTGGACACGAAGCCGAAGACCAGGTTGCCCAGGATTTTTCTGGCGAGGAAGTCGAGTGGGCGCACGGTGGCGAGGATGAGCTCGACGACGCGGGAGGACTTCTCCTCCGCCACGCGGCTGCCCACCTGGGCGGCGAAGGTGACCACCATGAAGACGATGGCCATCAACAGGATGAACGCGGTGAGCAGCTTGATGAAGTCCTGCTCCGATTCGGCTTCACTCTTGCCGGAATCGAGGTCCGCGATATCCACCGGGACCACCTCGACATTCGGGCTCGCCGCGGCGAATTTTTCAGGGGAAATCCCGAGTTTCTCCAGCGCCGCGGCCTGAGTGTGAGCGTCAGCGATGCTGTTGATGTCGGCCACAACCTCGGGTTTAGGGGAGCCGTCGCTGACGACCTGCCAGGTATCGCCTTCCACGACGAGGGCCGTGTCCACCTCGCCGTCGCGCACGAGCTGCTCTGCTTCGGCGCGGTCGGTGGCCGTGCGCGGTTCGAAGGTGGTGCCCTCCAGCGCACGATTGTCCATTCCGACGACAGCGATGGTCGTGGCGGCCTCTCCGGAGTCGTCCTTGTCTTTCTGCCACGCCGCGAAACCGATCAGGCCGACAGTGGCGAGCAGCATGATCAGGAGGGTGATGATCACGGATTTCTTGGCGAACAGGATCTGGATTTCCCGCTTCGCGGTGGTCGTGATCGTGTGCAGGGGAGAGTACGTGTCGTGGGTGGTCATTACTTCACAACTTCCTTGAACAGGTCGGTCAGGTCGGGGACAACGCGGGAGAATTCGTGGACATCGCCTGCGGTGAGGGCGGCGTGCAGGATGCGCTGGTCGTCACCGGTGGAGGTGGTCTCGAGGACGACATGGTTCGGGGCGTCGTCGATAAGCGCAGTGCCTTCTGGGTACCAGCCGCGGGCGGTGGTGCCGACCTTGTAGCGGACGGGGCCTTGGCTGCGCAGCTCGTCGACGGTGCCTTCGGCGACCATGCGGCCGCGGGTGACAATGCCGACGCGGTCGCAGAGACGCTGGACGAGGTCGAGCTGGTGGGAGGAGAAAACCACGGGAACGCCGTTGGCCGCGCGGTCGCTGAGCATGGTGCTCATGACATCGACTGCGACGGGGTCGAGGCCGGAGAACGGCTCGTCGAGGATGAGAATGTCTGGGTCGTGGATGAGGCTGGCGGCGAGCTGGACACGCTGCTGGTTGCCCAAAGAGAGGTCGTCGAGTTTGTCGTTCAGACGCTCGCCGAGGCTGAGTTCTTCGAGCAGTTCCGTGCCGCGCTGCTTCGCGGCGGCCTTGTCCACACCGTGGAGCTGAGCCAAAAAGACCAGCTGGTCGAGGATCTTCTCTTTGCCGTACAGGCCGCGCTCTTCGGGCATGTAGCCGATGCGGCGCCGCGTGGCGTCGTCAAGCGGGGCGCCGTTGAGGAGCACCTCGCCGGAATCCGCCTCGAGCACGCCGAGCGCGATGCGCATGGTGGTGGACTTGCCGGCACCGTTCGAACCGACGAAGCCGTAGAGCTCGCCGTCGCCGACGGTGAAACTCATGCCGTCGAGAGCGTGTGTTTCGCCGAAGCGTTTGTGCAGGTCTCTAATTTCAAGAGTGGTCATTTTCAGGCCTCCTTGCGGTTGAACGTGATGGCGTAGCCGATCATGGGCAGCGGGTGGACGATGAGGAATGTGAACAACATGAAATAGCCAGCGGCCATGAGCGCTGTGCTGTCGGACGCGTCCCGCAGGCTCCCCGCGAGCAGGAAGGCGAAGCCCCCGAAGCAGGTGAGCACAGAGAACGCTTTCAGCGCCCGTTTGCGCCAGGTGTCCAGAACGCTGCGCTCGTACTCGTCGAGTTGATCCTCGGGCACTGTATCTTTGCGGCCGTTCGTCTCGCGGATCCGCGACCAGGCGACCATGCTGACCAGCACGAAAACGATGGACGCGAAGTAGATCCAGGTAATCCCCAGCAGCAGCTGGAGTGTCGTGCACGCGATGATTGCGAGCAGGCAGATGAAGAAGACGGCGATGAGTGTCTTTGTCCGTGTGTTGCGGTCTAAGCGGTTCATTTCGGGTACAGCTCCTTCGACATTGGGGCGAACTCGGTGCGGGAGAACACGGCCTCGACGGGGAGGTCGAATATTTCGCAGATGCGGAATGCGAGGTCGAGGCTAGGGGAGTGGTCGCCGCGTTCGAGAGCGCCGATTGTCTGCGGGTTCACGTCGATGAGTTCTGCGAGTTGGGCGCGCGACATGTCGCGCTCCGCACGCAGGACGCGAACCCGGTTGTGAATCGGGATCTTCGGTAATTTCTTCGGTGACACACAAATGAGTGTTGTATAAACCCAACAATCTGTCAATGGGAAGGACGGAAAAAATTTCGGGACCGGCATGGGGATAGCATGAGGTTATGACTGCGACAATCACATCCCCAGCTGCGCACCTAGTCCGCGAATTAGGTTCCGACCAGACGATTTCCACCCGCCAGATCGACCGCATCAAGTACGCGCACGACGCGTCGCATTTCCTCTACACCCCGCAGGTGGTGGCGGAAGCCCGCAACGCGGATGACGTGGCCGCCGCCTTCCGCGCCTCAGCCACCTCTGGGGCCCCAGTGGTGCTGCGTGCGGGCGGCACGTCGCTGTCCGGGCAGGCCGGCGGCGGGGGCATGCTTGTCGACGTGCGCAAGCACTTCCGCGGCGTCGAAGTCCTGGACGGAGGCAAGCGTGTGCGTGTGCAGCCGGGGTCGACGGTGCGCCAGGTCAACGCACACCTGGCCCCCTACGGCCGCAAGCTGGGGCCGGACCCGGCCTCCGAAGGTGCGGCGACACTGGGCGGCGTGATCTCCAACAACTCCTCGGGCATGGCGTGCGGCACGCAGTACAACACCTACAACACTCTCGAATCCCTGACCTTCGTGCTGCCGTCGGGCACCGTCATCAACACCGCTCACCCGGACGCAGAGGCCCAGTTCGTGCGGGAAGAGCCGGAGCTCGTGGACAAACTCGAGCAGCTGAAACGCCGCGTGCGCGGCAACGCAGAATCCGTGAAGAAGATCGAACAGCACTTCGCGCTGAAGAACACGATGGGCTACTCCCTCAACGCCTTTCTGGATTACGAGTCCCCGCTGGACATTTTCACGCACCTGCTGGTCGCTTCCGAGGGAACGCTGGCGTTCATCGCCGAGGCGGTCCTGCGCACCGTCGAGGTACCGAAGCTGAAGACCACCACCATCGCCGTGTACCCCACGATCGACGCGGCGACGCGCTCCCTGCCGGCGCTCTTCGATTCCCACGCGGCGACGCTCGAGCTCATGGACTCGCGCTCGATCGCGGTGGGCCGCGGCTTCGACTCCGTGCCGGAGCAGATCACCGGCTTCGAGCTCGATGCCCAGGCCGCGCTGCTGATCGAGTACCACGCCGATGAGGAAGAGCAGCTGCGCGAATACGAGCGCGCCGGGGCGAAACTGCTCGAGGAACTGGACCTGGAAACTCCCGCGGCGTTCTCGACGGATCCGAAGCAGGCTGCGAAGGCGTGGGCCTTCCGCAAGGGCCTCTACGCCCAAGTCGCCGAAGCGCGCCCGTCCGGCACGACGGCACTGCTCGAGGACATCGCCGTCCCCGTCGCCGACTTGGCCGACACATGCGGCGGGCTGCAACAGCTTTTCGACGAATACTCCTACGACGATGCCGTCATCTTCGGCCACGCCAAAGACGGCAACATCCACTTCCTCATCACCGACCGCTTTGAGGGCGATGAGAACCTAGGCCGCTACGACGGCTTCAACGAAGCGATGGTCGACCTAGTGCTCGGTGCCGGCGGCAACCTCAAGGCCGAGCACGGCACCGGACGCGTCATGGCGCCGTACGTGCGCCGCCAGTACGGCGATGAGCTGTACGGCGTCATGGTGGAGATCAAGCGCGCCGCCGACCCTCGCGGAGTCATGAACCCGGGCGTGATCATCACCGACGACGAGCGCGAGCACATGAAGAATTTCAAGCTCAACCCGCAGGTGGAAGACGAGATTGACCCGTGCGTGGAGTGCGGCTACTGCGAGCCGGTGTGCCCGTCGCGCGACCTGACGATGACGCCGCGCCAGCGCATCGTCGTCCGCCGCGCCCGCGCCCAGGCGCTCAAGGACGGCGACACTGAGCTGGTCAAGCACATCGACGCCGAGTACCAGTACGAGGGCATCGACACCTGTGCCGTCGACTCCATGTGCGTGACGGCGTGTCCGGTGGGAATCGACACCGGCAAGTTCATCAAATCTCTGCGCCGCGGCCAGGCCGGTGCCGTCGAATCAGCTGGATGGGCCGCCGCGGCGAAGGCGTGGGGCCCGGGAAACAAGTTGGCTTCCACCGCGCTGACCGGTGCCTACTACATGCCCACCTCCCTGGTGCAGAAAGTCACGGGCGTCGCCCGCGCACTCGCCGGCGACGACACCGTGCCGGACTACCGCCCGGAGCTGACCAGGGGCGGGGCGTCGCGCGCCAAGACCTTCGGTACCCGTATCGGCGACCCGTCCGCAGAACCGGTCGGCGTCTTCGTTCCGGCCTGCGTGAACTCCATGTTCGGCCCGCAGGGCGACGGCATCGGCGCGTCCGCTGCATTCGCGAAGCTGGTTGAGCGCGCCGGGCTGTCGCTTGTTGTCCCGGAGGGGATCGACGGCATGTGCTGCGGCACCCCGTGGGCGTCGAAGGGCATGGCCACCGGCCACGACATCATGCAGCGCCGCGTCAACGACGAGCTCATCGCCGCCACCGACGGGGGGCGCTTGCCGGTCATCGTCGACGCCACCAGCTGCACCCACGGTTTCCAAGACATGGCCGAGACCATCGGCATCACCGTCATCGACGCCGTCGCCTTCGTTAACGACGAGGTGGTGGACAAGCTCACCGTGAACAGCAAGGTTGACTCCATCACGCTTCATCCGACGTGCTCCGCGAAGCATCTTTCGCTTATCGACGCTCTCAGCCAGGTCGCTTCCGCCGCCGCCGAGGAGGTGCACGTGCCGCCGGAGTGGAACTGCTGCGGCTATGCCGGCGACCGAGGCATGCTCCACCCGGAGCTCACCGAGGCCGCAACCAAGCGCGAAGCCGAGGAAGTCGCGGAATTGGGCGCGCAGTGCCACGCCTCCTCCAACCGCACCTGCGAGCTCGGTATGACGGCCGCCACCGGCAAGGATTACGAGCACGTCCTGGAAATCCTGGAGCGGGTCAGCCGTTAGGCCAGCACCACTTTTGTGATACGCGGCAGGGCGATGCGCACGACCGAGTCGGTGGCCGCGACATGGGCGTCGACCTGGCCGGCGGTGACCGACAACGGCAGCGCCGTGAGCGTCTGGCCGCGCCCGTTCTTGTCCACGTAGCCGAGTGTGACCTGCCGCTTGCCGCGCGCCGCGGCGCGCAGCATCTCAATAGTGTCGCCGGTCGTGGGTGCTTCCGCTTGGGAATCGCCGGAGCGCAAGTGCGAGATGATCCGTTCGGCCTGTTCCTCGCTCACAGCAGTCGGCCGCAGCAGGTGCGACGGTGTGGCGGGAACGAGCGCCGGCTCAGGGGCCATGTTCAGCTGGACCCCGGACTCGTCCTCGGCGGTGGGCTGGAGTCCAGCTTTACGGAGCGCGTCCATGAGTTTCGGGAGCGCTAGCTGAGACACCGCCACTGTCGGCGCGAGCGGGCGGATCAGGCCGCCGAGTTTTTCCGCCGCTGCCGTGATCAGTGAGGGATCCGCGCTGCGGAGATAGCTCATGGCCGCGCCAGCCCGGATGGAGCCGTGCGTGCGGGCAGTGTCGTCGACGAGGAACGTGATGCCCTGCGGCACCTCGCCTACGACATGCCGCTCAAGCCAGGCGTGGATCTCATCGGCGGTGAGGCCGGAATCCAGGCCACGGCGCACTGCCGCGTCGGACACGCGCCACACACTGGCGACGCCGGGGGATTCTAGATCGGCGATGCGCTCCAGGAATGCGCCCATGTCCGGCTCCAGCGGGCCGGGAGCGAGCACCGTCATGTCGGCCTGCGCAATGAGCGTGTCCACGGGCGGCGGAACTAGCGCACGGGTGGTGGCGGCGGTGTCGTCACCGGCGAGAAGCGCCGTGAGCGGGGAAGACGCAGCTGACGTGGAGTCGAGCGCACCGACGAAGCGGGCTTCGTCGACCACAGTCTCGATGAAGCCCGGAGGCAGCTGGGAGGCGGCCAGCGGGGCGTGGAAGAAGAGGTCGTGCGGGTCGCCGTTGTGGCGAAGCACGGTGAGTCGTGCGCCGCGTGCGTCGGGGGAGTGCATCTCCGGGGAGAGCAGTTTCTCCTCCAGATCTGTGCGCCACGGCGAGGCCGCCCAGCCGGTAAGCAAGATGGCCCACTGGTCGGGCAGGGTCGCGTCCAGCCAGGTGAGTGCGTCTTTGGTGGCGGCGAGCACGTCTGTGTCCTCCACGTTGCCGCGCCCGATCAGACCGGCGGATTCGCCGATGGTGATGAGCAGGCTTGGATCGAAGCCCAGCTCTTTGTCCATCTTCGTGCGCGCCCGCACCCCGACGGAGCCGTCCTTGTTGAGCGGCACGGATTCTGCGAGGAGCAGCGTGATCAGCTGGCGGAGCTGCCGCACGGCATCTAAACCCTGCGTCGCAGCTGCGGTGTCGACTGCGTCCTGGTCGACTTGTTGCTCTTCTGGGGGCGTCATGGGGAAGGTCCGCGGCGGCTGGCCGCGGAGCACGTCGCGCACCGGACGAGGGAGGCGGACGGTGTTGGCGTTGACGCGGACGAGCAGCTCCTTGGCGATCAATTTCGCGATGGGGGAGTCCGGGTCGGCGTCCGGAGCGGCGGCCCTCGTGGTGCCCACGCCACCGTTCGCGGCGAGAGTATCCAATACTTTGCGCTCGGGGGCGGGGAGCTCGGCGACGAGCTGCTCCACGTAGTCGGGGACCGGATCGGTCACCCGCCAACCCGATGGGACCGCGCTGAGTACCCCCGGTGCGATGCGCAAACCGTTGTCGGGCCCGAAGACCAACGCGAGCGTGCGGAGGTTCTCCACTTGCCCGGCCGCGGCCTCTTCAGAAGCGTCATAGGGCTCGAATTCTGCGCCGGCATCGGTGAGACGTTCAAGAAGGGCCAGGTCCGGGGCGGTGAGGCGTCGTAAAGCGCGTGCTGTCGAACCGGGAAGCGTGAGGCGCGCAGCGAGCGAACTCAGCTGCGGCGGGGCAGGAAAGAATACGTCGGGGCGCGCGGCGATGAGCGCGCGGAGGGCATCGTCGTCGAAAGCGGTGAGCGATTGGGCGAAGGAAGTCATTGCGGGGGTGAGTTTACGTGCGTTTTGCGCGTTGACGTGAAAGAATAAGGTTTATGGCTAAAGACCTCGAGAACATCACCCTGATCAACCCGGCGTGGCCTGCGCACACCCCGGGTAACGGACACCCGGTGACGGAGATTTCCTCCAAGCTCACGGGTGCCAACAGCCCCTTCGGCAACGAGCTGATCCTGCCCCGCCCGTGGGAGGAGACTGGCTACGTGCACAACTCTCTGCGCATCAACACCGCGCAGTAGATCCGCGTCGCGGCGCACATACCGCGCACCGTCCCGTGTTGGGAGGTGCGCGGTTTTACTTTCATTGGCAGTAATAGACAGAGCTGTATTCTAACTTCTAGGTCTATATAGACTGATTGGTTCACTGGTTGTAGACTTCCCGGTGTTTAGAGAACTCGATAGATTCACTGGAGGTTTCCATGGTTGTGACCGGCATGGCGGTCGGTGTGGCGCTCGGCATCGTGATGCAGCGCGGTCGAAGGTGACGCTGGACCAGTCCTGGTATCGCAAGCCGCTGCACCCCGTGCACTGCCGGCGCTGGCATCGGCTTGCTCGGCGTGCTGGCATGGCCTCTGTCGGCGGCGACCGGCCGAAACGACGGCCTGGGCATCACCACCCCGTCCGCCCACCTGATGAGCTACATCACCACCGGTGAGAGTAAGTTCCTCAACTGGGGAACCCTCCTTGTGCTCGGCATTCTGGTCGGCTCCTATATTGCCGCGAAGGTCTCCGGTGAATTCCGTGTCCGCGTTCCGGATGCCGTCACCTCCGTCCGCGCCATCTTCGGCGGCATCGGAATGGGCGTCGGCGCCTCCCTGGCCGGCGGCTGCACCGTCGGCAACGGCATGGTCCAGACGTCGTTGTTCAGCTACCAGGGCTGGGTCGCGCTGGCGTTCATTGCGCTCGGCGTCTACGTCGGTGCGAAGCGGTGGCTGAAGCCGTCCGGCGTGAAACAGGGAACTGCCGACGCGGGCGTGTACACCACCGACGAGTCGATCAGCGCACCTGAGCTCGCCGGAGCGGTCAGCGAAGAGGCTCCTGCCGCTCCTGCAGCGAAGTTCAACATCGTCTCCGCTTCCGCCGGCGTCGGCCTGAAAACGAAGCCGAAGCAGGCCACGAGCGCGCGTCCGCTGGGCAACGGGCGTTACGCCCTGGACACTCTCGGTGCGGTGTGCCCGTTCCCGCTCATCGAGGCGAAGCAGGCCATGGCCGAGCTTGAGCCGGGTGAAGAGCTCGTCATCGACTTCGACTGCACCCAGGCCACCGAGTCCATCCCGCAGTGGGCCGCTGACAACGGCCACGGTGTGAAGGACTTCGTGCAGAAGCAGGATGCGGGCTGGCAGATCACGGTCGTAAAGTAGACTGGGCTGCCGCACCTTGACCAAACTGAAAGGGCGCTCTTCCCCGCGGGTGGGGGAGAGCGCCCTTTTTGGCGTTTAGCTCTCAGGTGGAGGCTTAGCCGTTTAGCCCATGTACTGCGTCTTCAGGTCGGAGACGTAGTTGTTGAAGTCGGACTGGGCAGCGGCCGCGATGGCGGCTGTGTCGCCTGCGAGAACAGCGTCGACGAGCGCCTTGTTGGCGGTGTAGAAGGCGTTGTAGTCGTTGCGGTTGGCCTTGTAGGTTGCGGTGACCTGGGGCGGGACGGCGATGCCGCGGTTGTTCAGCTCGCGGGTGATGGAGTTGTACACGGCGTCGACCTCGAGCTCAGCGCTCTTCTTGGCGGTCGTCTTCTGGGCGGCGGGCTTCGCTGCCGGAGCTGCCGCCGGCTTCGGGGCCGGCTTGTTGGCGGAGGCGTTGCGCGGGGTCGGAGCGGAATTCAGGCCCAGACGCGCGGAGCATGCCGGCCATGCGCCCCAGCCCTGCTTAGCGAGGGTGCGCTCAGCGACAGCGATCTGCTGCTCGCGGGTGGCCTGGTGCGGCAGGGGAGCGAACTCGTTGCCGCCGTATGCGCGCCACGTGCCGGCGTTGAACTGCAGGCCGCCGTAGTAGCCGTTACCGGTGTTGATGTTCCAGTTGCCGCCGGCCTCGCACTGCGCGAGACGGTCCCAGTCGGAATCCGGGGCGGCGGAGGCCATCGGGCTGATCAGAGCGGTGGTGGCCAGAGCTGCGGTAGCGCCAGCGACTGCCTTGGTGGTCAGGTTGCGGTTCTGCTTGCTGTGACGTCCCATGCGGGTGTGTTTCCTCTCTTGTTGTACGTCTGCGAGGTGAGCTGTCGGGTTCAGGCTGAGGTCGTGGTCGCCTGGCCGCGCTCGGCGGCTTCACCCCGAGCGGATCTCTCCGCGGTGCACGGTTTTTCACGTGCGGGTGGGTCCCCCGCTTTTGTCCTATGAACTTGTGTACCTTGGGCAATTCTGCGAATTTCTGTTCGCTTTTGCTCCGCCAGCCGGACAAAACTGAACGTGGCTGGCGGCGTTTAAGGTCACGCCCGTGTTCGGGGCATGGCCAAAACTGTATCTGTTTATAACGATTGCGTCACGTTACCGACACGAATTGTGAAACATGTGAAAGATGTGACTTCGAGGCATTGACAGATCGAAGTCTTCACCTGCGAAAAAGGCATTTTTAGTGACGTGCGGCACACTTGCTGTGTTGGGCGTGTCGGATTTGCCGGCTAGGCCGTGCACGCGACGCGCGCTAGACTGTACTCTTTGAATTCTTTCGACTATCGGTGGTGAACACGCATGCCAGTAGGAAAAGTGAAGTGGTTTGATGCCGACAAGGGCTTCGGCTTCGCTTCCAACCCGGGGGACGAGGATGTCTACGTGGGCAAGAACGTCCTGCCCGACGGAGTGGACGAGCTCTTCCCGGGCCAGCGGATCGAATTCGATTTCGCCGCCGGCCGCCGCGGCCCCCAAGCGCTGCGCGTGAAGGTCCTCGACGAGCCGCGCCGCCGCCCGGTGCACCGCCGCAAGCCCGAGGAACTGGCCAGCATGCTCGCAGACGTGATGTCCATGCTCGAAACGCAGGTACAGCCGGCGCTCGACGCGGGCCGCTACCCGGAGCGCAAGGAATCCCGCCAGATCGCGGAGATTCTGCGCGCCGTGGCCAAGGAGCTCGACGTCTAGTCCAGCCCTAACTATTCAGCCTCCGTCGTGAACGCCCATGTGGTCACGACGGGGGTTTCTTCGCCTTCACCGTCCTTGCCGACAAGGAGAGTGGACACCTCGATGACCACAAGCCCGGTGTCGTTGCCGTCCTTCTGTGCGGTCACGGGAATGTCCACGTCGGTAGCCTCGCCGGGAGTGAAGGTGCGCTCGGTGTTGGCCGCCGGATCGTCGTAAATGCTGAGCACCGACCACTGCTGCTGGCCGACCTCCTTCGGCACAGTGATGCGGACGGACTCGGCGCCGGCGGCGTCGATACGCGCCACCTCGCCCTCCGGGCACTGCGCGCCGAACTCGCACACGCTGAACGGCGTGGCTGAGACATCTGTGTCCCCGGCGGCCGCGGTGACCTCGATCTGGTCTGGCGGGGTGGCGGGGCGGGACTGCTGCCAGGTCAAGAAGAAATACAGGCCGGCGACAATGGCCACGACCGCGACGGCGATGAGGGTCACCGTCAGGGCAGTGCTCGATTTTCCGGTTGTGCCGTTCACGTTGCTGTCCTTCTTGCTTTCCGCCATGCTTGAACAGTCTAGCGGCGGGGCGTGCTATTCCGGTTCGAAGGTGACCTGGTACATGTCCGGCCAGCGCTTGCCAGTCAAGTAGAACTCGCCGTCGGTGCCCGGGATGCGCGCGATCCCGTTCAGCACATGGTTCGGGTCGGGGGTGGCGTTGTTGGGGAGACCGGATGCGTCGATAAGCGCTTCCACCGCTCCCGATTCTGCGTTGATGCGCACGATATCCGTCGTGGTGAACACGTTGGCGTAAATGTCGTCACCGACGCACTCAAGCTCGTTGATGCCCGTGACGGGGGAACCCTGGTCCGTGACGGTGAAACGGCCGCGCTCTTCGAGCGTCTCCGGGTCCATGCGGCGAAGCTCGTCGGTGCCGTCGGAGAAAATCACCTCGCCGGCGTCCTCCCGGTAGCACAGCCCCCACCCTTCACCCGTGAACGTCGTGCGGTCGAGCTCGTCGAGTGTTTCCGCGTCGCGCTTGATCGCGGTGTTGTTCTGCCAGGTCAGCTGCCACACATGGTCGCGCACGCGCGTGATCCCCTCGCCGAAGAATTCCGGTTCGAGATCCTTGCTCGCCCCCTGCACGCCGTCGGCCGTGGTGCGGTAGATCCGCGACTGGCCCTGCATGCCGGTGGCCACGTAGAGCGTGCCGTCGGGCGCGACTTCGAGTCCCTGGGTGAAGCTCGTGGCGTCGAAAGGGTAAGTCCCGACGATTTTCGCCGTCAGCTTCTCCGGCTCCCCGGAAGCCGCAGGTGCTCCGGTGATGGAGCTGCTGGTGCTGCCTCCGGAATCCGTGGGGCTGCACGCGGCCAGGAGGGACAGCAGCGCCACAGCGGAGACTGTGGAGACGGCGGGCACGGAAGAAAAGTGCGCGGCGGTGTCGGGAAGTCGAGCCATACGGTCTATCTTGCAACAGCGTCAGCCATAATAGTGAGCGTGCCCCGGAGAAGAAGCGAGAAGAAAGCAGGACCCTTGCTCGGCGACCGCGCCGTGACGATCGCGCGCGACGCTCTGCTCGAGCTCGACCAAGGTGAAGTCGGCGACCACATCGGCGTGTTCGGTTTGAACGCGAATGTGGCCACCCACCGCTTCAAGGCGGATGTTCCCGGCTACTCCGGGTGGGAGTGGAACGCGGTGGTCGCGTGCGCGACGGGCTCGGACCACATCACGGTCAACGAGGTCGCGCTTGTGCCCGCGCCAACGGGCGATGCTCTGCAGGCGCCCGATTGGGTTCCGTACACCGAACGTCTGCGCCCCGGCGATCTCGGGCCAGGCGATGTGATGGAGCCGGCTCCCGACGATGAGCGCCTGACGGACGACTCCTTCTCAAAAGACGCGGTTGTCTTCATCGGCCGGGAGACCAACCAGTACCTCACCACGACGGGCCTCAAGAACGCGAAGCAGCGGTGGCGCCGCGGCGAATTCGGCCCGAATTCTGAGCACGCCTCCAAGGCGGCGCTGCAGTGCCGCACGTGTGCTTTCTATATTCCGGCGGCGGAACCCGTGGGGAAGAACTTCGGCATTTGCGCGAACGAATACTCCGCGGACGGCCACGTCGTTTCCGCTGTGTACGGGTGCGGCGCGCACTCGGAGACCAAGATCGACAGCGAGGACGCGACACCGCGCAGCGAGCTTTACGACGACGAGAAGCCCCTCTACTGACCCCCGCCCCGGATTCCTTGTGGGAGTCCACCATTTTGTTTTTTATGCTGTGAGTGGGACGCTATTGCCGTTGTTGACATGCAAACGTCAGGGGAATCACAGTGAGTGACACGACGCAAACGTCCGGTTCCACCAAGGTGGCCGAGACGAAGAACGAAGCAGGCCAGGCCTCCGGTCTGGACCGGTTCTTCCACATTTCCGAACGCGGCTCGACTGTTGGCCGCGAAGTGCGTGCGGGTGTGGTCACGTTCTTCGCGATGGCCTACATTGTTCTGCTCAACCCGCTGATCCTGGGGACGGGCGAGGACTCCGCGGGCACTGTCCTGGGCATCCCGCAGGTCGCCACCGCGACCGCGCTGGTCGCCGGCATCATGTGCATCCTGTTCGGTGCGATCGCCAATTACCCGTTCGGCATCGCCGCCGGCTTGGGCATCAACACCCTCGTCGCCGTCACACTTGTCGGCACCGAGGGGCTGACCTGGCCTGAGGCGATGGGCCTTGTGGTCATCGACGGCATCATCATCGTCATTCTCGCGGTCTCCGGCTTCCGTACCGCTGTCTTCCGGGCGATCCCGCCCTCAATGAAGGCCGCGATCGGTGTGGGCATCGGCATGTTCATTTCCTTGATCGGCTTCGTCGACTCCGGCTTTGTCCGCCGCATCCCGGATGCCGCGATGACCACTGTCCCGGTCCAGCTGGGCATCAACGGTTCCATCGCGTCCTGGCCGACGCTGGTGTTCATCCTCGGTCTGTTCATCTGCGGCTTCATGGTCGCCCGCCAGACCCCGGGCGGGCTGTTCATCGGCATCGTGATCAACACCGTCATCGCCATGATCGTCGAGGCGGCCACCGGTGCAGGATCCTCCGCCGATAATGGCCCGACGGGCTGGAACCTCGCGGTTCCGAGCCTCCCGGATTCCTTCGGTGGCGTTCCGGACCTGTCCATCGTGGGCAAGGTGGACATCATCGGGGCGTTCACCCATATCGGTGTCGTGACCGCCTCGCTGCTGGTCTTCACGCTCGTGCTGGCGAATTTCTTCGACGCCATGGGCACCATGACGGCGCTCGGACGTCAGGCCGGCCTCAACAATGAGCGGGGCGAGCTGCCGGACATGAAGAAGGCGCTCGTTGTCGAGGGCCTCGGCGCTGTCGTCGGTGGGGCGGGTTCCGCCTCGTCGGCGACGGTCTACGTCGATTCCTCGGCGGGCATCGCAGACGGCGCACGCACCGGCCTGGCCAACATCGTTACCGGCCTGCTGTTCCTAGCGGCGATGTTCTTCACTCCGCTCTACGAGATCGTGCCCATCGAGGCCGCTGCCCCGGTGCTGGTCATTGTCGGTGCCCTGATGATGATGCAGATCACCGAGATCGACTGGACGCAGTTCCACATCGCCTTGCCGTCCTTCCTGACCATCGTGGCCATGCCGTTCACGTACTCCATCGCCGACGGCATCGGCATCGGCTTCATCACCTTCGCAGTCTTCTCCGTCTTCGCGGGCAAGGCGAAGGAGGTCCACTGGATCATGTGGCTGATTTCCGCCCTGTTCGTGGTGTTCTTCGCCATGGACCCGATCATGGCCGCGGTTTCCTAACCCCATGATCCACATCACCGACTCGGCCGATCCGCGCCTCGACGATGTCCGCGACCTCAAGACGATGGACAACGCCAAGGGGCTCGTGTTCGGCGAAGGGCCGCTCGTCGGCGGGCGGGTGATCGATTCGCGCTATCCGCTGCGGTGCGTCGTCGGATTCGAGAAGAAACTCACCACTTTCTTCGCCCAGCGGGAGGAAGCGGGTCTGCCGCCTGTCGACGTCCCGGTCTACGTGGTCACCCGCGAACTGCTGGCCGACGTTGCCGGATACGACATGCACCGCGGAATCATTGCGGTGGCCGACCGCGCCCCGGAGCGGTCCGTCGACGAACTCATGGACGCGCGCACCCTCGTCGTTCTCGAGGGAGTGGGGGACCACGAGAATATCGGCTCGATTTTCCGCAACGCCGCCGGCATGGGCATCGACGGTGTGCTCCTCGGGGCGGGCACCGCTGATCCGCTCTACCGCCGCAGCGTGCGCGTGTCCATGGGGCATGTGCTGCGCCTGCCGTTCGCGCATCTCGACGGAACCGTGACCACCTGGCAGCGTTCCCTCGAGCAGCTCCGCGAGGCGGGATTCCACTTGGTCTCCCTCACGCCGGACGAGCGTGCGGAGCATCTCGCGGACGCGCTTATCGACGCCACCGGCGCTCCCCACAAGAAGGTCGCCCTCCTTGTCGGCGGCGAAGGACCCGGACTGACGGAGCACGCCATGCGCGCAACCGACATCCGCGCCCGCATACCGATGGCCAACGGCACCGATTCCCTGAACGTGGCCACCTCGGCGGCCATCGCGTTCTACGAGCGCGACAGGTCGTTTTCCCGCTAGCGGCTAACGGTCCGAGTGCCGGATTTTCTCCACCACGGTGTCCTTCAGGTCGCGCCAGCGGCGGGTCAGATCCCGGCCGATGCGTCGGGCGGCAGCCGCTGAGGCCTCGGCGAGCTGGGCGAATTCCCCACCCTGGTCCTCGTCGCCGGTCTCCTCGTAGTCGTCGTAATCCGCGCTCGGGCTGGAGAACTTAGCGGCGACCTCCGCGACATCCTTCGTGGGTTGCTTCCGTGGTTCCACCTTCGGTTCCGGGCGTCCGTCCACCGCGTACCCCACCACGTTGATATCGGGCCCGGAAGGAGAGACGTCCACGCCCAACCATGCGCTCTCAGCCGCGTGCATGAGATCCACCGGTTCAAACGGCAGGGAAATGCCGCCGATTTGCTCGGCGCGCTCGCCTGCCCAGAAGGGGGCCTCGAAAGGCTCGGGCAGGCCCAGATCTTCTATCAGAGCCGTGCGGGTGGCGCACAGGCTGCGGGTGGCAGTCTCATCTGTGAAGTGCGCGAATCCGCCGTAACCGGTGCCGTCGCCGATGCCTTCGGCGAAAACGTAGACGTCGTCGGCCGGAATGGCCGTGAGCAGGTCGGGGGAGACGTCCGAGAGTTTTCCGCACTCCTCGATGAATGTCTGCAGCACTGCCACGCCGGGGTAGCCGGCAATGTAAAACTCGGCCCGCGAGGGCTTCGTGGAGCGGTTCAGCGGGAACTGCCCGATCGGGGTGATGGGCCAACGAGGGTTGAGCTGGGAGAGCAGCTTTCGGCCGAAGCCCCGGTCGGCTTTTGGCTCAGCCTCGAGCACGGCGGCGGGGTTTGTCGCGCCGACGTACCAGAATGTGACTACCGCTGGGAAGCTCATGGCAATGATCCTCGTCCTGGGCCCGCAGTACTATTTCGGGCGTTTCGTGTTCGTGCGCACACCGAGCAGGACATCTTCCCAATGCGGGGTGACGGCCTTGCGGCGGCGCTTTTGCGGTTTGTCTTCTGCATCAGGATTCTGCAGGAACTCGCCCTCGGCGAAGACATTCGGGCGGGTCTGCGACGTGGACTGGTCCTCGTCCGCGTTCTGCTCACCATCCTCGACCTCGCGCACCTGGTGCACCATGTGTCCGTCGTGGCCCTGCTCCAGCTCCTGATCCGGCTCGTACCCGTTGTGCGCGGACAGCGAGCGGACCGGCTGGGCGAAGGACGGGTCGATGAGGTCCGCGGCGACCGGGTCGCGCGGCTCGGTGGTGGCGGGGCTGCCCATGGAGCGGCGGAAGAACCATTCGGCGCTGTGCTCTTGGAGGCCTGCCTGCCATGTCACGCGCACAACCCACGGTTCGCCGGCTTCGCGCACGGCGTCCCAGGTGGCCTCGGACAGTGCGTGTCCGCGGGCGGCGAAGGCCAGTGCCAGCACCTCGAAAAGTGTGTCGGGCGCAGTGCCGTCGGCGCGGACCGGGTGCGACTGCTTCGCGGCCTCGGCCACTTGGGCGCGCTCGAGCAGCACCGGGTGCGCATAAGGCTCGATGCGGCTTTCCGCCACACCCATTTCCCCGGCCAACGTTGCGGCGTCTGCCCCGGCCCGGATGCGGGCCTGAATCTCGTTCGGGCGCAGCGACAGGGGAGTGGAGAACAGCGGGTCCGGTTCCACCGGGGTGCGGACCGGCTCCTCCCGTTCAGGTTCCTCCACCTGCATTTCCGGGGCGGCGGGTTCGGAGGCCTCGGTCGTTTCGGCGGGCTCCTCGGATTCGGCGGGCTCCGCTGGCTTTTCGGTTTCTGCGGAGCCTTCCGCTTCCTCCGGCTCGGGATCGTTGCCCGAGTAGACGGTGAAAGTGGGGCGGGAAGGTTCGTCGACAAGCTCGGCGTCGACGAGCTCGTAGTCGTCGCTGGAGTTGTCGAAGGCGTCGGTGTAGCCGCCGCCGGAATAATCGCGCTCGGCTTCGAACAGTACGGGGGCCGGATCGCCTGCCTCGCGGAGGTCGGCGCGGGGGATGCGGAACCGTTCACCGTCTTCGGTGCGCAGCACCCAGACGGTATCCGTCGATTCTTCTGCAACTACAAAGAGCTCGCGCATCCCCAACTCCTTACACCGGTGTCATTCACAGACACACTTTAACTGATGGAAGAGCCGGAACCCGGTTACTTCACGCCGACTCCCTGACTCAACAGGAAGTCGATCGCGCCGGTCAGCTTGGTCACATCCTCGGTGTCGATGGCCGGGAACATGCCGATGCGCAGCTGGTTGCGGCCAAGCTTGCGGTACGGCTCGGTGTCGACGACACCGTTGGCGCGCAACGCCTTCGCCACCTCAGCCGCGTCGATGGCATCGTCGAAATCGATCGTGCCCACGACGTAGGAGCGCTTGTCGGGGTCCGCGACGAACGGAGTCGCGTGCTCGTGGCTTTCCGCCCAGGAGTACAGGGCCTGCGAATTAGCGCGGGTGCGCTCGACCATCCCGGCGAGTCCACCGTTCTCGTTCATCCACTTGACCTGGTCTGCGAGCATCAACAGCGTGCCCACGGCCGGGGTGTTGTACGTCTGGTTCTTCCGGGAATTGTCCACCGCCGTCTGCAGATCCAGGAAGGCCGGGATGAAACGGCCGGATTCGTTGATCTTGGCGATGCGCTCGATCGCGGCCGGGCTCATCGCGGCCAACCACAGGCCGCCGTCGGAGGCGAAGGATTTTTGCGGGGAGAAGTAGTAAGCATCCGTCTGGGAGATATCGACGGGCAGGCCGCCGGCGCCGGACGTGGCGTCGATAAGCACGAGCGCGTCGGTGTCCGGGCGGGTGACCGGAACCATCGTGCCGGTAGATGTCTCATTGTGCGCCCACGCGACGACATCCGCGTCAGTGCTGTCGAGCGCGGCCGGTTCCGGCGCGGTGCCGGGCTCCGACTCGACGACCACAGGCTCCTCCAGCCACGGGGCCAGCTTGGACGCCTTGGCGAACTTGGAGGAGAACTCGCCGTACGTCAGATGCGCCGACTTGTTCTCGATCAGGCCGAACGTCGCCGCGTCCCAGAACGCGGTGGCGCCGCCCAGCGAGAGCACGATCTCGTACCCGTCAGGCAGGGAGAACAGGTCGGCCAGCCCCTCGCGGACGTGGCCGACCAGGTTCTTCACCTCCGGCTGGCGGTGGGAGGTGCCCATGACGGTGACCGCACCCTTGCTCAGCGCCTCGATCTGGGAGGGGCGCACCTTGGACGGGCCGCAGCCGAAACGGCCGTCGCCGGGAGCGAATTCTGCGGGCAGTGCGGGGTAGTCAGTCATGGAAGGCACCTTCTTCTCGTCATCCTTGTCATTGCACGTGTCAATCCGGTATTCCGTTCACCTTAACTGAAACAGCCCTCCCGTCATGTGGAATCAAGCGACCGGTTAGGCAATGGGGTCTGTGGTGAGTCTTGCGTGCACGAAACAGTGTCGCGGTTGTCACATCTGCTGATAGAGTTGTCTCATGTCAATTTCGGCGCATGCTTATGTGCACCGGCGACTCACGCTGTTAACGGAGGTCGCACCGGAGCCGGGCCTGCGCCGCCCAACGACTCTGTGAAAGGTTCACTGTGGCTTCTGATAATCAGGACAAAGCGGTACTTCATTACCCCGGCGGCGAATATGAGATGGATCTCATCCGTGCCACCGAGGGCAACGACGGCTTCGTCCTAGGCAACCTCCTAGGCGAGACCGGCCTGGTCACCTTCGATCCGGGGTATGTCTCCACCGGTTCGACCGAGTCCAAGATCACCTACATCGACGGCGACCAGGGCATCCTGCGCTACCGCGGCTACGACATCGCCGACCTGGCGAACAAGGCCACCTTCAACGAGGTCTCCTACCTGCTCATCAACGGTGAGCTGCCGAGCACGGAGCAGCTCGAGGCCTTCAACAACAACATCCGCCACCACACCCTGCTGGACGAGGATTTCAAGGCCGCGTTTAACGTCTTCCCGCGCGACGCGCACCCGATGGCTGTGCTCGCTTCCTCGGTGAACATTCTTTCCGCCTACTACCAGGACCAGCTGGACCCGCTGAACGAGGAGCAGCTGGACAAGGCCACCGTACGCCTGATGGCTAAGGTGCCCATGCTCGCGGCGTACGCCTACCGCGCATCCCAGGGCAAGCCGTACATGTACCCGAACAACGCCCTGAACCCGCGGGAGAACTTCCTGCGCATGATGTTCGGCTACCCGACTGAGCCGTACGAGGTCGATCCGGTCGTGGTCAACGCCCTGGATAAGCTGCTCATCCTACACGCCGACCACGAGCAGAACTGCTCCACCTCGACGGTCCGCATGATCGCCTCCGCGCAGGCGAACATGTTCGTCTCCATCGCCGGCGGCATCAACGCCCTGGCCGGTCCGCTGCACGGCGGCGCTAACCAGGCTGTCCTGGAAATGCTCGAGGACATCCAGCAGAACAACGGCGGTGACGCCTCCGACTTCATGAACCGCGTGAAGAACAAGGAGAAGGGTGTCCGCCTAATGGGCTTCGGCCACCGCGTGTACAAGAACTACGATCCGCGCGCCGCGATCGTGAAGGAGTCCGCGCACGAGGTTCTCCAGCACCTCGGCGGCGACAGTCTGCTCGACCTGGCGATGGAGCTCGAGGAGATCGCTCTCAACGACGACTACTTCATCGAGCGCAAGCTGTACCCGAACGTGGACTTCTACACCGGCCTGATCTACCGCGCGATGGGCTTCCCGACGGACTTCTTCACCGTCCTGTTCGCCATCGGCCGTCTCCCGGGCTGGATCGCACACTACCGTGAGCAGCTGGCGATGAACTCCAAGATCAACCGCCCGCGCCAGATCTACACCGGCGAAACGCAGCGCGAGTTCGTTCCGCGCGACCAGCGGTAACGCCGCCTAGGGGAGGCAGGTGCAAAGTCTCCCGAGACCTCACGCGATTCCGCCGAATGGAGAAACCGCCCCTATAATGGCCCGGTAATCTTTTCGACGGTGTCGCGTTTTTGCGTGGGGGACGTATCTTGCCCTCCATGTTTCCGGCACCGAATGTCAAGGAGAATCTTTTTATGGACAAGCCGACCATCGACGTACCCAATGCGCCGGCACCCACGGACCTCGTGATCGAAGACCTCGTCATCGGGGAGGGCGAAGAAGCGCAAGCTGGTGGCATGGTCAAGGTCCACTACCTGGGTGTGGATTACAAGACCGGTGATGAGTTCGACAGTTCGTGGGACCGCGGCGAAGCAGCCGAGTTCCCGCTCGCCGGCCTCATCGAGGGCTGGCAGGAAGGCATCCCGGGCATGAAGGTCGGCGGCCGCCGCCAGCTGACCATCCCGCCGGAGAAGGCCTACGGCCCGGCGGGTGGCGGGCACCCGCTGTCCGGCCGCACCCTGATCTTCGTCATCGATTTGCTCGAGGCGAATTAAATGGCGGCCGCTGAGTTTTTCACGCTGAACAGCGGCGCCACCATGCCCCGGCTGGGGCTGGGCACGTACAAGCTCGACGGGCCCGCATCCGACACGGTCGCGCTCGTCCGCCGGGCGGTTGAAGTTGGCTACCGCCACTTCGACACCGCATCGCTGTACGGCAACGAGGAAGCAGTCGGGCAAGCGCTTAACGACGCAATCCGCGCCGGCGACGTCTCCCGCGAAGACCTTTTTGTCACCTCGAAGGTGTGGAACGACGATCAGCCGCGCGCTGCTGAGGCTTTCGGTGAATCCCTGAAGCGGATGGGGCTGGAATACCTGGACCTGTTCATGGTGCACTGGCCGTGGCCGCAAAACGGCACGTTCGTCGACGCCTACCGCGCGCTGATCGACGTCCGCGATCGCGGCGATCTCGTCTCCGTCGGCGTGGCGAATTTCTACGAGGAGACCCTCGACGAGATCATTGAGGCCACCGGCACCGCCCCCGCGGTCAACCAGGTGGAGCTGCACACCGGGTTCACTCAGCCGGAGCTGCGCGACTACCACGTCGCCCACGGCATTCTCACCGAGGCATGGGCGCCGCTGGGCAGGGGAGAGATCCTCGCTGAGCCCGCGATCACCGAGATCGCCGAGGCCCACGACGCCACCCCGGGCCAGATCGCCTTGGCGCACCTGCTCGCCCACGGCATCTCGGTCATTCCGAAGACAGCCAACCAGGAGCGTCTCGCGGAGAACTTCGGTGCCCTCGACGTCGCGCTCAGCGGCGAAGACGTCGCCTGCCTTGATCAGGTGCAGGGGAGCCGCCAGTCCAAGGACCCGCGGGAGTTCCCGGGGTAGGCCTGCGGGTTCGTCTTGGTGCGTTCATCCTGCGGGTTCATCTTGGTGCGTACATTTCTGTGCGGCCAGGTCCGCATCAACTAAACCGCAGAAACTGAACCGCATCAACTGACAAGCCGCCCGACCTCATCTGAGGCAGGGCGGCTTTTTCAACGGTCCATGCAGAACTGTCCATGACGGTCAGTTCATGCAGATCATGCAGAGTAGGTTACTTGATGAACTGGCGCGCGAATTCTGCGGCGTTCTTGATGTCCTGCGCATCGATGTTGCGTGCGAAGTTCTGGGCCTCCGACGACATCCCCTGCGGAGTGGGGTTGGAGGAGAAGTCCGGCACCGACGAATTCTCCGGGATGCGGTAGTCGGGAGCTGGCTGCGGCTGCGCTTGAGACTGCGAATTCGGCTGAGGCTGTGCGGCAGGTGCCGGGGTGCTGCTCCGGCCGGGTTTCCACTGGCCCCAGTCTGCGGTGTAGACGTTGTTGATGTCGCACAGGTGGCCGTCGATGTGCTTCTGCCATCCGGCTTTCTGGTGGATATTCGCCCGCGGGTGCAGCTTGCCTTGCGAACCCCAATCGTGCTGCCAGAAATACGTGCCGATGCCGTCTTCAACGCACCACTGGATGGTGTTGTAGTTGCCGTACACACCGGTCTTCAAGCCTGCAGCTGTCAGTGCGACTTGGAAGGCGCGCAGGTAGGGGCGGATCTGGTTGGTGTACTGCTCGCGTGACGGATTGTCGTCGATGGCGACGTAGATGGGGACGCCGTTCGGGCCGCCTGCGGCGCGGTGGAGCTGGATCGCCTGCGGCGCGTGGACAGCGGCGCCTGCGGCACCGGTGAGCCAGTCGGCGGTGGTGGCACGTCCGAACTGGTACACCGAGGCGGTGAACAGTCCGTTGGCGGCGAGGTCCTGTGTCTCCGACAGGCGTACAGGCTTCGCCTTCATCCAGCTCACCGAGTCGGGGCGCGGCTGGGAGACATAGCGCACGGCACCCATGTGGCCCGCAACCCTGATCGAGCGTCCGGATGGCACGCCTGCTGCGTAGTCGAGGACGGTCCCCACAGGGGTCCGGTTCTGGGCGTCCGCGGACGGGATGCGGGACACACCGATGATGCCGGCCGTCCCGATAGCGGCGAATGCGGATACGCTACCCAGAAAGCGGCGGCGGGAAAATTTGGATGCAGTCACATGCGAAACAATAGCAGCATTAATTACAGCTATCCAGCGCAAAGTGGTGCGATTGCCTGAAGCCGCTTGTTTTCCAGTCGGGAAAGTGTCAGACTTGTCAATATGGAAAACAAGGGAGATGTGATGAACAAGGACGAGGTGAATGAATCGCTCGCGGCCGTCCGCGATATTGAGGCGCGCGCCGCGAGCGCGCCAATTCCGTGGGGCATGATCGTGGCCGTCGGACTGACATTCGGTTTCGGCCTCGGTCTTTTGCTTGCGGGCAATATGTGGGGTTTTCTCGCGCTTTTGGTTTCTCTCGGTGTGATCATTGCCCTGGAGAGCGGGAGTAGGCGCGCAGTCCGCACCGCGATGAAGCAGGACGTGCAGTCAGAAGAGAATTCGTGGAGCTGGAAGCGGTTCCTGTCGTTCATGGTGCTCTACACCATCGCGTATCTCGGGATGCAGATCTTCGCGGACCGCTACCCGGACGGGAACACACCGGTCGGCATCGTCGTGGGAATCATCGCCGCCGTCGCGATGATCGCCGGCTACGGCTTGACGTGGAGGAGGTTCCATTGATCGATCCGGTTATTCACCCCCTCAACCGTCTGAAGATCTGTGCGGCGCTGCGTGCCGGCGGTGCGACGGAAGGCACGACTCGCCGCGAAATGAAATTCTCCCGACTGCGCGACATCACCGATCTGTCGGATGCGACGTTGTCCAAACAGCTCAGCGTCCTAGAAGAGCACGGCTATGTCTCCCGATTCCGCGAATACGGGTCGTCCCGAGCCAAGGATACGGTGTGGGTGACTCTCACCAAGGCAGGGGAACGGGCCCTCGAAGGCCACCTCGACGCACTCAACCGATACGCTGAGCCGCATGACGCAACTGACTAGGACTCCGCAGGAGCTTGAAGCAGCGCTTATCGACGCCACCGGGGTCTCCCTCGTACCCACCATGGGTGCCCTGCACAGCGGGCACATCTCACTCGTCCGGGAAGCTCAGAAGGTGGGCAACCCGGTGGTGGTGAGCATCTTCGTCAACCCCCTGCAATTCGCGCCGGGGGAAGACCTGGATGCGTACACGCGTACCCTCGAGGAGGATCTCAGAAAGCTCGAAGCCGAGGGAGTGGAGGCAGTCTTCGCGCCGAGCGTGTCGACAATGTACCCCCACGGCCCCCGCACCACGATCCACCCGGGACCGCTCGGATCGGTGTTGGAGGGAAAGACTCGGCCGACGCATTTCGGCGGCGTGCTCACCGTGGTGGCCAAGTTGTTCATGCTCACCGGCGCGACCGACGCATTCTTCGGGGAGAAGGACTACCAGCAGCTGGCTCTCATCCGACAGATGGTTGAGGACCTGCACCTGCCGGTGCGCGTTCACGGCTGCCCGATCGTGCGCGAAGACGACGGGCTCGCGCTATCTTCGCGCAACCGCTACCTGAGCGATGGGGAGCACGAGGCGGCGCTGGCGCTATCGCGTGCGCTCGCAACCGGGAGTTACGACGCGGCATTGGCACAGCTCAAGGCGGCGGAGGGGATCGACCTCGATTACTTGGCTGTTACCACTCCGGGGCTCGAGGAACTGCCGGAAGGCTACGCAGGACCCGCACGCCTGCTCGTCGCCGCGAAGGTGGGGCAGACCCGCCTCATCGACAACACCGAAATCCAGGTCTAAGCCTTAGAAGGTGTGCTCGTCCGCGGGGAATTCGCCCTCGTGGACGGCGCGCTTGTAATCGGCGGCGGCTGCGCCGAGCGCCTCGCCGACCGCGCCGAATTGGCGCACGAAACGCGCGCGGTGGCCGCCGGCAGGGAAGTCAGCCAGGTCGTGCCAGACCAGCACCTGGGCGTCAGTGTCCGGGCCAGCGCCAATACCGATGGTGGGCACCGGGCACGATGCGGTGAGCTCCCCGGCGAGGTCCGCCGGGACCATTTCGAAGACCACCATGTCCGCGCCCGCCTCGACCACGGCCTCGGTATCGGCGCGCAGCTGATCAGCGCTGTCGTCGCGCCCCTGGACCTTGAAGCCGCTTAAGTTGTCGACGGACTGCGGGGTGAAGCCCACGTGGGCGCACACGGCGAGGCCGGCATTCTTCAGGGCCGTAATACGCGGGGCGATACGGACGCCGCCTTCGAGCTTGACCATGTGGGCGCCGCTGCGGCGGACCATCTCGGTGGCGCTGAGCACGCACTGCTCGTCGGACGCCTCGTAACTGCCGAAGGGGAGGTCAGCCACCACGAGTGCATTGCCGGCGCCACGCACGACAGCGGCGGCGAGGTAGGCCATCTCGTCCAGCGAGACCTGGTTAGTGGTCTCGTAGCCGTAGACGACATTCGCGGCGGAATCGCCGACGAGCATGCATTCGATGCCGGCTTCGGCGAAAACGCGGGCGGTGGAGTAGTCATACGCCGTGAGCATCGCCCACTTCTCACCGTCGCGCTTCTTCTGCTTCAGGTCCGCGACCCGGACTTTCTTGGTTGGGGCCAGATATCCAGTCATAAACACAGTTTAGGCGGACGGCATCGCCCCTCTAGCCACGGGCGGTGGAGATAGCCTCGATCACTTCGGGGTCCGCCACCGCAGGGTCGACCATGGCCGGTTCGTCCGAGCTGATCTCTGTCGGGTTCTCGTGGCGCGGCAGTCGCAGCACCGGGCACACGATGGGCACGCCAGCATCGTTGATGATGCGGGCGCTGATCCCGTAGACGCGCTCGAGCAGGTCCGGAGTGAGCACCTCGGCCGGTGTGCCCTTCGCGATGGCGTGGCCGTCCTTGATCACCAACAGCTCATCGCAGAAGCGCGCCGCCAAATTCAGGTCGTGGAGGGCGACGAGCGCCTGACGGTCCTCACCTCGCACCTCGTCCTGGATGATCTGCAGCAGCTCCACCTGGTGGCGGAGGTCGAGGGCGGACGTCGGCTCGTCGAGAAGCATGATGCGCGGGGAACGCACCAGCATCTGAGCGACGGCGACCAGCTGACGCTGGCCTCCCGACATGTCGGAGATCATGCGGTCCGACAGCTTCGTGATACCCAGGCGGTGCATGACTTCGGCGGTCTTCTGCAGCGCGTTGTCGGTGCCTTTGCCGCGGCGGCGCGCGGACACCATGACCGATTCGAAGGCGGTGAGTGTGGCGCGCGACAGCATGTCCTGTGGCACGTAACCGACGGCGCTCACGCGCTCCTTCGCGGAGAGCCCGCGGCCGCCGACGACGATGTCCGTGCTGCCTTCCGAGGGCTTATTGATGCCCGCGAGGGTCTTCACCAACGTCGATTTGCCGGCGCCGTTCGGGCCGATGAGGCCGGTGATCTTGCCGTCCTCGAGCGGGCCGAAGGTCATGTCGTTGATGATCGTGGCCCGGCCGTACCGCACCGTGAGGTTTGTTGCGCTGATTGCCATCGGGCTTAAGCACTCCTTCCACGAGAGCGGGTGAAGATCAGGAACACGAAGAACGGTACGCCAACCAGCGAGGTGATGATTCCGAGGGGGATGGCCACACCCGGGATGATCGACAGCGACACAGCGTACGCGAGGCTCATCAGCATCGCGCCGGCCGCGGCCGCGCCGGGCAGGAAGAATTTCTGGTCCTCGCCGACGATCATGCGGGCGATGTGGGGGCCGACTAGGCCGATGAATCCGATGATGCCGGTGAACGCGACGGAAGCCGCAGCGAGCAGGGAAGCTACCAACAAGGTGGTCACGCGCAGGCGCTGGACATTGATGCCCATGGCTGCGGCGCGGTCGTCGCCGAGTCTCAGCGCGGTGAGGCGCCAGGAATTGACCACGCAGAAGGGGATCGCGGCGGCGAGCACGACGGCGATGACGATATTCGCGGTCCACGACGCTCGGTGCATGGAGCCCATCGTCCAGAAAACGATCTGCTGCAGCGCCTCGTTGCTGGCCACGTACTGCAGTAGCGACAGGACAGCCTGGAAGAAGAAAGACAGCGCGATGCCGAGCAGGATCATTGACTCCGCGTTCGCCCCGCGCCAAATGGCCGCACCCGCGATGATCAGCACCGCGAACAGTGCGGCCAGTGCGGCGGTGAGCGCCAGATTCAGCTGCGCGTTCAGGATGAGCGTCCAGCCCATCACGATGGAGATCGCCGCACCCAGCGCGGCCGCGGCGGAGATACCGAGCGTGAACGGCTCCGCCAGCGGGTTGTCCAGGATAGTCTGCATCTGCGCGCCGGACAAGCCCAGCGATGCCCCGACCAGCACCGCCATCACCGCGGCAGGCAGACGCAGCGTGCGCACGATGGTCTCGGTCTGTTGGTCGACGGAGTCGGGGGAGAAGACGGCGCGGAAGACGTCGCTAAGCGAAAGATCGATGGGCCCAACGACCACCGCAACGAGGAAGCTGACAATCGCCGCGGCGATGAGGAGGGCGATGGAGATCGCTTTTCGACGTCCCCGGCGACGGTAACTTTCTATCGCACGGTCCGGCGAATCCTCCCGCGGGTCAGTGTCAGGCGCTACGCGTGTGGTCATTGAGCTCTTTCGTGTCGGTTGCTCGGCTACTTAGCTTCGTAGCCGTCGAGGAAGAATGTGCCGCTGTACTCGATCGGCATCCACTCGGCATGGAAGTCCTGGAAGTCCTTCGCCGGGTCCAAGTCCTCGAATTCTTCGGGGTGGAGCCACTTGGCGAATGCCTCGAGCGCGAACACGTTGTACGGGCTGTCGTAGAACTGATGGTAGACGGCGAAGTAATCGCCCTCCTTCGGGGCCGTCAGTTGTTCCATGCCCGGTCCGTTCAGCGGGCCGCCGAAGGAGTCCTTCGCCACTGCCTCGTCGGCCTGGTAGCCCAGCTCAACGTGGCTGAATGCATCGGACTTCTGCGGGTCGCTCGCCCACTCGCCGCCGGAAACGATGAGCTTGTCCGGGTTGGTCTCGACGAGCTTTTCCGGGGTGATCGCTGTTTCATCGGTACCCAAGATCTCCGGGCCGATATTGTGACCGCCTGCCGCGGTGACGAGCTTGCCCAGGTTCGCGTCGCCCGCGATGGAGCAGCAGTCCTTGAAGCCGGCGGCCATCCACACAGCGGTCTTCGGCTTCTCCGTCGTCTTCGCCACACGGTCGGTGATGTCCTTGACCTTGTCGGCCCAGAATTTGTTGTAGCTTTCAGCGCGGTCGGACTTGCCGAAGATATCGCCGAAGAGCTTCATGGACACCTCGGTGTTGTTCAGCGGGTCCTGGCGGAAGTCAGTGAACACGTACTTCAGGCCCACTGCATCCATATCAGCCAAAAAGCCGTTCTGCTCAGCGACCTTCTTCTGGTCCAGTGTCATGACGACCACATCCGGTTTCTGCGCCAGCAGGTTCTCGACGGTGACATCGCCCTTCTGCAGGGAGCCGATCACCGGCAGATCCTTGGCCTCCGGAGACTTCTCCAGGAGCTTCTCGCGCATCGCCGGGGCGGCGCTTTCGAGGTCGTCGCCGTACGCCACGACCTTCTCGAACGGGTCGTCCTGCAGGATCGACGTGGCGAAGACACCGCGGCCCTCGGCGAGGAGGATGCGCTCCGGCTGCTTGTCGAATTCGACGGTGCGGCCAGCCGCGTCCGTGACAGTGAGAGCCGTCTCGCCCGAGTTTCCGCCGTCAGCGTTGCCGCTGCTCGATTCGGAGGAGCAGCTGGCGAGACCGAGCACTGCCATGAACGAGAAGAGCAGTGCTGCGAGTGTGCGTGGAAAGTTCACGATCCACCTTTCATAGTAAGTAAGCCTAGGCTTAGTTTGCTTAACCCTTTGCATGGTAAGGCATGCCTAATTTGAAAACAAGAGTGTGCCCTAATTCGGTTTGTGGGGCGAGTTCCTCGGCCAATGGGTTCATGGGCACCTACCATGGGGCCCATGACGCATAGGACGCTGCCTTTCTCCCGCAGCCTGAAAGTTCTCGGAGCGACTACCGCCATCGCTGTGCTCATGACCGTTGCTGGCTGCAGCCCGGATAATCAGTCGGAATCGTCCACGTCTGCGCCGGCGGAAGGCAGCCCGGTTTCAACCTCTCAGGCAGAGGATGGAAAAGAAGGGGATGAGGAGGGGCTCAAGTCCGAGGCCTCGAAGAATCTCAACATGTCCCAATTGCTGGAGGGGGTCACGTACAAGGGGCAGCCGGTGGCCGTGCGCACGCCAGCGGAAATCGAAGACTACGTCCAGATGGAGCGGGATGCGATTGCGGATAATGCCGTCGATAATTTGAAGACGGATCCGCCGGAGTGCAAGGAGTTGTCGCGGGCAGCTTATGACAAAGTCGAGCCGGACAAGAAGACGCCTGAATCCTACGCGATGGCCGACTTGGGGGTCGATCAGTTCACGATTCTCGCATACCGCGCAGACATTGCGTACGACCCTTTCGCCGCGGATGTTCACGACCCCGAGAAATGCAGCGAGTTCACGCAAGAAATGCCCGGGTACTCGCAGCACGTCACTAGGGAGGCTCTCCCGTTCGAGGCCGATGCAGACAAAGGGAGCGCAACATTGCAGACTTCCGAGATAAGCGATGGCACTGTATCCAAGCTGTACAACGTCACGGCAGTGAAGGACGGGAACGTCATCCATGTCGCCGTCACCGATGACTCGGAGGAGTCCATCCACGCCGCCAACGAAACGCTTGACCAGATTCTGGAGCGGCTCTAGGCAGTCTTTGCCGGGGGGACGGGCAGTGCGGGGTGCTTCTTTCCTGCTGTGAAGGCCGTGCGGTAACGTAGCTTCTCGTTGCCCTAGTAGCTCAGTGGATAGAGCACGGCTCTCCTAAAGCCGGTGTCGGAGGTTCGATTCCTCTCTGGGGCGCAAATTTTTTGGTCAATTCAACCCCAGCACATCGAGGGCTTTTGGAGTTAGAGCGAGCTCCAAGGGGCGTTTCTTCACAGCAACGATAAGACCGTTTTCCTGGAGTTCCGTTACGTGATCGCGAACGGTATTCCAGGAACGGTTGAGGTATTCCTGCAAGTCTCTTGCTGCCACCGGCGCGTCGGGGCCGAAGAGCTTGGCTTGGCCAAGAATGAAGAGAATCTGGCTTTGGTTTTCGGGTAGTTCTACTTTCGCTACGTTCTCGCGAAGCGAATTCAGCAATGTCAGTTTTTCCGAAAGGGACTTCTCGAGCTGCTCTTGAGCGTCGGTCAAAATCGCGAGCATTTTAAGCAGGAAGAAGGTTCCTTCGCCCCGGTTGAGAGGTGCCTCCGTCTCCTCGAACGCTTTGTAGTACTTGGCGCGCTGGATGGAAAACTGGTGTGACACTGACATTGCAGTGGGGGCGGACAGCGCCTCAATTAGGGCGAAAGCCAAGAGAAAACGGCCGATGCGGCCGTTTCCGTCGTAGAACGGGTGAGTGAATTCGAACATGAAGTGCCCCATGAAAGCATTCACCAGGCGGTGGTTGTCCGCGCTTTGCGTAGCAAGGAAGGTCTCGAGTCTCGCGGTGATTTCGGCTTCGTCCGTCGGGGCGGCATGAATCTCTTTCTGCCCATCGTGAATCGAAACTGAGTGGGCACGGAATAACTGGCCGTCAGGCTTGTCGCTATCTGCAATCTCGTCGGCCAGGAGTTCGTCGTAAAGCGAGCGAAGCGCTTGTGGTGACTGGGGGAAGGCCCGTGCATCTTCCCGTGGAAAGAGCAGAGATGCGTACAAGGCCGCCATTTCACGAAATCGCTTGTGCGCGGTTGTCCGTGGTTGCCTCAGTGCTTCGGCGATTTCCTGGCGAGTGGAGCGAATGCCTTCGATGCTGTTCGTTGCCTTGATTTCTTCGATAAGGAGGCCACTCAGGTAGTGGCTCTTCGCGGCATCGGGAAGTGATGCCCACTTAGGGGCGATCTGCAGTTCGTTGCTCCACACCCGCTCAATCGCTTCAACGACCTCGTTCGTATGCACAACAAACAAGGGGTGGTTGCCCACGTTGAAGTCCCAGGTGACCGTTGCGGGCGAGGCAAGACGCAGCTCGTGCTGCTCCTTTGCGATTTTTTCACCGTGTTGATGGCTGTGGAAGACCTGTTTTAGCTGCTTATAAGGGCTCATGTTGCGAACTTCCCTGGTCGTCGGGGTGCAATTTAGGGACCCATCCTAAGTCCCTATTTTGCAAAAAACCCGCATTTTGAAAAATACGGGCTGGGGGAGAGGCTGGAAATTGCAGTTCTGGTTTTAGCTCAGCTCTGCGATCTTGGCCAGCACGTCGGCCGCCGGCGGATTGGTAGCGTGCGAGCCGTCGGAGTAGAGGACGGTGGGCACGATGCGGTTGCCGTCGTTGACGGACTCGATCCACTCGGAAAGGGCTTCAGTGCCGGGGGCATCGACATCGATGATGTCGACCGTGCCTTCCGCCAGATCCGCGCGGCGCAGATCCGCGATCAACCTGGCGCAGAACGGGCACCAAGATGTGGCGAAGACAGTGACAGGGGAGTTCGTCTCAGGGGTGGTTGCCATAGTTCATGAAGCCTTTCGTTCGAAGCGCTGGAAACAGTAGCTCAGAGGGGTGTCCTCCACGCCGGGCACAGTTGCGCGGCCCCGTTCGGAGGTGAGCCAGTCAGTTTGGCTGATCAGCTCGAAATCGTCGGTGATGCGCGGGGCGTGGACGGCATTGCCGGGGGTGAGGGGGGCCAAGGCGACGTCGATAAGCGTGCGCTCGATGACGTCTACCTCGTCGAGCGTGGCCTCGTAGAGCTGCGCCCCGCCGATGATCCACGCGTCGGTGTCGAAGTCCGGAAGGTCGCGGTAGACGTAAGCGCCCTTCGACCAATCACCTGCTTCGCGCGAGGAGATAATGATGTTCGCGCGACTCGGCAGCGGGGTAAGGGGCAGCGACTCCCAGGTGCGGCGGCCCATGACCACCGGGCTGCCCAGCGTCGTCTCCTTGAAGTGCTTCAGGTCCTCCGGCAGGTGCCACGGCATTCCCGTGCCGTCGCCGATGACCCCGTCCAGGGACTGTGCCCAGATAGCGCCGAGCATCACTACACCGAGACCTTGGCGGTGATCGTCGGGTGCGGGTTGTAGCCCGTGACCGCGATGTCCTTAAAGCCGTAACCGAAGATGGAATCCTTCTTTGTCAGTTCAAGTTGCGGGTAGGTGCGAGGTTCGCGCGAGAGTTGCTCTTTGACCTGCTCAACGTGGTCGTTGTAGATGTGGCAATCGCCGCCCGTCCAGATCAACTCGCCGACCTCGAGGCCCGCTTGCTGTGCGAACATGTGCGTCAGCAGCGCGTAGGAGGCGATGTTGAACGGCACGCCCAGGAACATGTCCGCCGAGCGCTGGTAGACCTGCATGGACAGTGTGCCGTCCGCGACATAGAGCTGGAAGAGCAAGTGGCACGGCATGAGCGCCATCTTGTCCAGCTCCGAGACATTCCACGCCGAGACCAGGTTGCGGCGCGACTCCGGATCCTTCTTCAACAGGTCGAGAGCGTTCTGGATCTGGTCGATGTGCTCGCCGTCCGGCGTCGGCCACGAACGCCACTGCACGCCGTAGACTGGGCCGAGCTCGCCGTTGTCATCCGCCCACTCGTTCCAGATGCGGATGTTGTTCTCCTGCAGCCAACGGACGTTGGAATCGCCCTTGAGGAACCACAAAAGCTCGCCGACCACACCTTTGAAATAGACCTTCTTCGTGGTCAACAGCGGGAAGGAATCGGCGAGGTTGTAGCGCAGCTGCTTACCGAAGACACTGATCGTGCCGGTGCCGGTGCGGTCTTCCTTCGGGGTTCCCGTCTCGAGAATCTCGCGCAGCAGGTCTTCGTACGGGGTCGGGATCGTCCCAGTCATTCACTCACTCTTCGTGTGGCTCGTTGTTGTGCCAGCGTCGTTCCGTCTCGCCGTTATTTGACGATGCCTTCGTAGCTGCCGTGCTCGCCCTTGTAGGCTGCAGCGTGCTCGAGAATCTCATCGGCGAGCTCGGGGCGGCAAATCAGGAGGTCCGGGATGTAGGTGTCTTCGTTGTTGAAGCGCACCTCACTGCCGTCGAGGCGGGAGGCGTGCAGGCCGGCTGCCTTGGCGACACCCACCGGTGCTGCCTGATCCCACTCGTACTGGCCGCCGGCGTGAATGTACGCGTCGTAGTCGCCGAGCAGCACGTGCATGGCCTTAGCGCCGGCGGAACCGATGCCGGCGGCTTCGAAGCCCATCTTCTCCGCGACGTATTTCGCCACCGCCGGCGGGCGGTTGTGCGACAGTGCGATTTTGCGGGACAGGGGGCCGGCGACATGGCGGACATCGGAAGACTTGAACACCACGCCCAAGTCCGGCAGGCCCACGGCGGCGTGGGTGGGCACACCGTTTTCCACCAGTGCGATGTGGACGGCCCAGTCCTGGCGGCCGGTGGCGAATTCCTTTGTGCCGTCGAGCGGGTCGACGATCCACACTCGCGGATTGTCCAGGCGGGACAGGTCGTCGACCGCTTCCTCGGACAGAAAGCCGTCTTCCGGGCGGTGCTGGGCCAGCACGCGCGCGATCCAGTTCTGGGCGAGGTCGTCGCCCGCCTCGCCGAGCTCCCGGCCGCGGAGGAGGCCGACGCCGCGGATGCCCTTGAGGATCTCGCCAGTGCCGAGCGCAATCAGGTTAGTCAACCGTGAGTCCGAGTACGTTGCCGTCATGGCCTAGACCTTACCGCGTGCGCGCTGTCCGCGTGTGCCGCGGCCGACTGCTTCTGCGGCGCAACATAACACTTAACTTCCCACATAACATCCCACAAGTGTTAAGTAGTGGGAAGTCAAGTGTTATGTTCCGGCCGTCTAAGGTGAAGGCGTGCCTGACAGACCTTCTGACCGACCTTCAAGCGGGGAGACTGGTTGCATTCTCGACCGCTTCCACCCGCAGGTGGCCACGTGGTTCGAGGAGGTCTTCGCCGCACCCACGCCGGTGCAGGAGCAGGCGTGGAAATCGATCTCGGAGGGGGAGAACACCCTCGTCGTAGCCCCCACTGGTTCAGGCAAGACGCTCGCGGCGTTTCTCTGGTCGCTGAATTCGATGGTGCAGCGTTCCGGCCAGCAAGCCCTGCATTTCGACGACAACGCTGCTCTCCAGCGCACCACCCAGGGCACCCGCGACGGTGTGCGGGTGCTGTACATCTCCCCGCTGAAAGCACTCGGCGTGGATGTGGAGAACAACCTCCGCGCGCCGTTGACCGGCATCGCCCGGGTGGCCCAGCGGATGGATTTGGAGATGCCGGATATCTCCGTCGCGGTGCGCTCCGGCGATACCCCGCAGGCGGAGCGCAACCGGCAGGCCCGTAAGCCGCCGGACATTCTCATCACCACCCCGGAGAGCCTCTATTTGATGCTCACTTCCAAGGCCGCGGGGATCCTGAAGACGGTGGACACAGTCATTGTCGACGAGATCCACGCGCTCGCCGGCACCAAGCGCGGCGTGCATTTGGCGCTGTCGTTGGAGCGCCTCCGTCGATTAGCAGGCGATTTCCAGCGCATCGGCCTGTCCGCGACGGTGCGCCCGCTGGATGCGGTGGCGAATTTCCTGGGCGAGCGCACCACCATCGTGAACCCGCCCGCGGAAAAGAAGTGGAAGCTCGATGTCCACGTCCCCGTCGAGGACATGAGCGACCTGCCCGTTCCTGAGGAAGGCTCGCCGATCGGGGACGCCGTAATCGACACCTCGGCCATCTCCGACGACATCCTCGATTTCAACTTGGACGGGCCGGAAGAGAAGAAAGACCTTGC
Organism: Corynebacterium sp. P4-C1; assembly: GCF_030503595.1. Classification (NCBI taxonomy): domain Bacteria; kingdom Bacillati; phylum Actinomycetota; class Actinomycetes; order Mycobacteriales; family Corynebacteriaceae; genus Corynebacterium; species Corynebacterium sp. P4-C1. The sequence continues at coordinate 1,015,938 of NZ_CP129966.1, read as the reverse complement.
TCCGCCGCCGACACCGGGCCAGTCATCGATCTGGCCGCACATCGAGCAGCAGCTGTACCAGGAAGTGATGGCGCACCAGTCGACCATCGTCTTCGTCAATTCGCGCCGCACGGCGGAACGCCTGACCAGCAGGCTCAACGAGATTTGGGCGACGGAGCACGACCCGGAGGCGCTCAGCCCGCAGACGCGGCGCCCGCCGGCGCAGCTGATGAAATCCGTGGACACAGCCGGTACCGCGGCGCCGGTGATCGCGCGCGCCCACCACGGGTCGGTGTCCAAGGAGGAGCGCCTGGCCACGGAGACCGCGCTGAAGGAGGGAACCCTGCGAGCGGTGGTGTCCACCAGCTCGTTGGAGCTTGGCATCGACATGGGTGCGGTCGACTTGGTCGTCCAGGTCGAGTCGCCGCCGAGTGTCGCATCCGGCCTGCAGCGCGTGGGCCGCGCCGGGCACTCGGTGGGGGCGGTGTCGGAAGGCTCCTTTTACCCCAAACACCGCTCCGATCTGGTCCAAACAGCGGTGACTGTTCCGCGTATGCGGGAAGGTCTGATCGAGGAGCTGCACACCCCGAAGAGTCCGCTTGACGTGCTCGCCCAGCAGACCGTCGCGGCCGTCGCCGTCGAGGACATCGAGCTCGACGATTGGTACGGGACCGTCACCCGCGCCTGGCCCTACCACGACCTGGCCCGGGAAGTTTTCGACGCGGTGATCGACCTCGTCATCGGCATCTACCCGTCGACGGACTTCGCGGAGTTGCGTCCCCGCGCCATTCTCGACGGCACGACACTCAAGGCCCGCCCCGGCGCCCAGCGCGTCGCCGTCACCAACGCCGGCACCATCCCGGACCGCGGCATGTTCGGAGTCTTCCTCGTCGGCACTGATGCGGAAGGAGGCGTGCCCAGACGCGTCGGCGAGCTCGACGAGGAGATGGTCTACGAGTCCCGTGTCGGCGATGTGTTCACCCTCGGCGCTTCCAGCTGGCGCATCGAGAACATCACCCGCGACCAAGTGCAGGTCTCTCCCGCGCCGGGGCACACTGGGCGACTGCCGTTCTGGAACGGCGACAGCGCCGGCAGGCCGTACGAGCTCGGTCTCGCGCTCGGCGCATTCCGCCGCGAAGCGAAGTCGGACCCGGGCATCATAGACGCCAGCCTGGACGGGTACGCGCATGACAACCTGCAGAAATACCTCGCGGAGCAGGAGGAAGCCACCGGCGTCGTGCCGGACGAGAAGACACTGGTGCTCGAGCGGTTCACCGACGAGCTGGGGGATTGGCGCGTGGTGCTGCACACCCCGTTCGGTAAGGGCGTCAACGCCGCGTGGGCGCTGGCGACGGGGTGGCGCGTGGCACAAGAGACAGGCATGGACGCCCAAGCGGTCGCAGGCGACGACGGCATCGTGCTGCGTCTCCCGCAGGGGGAGAAGGAGCCCGATGGGTCGATTTTCGCTTTCGAAGCCGACGAGATCGCGGACATCGTCACCGAGCAGGTGGGCAATTCCGCACTGTTCGCCTCCCGCTTCCGCGAGTGCGCCGCCCGCGCGCTGCTCCTGCCGCGCCGCAATCCGGGCAAGCGCGCACCGCTCTGGCAGCAGCGCCAGCGTGCGGAGCAGCTTCTCGACGTCGCCCGCAATTACCCGTCTTTCCCCATCATTCTCGAGACAGTCCGCGAGTGCCTCCAGGACGTTTACGATTTGACGTCGCTGCAGGACGTGATGCGCAGCCTGGCCACCCGCCGCATCCGTATTGCCGAGGTGACCACTGACCAGCCGAGCCCGTTCGCGTCGAGCCTGCTGTTCAACTACACCGGCGCGTTCATGTACGAGGGCGACACACCGCTCGCGGAAAAACGCGCCACCGCCCTCGCACTCGACCCGTCTTTGCTCGCGAAATTGCTCGGCACCGTGGAGCTGCGCGAGCTTCTCGACGCCGACGTCATCGCCGACGTCGATGCCTCCCTGCGTCGACTCGGAAAGGCCGAGACCTCCGAACAATTCGCCGACACGCTCCGCATCGTCGGACCCATTCCCGTCGACGAACTCGAGCTCTACACCTCGGTTCCCGCCGTGGCACTCGAAGAGAATCTGGGCAAGCGCATGATGCGCGTGCGCATCGGTGGCCGTGAGCATCTCGCCCAAGCGCTCGACGCGCCATTGCTTCGCGACGGCCTCGGTGTCCCCGTCCCTCCCGGCATCGCCGCCCAGGTGGCCACGATCCCGGACGCGCTCAGCCAACTGGTCAGCCGGTGGGTGCGCACACGCGGCCCGTTCACCCTGCGCGACTTCGCCGCCGCATTCGGTCTGTCCGTCGGTGCCTCCTATGAGACACTGAAGCGCCTCATCGAAGACGGCAAGGTCATTGAGGGCCGTTACCGCCAGGGCGTCGACGAGCAGGAATACATGGGGGCAGATGTCCTGCGCATCGTGCGCACCCGCTCCCTCGCGGCGGCGCGGGCCCAGACACGGCCTGTGTCCCAGTCAGCGCTCGGGCGTTTCATGCCCGCCTGGCTCAATGTCGCGCCTGCCGGTGTCCGCCCGTCCCTCCGCGGGGCGGACGGGGTCTTCTCCGTTATTGAGCAGCTGGCCGGAGTCCGCCTGCCGGCGAGCGCCTGGGAGTCGATGATTCTGCCCAGCCGCGTGGGCGACTATTCACCGGAGATGCTGGATGAGCTCACTCTCTCCGGCGAAGTGCAGATTGTCGGCGCGGGCAAGGCCGGATCGCGGGATCCGTGGATCATGCTGCTGCCCGCCGACTACGCCGCCCAGCTCATCCCCGTGCCGGAGGAACCGCTGTTGAGCCTGACCCAGCAGCGGGTCATGGAGAAGATCGACGCCGGCGGCGGCTACCTGTTCACGGACCTGCTCGGTCCGGCGAGCGAGGCTTCCACCACCGCCGAGGAGCTCCGCGAGTCCATGTGGGACCTGGTGGAGGCAGGGCTGATCTCACCTGACTCCTTCGCCCCGATCCGCGCCCGCTTGGCCGGGGGAAAGCACGGCAAGACGGCGCACCGCGCGAAGCGGAGGCCGGCGAGAAGCCGCATCCGCTCGGGCCGCACGACGTTCGCCACCGTGACCCCGCCGGACATGACGGGACGCTGGGCTGCGACGCCCACTCCCGACACCGACGCCACGCAGCGCTCCGTCGCACACGGCGAGGCGTGGCTCGACCGCTACGGCGTGGTCACCCGCGGCAGCATCGTCGCCGAAGATGTCCTCGGCGGTTTCGCGCTGGCCTACAAGACTCTGTCCGGCTTCGAGGAATCCGGCCAGGCGTTGCGCGGCTACCTCGTCGAAGGGCTCGGCGCGGCGCAGTTCTCCACGCCCGCCACCATCGACCGTCTGCGCGGCTACCAGGACTCGGACGACCTCGTCGGATGGCCGTCCGGCACCAAAGAACCGAAGGTCTACGTGCTCGCCGCGACCGACCCCGCTAACCCGTACGGCGCGGCGCTGCCGTGGCCCGAAAGCGGCCCCACCCGCTCGGCTGGTGCGCTGGTCGTGCTTATCGACGGCCTGCTCGCTGCCCACATCACCCGCGGCGGTAAGACCATGACCACCTTCTTCGAAGGCTTCCCGGAAGGGGTGGGGGAGGAAACGGAGCTTTTGGCCATGGTGATCGGCGCGCTTGCCGATGCCGTCGCGCAGGGCCGTCTGAGTCCGCTTGTTGTGGAGAAGTACAACGGTGGACCGGCCTTCGGGCTGAAGAACTACGGCGCGGCACCATCCCCGCGCGGCGCGAAGATCGGCGGGAAGGCCGTCTCCCCGCGGAAGCGGCGCGGAAGGAGTGTAGCCGAGGCGTTGGAGGAACTTGATGGGAATCTGAATTTCGACGATTGACGGGGGATTCAACTTATCCCTAGGATGTAGTCATGTTGCTACGGAGGGAGTGCTGATGACTCAGTTGATGTCTGCTCGTGAGTTTAACCAGGAGCTCAGTCGGGCGAAACGGGAAGCGCTTGTATCCCCGGTAATCGTTACTGACCGTGGTGAACCATCCCATGTGCTTATGTCTTACGGAGAGTACAAGAGGCTGACGCGTTCCCCTGGGAGCTTTGTCGAAAAGCTATTGATCGATGATCCCGTCGACGTGGATTTAGAGAAGACCGAATTACGCATGCGGCCGGTCGAATTCTGATGTACATCCTCGATACGAACGTTGTTAGCCAGTTTCATAAACCTCGTCCTGACAGGGGAGTCTTGGCATGGGTTGGGGAGCGCAGCGAAGCTGAACTCCATATTTCCGTCATCACGGTGATGGAGATTGAGATCGGTATTCGCCGCCTGGAACGGCGTGATGCGGAACAGGCACGGCGGTTGCAGAACTGGCTCGATCACACGGTGATCCGCGCATTCCAGGGACGGATACTGCCGATCGACCTCGACGTCGCTCGTCGATGCGCACCCCGACACGTCCCGGACCCGGCTCCGGAAAGGGATGCTCTTATCGCGGCCACTGCCTCTTCACACGGCTTCACAGTCGTGACGCGCAACGAGAAAGATTTCCGGCGGCTAGGGGTCCCGGTGCTCAACCCGTTCGAGGTGTTGGATGCCCGAAGGTGATTCCGTCTACCAGCTGTCCAAGCGGTTGCAGTTCATGACCGGGCGTGAGGTGACAGCGTCATCGTTGCGTGTCCCGCGGTTTGCCACCGTCGACTTCACGGGCATGACCTGCGAGTGCGTCTGGCCGTATGGGAAACACCTGTTCATGCAGTTCGGCGCCGACGGCCACGAACCACCGATCCTGCACACGCACCTGAAAATGGAGGGCACGTGGTCCGTGCACCGCGCTGGGGCTCGCTGGTCGAAGCCCGGCCACACTGCGCGTGTGGTGCTCCAGCTTGCCGACGCCGCCGGCGACATCGAGCTCGTCGGTCACGACCTCGGGCTTGTCGACGTGTTCCCCGCCCGTGAGTACGAGACCCAGATGGGCTACCTCGGACCTGATCTGCTCGCGGAGGACTTCGACGTTCACGAAGCGACACGCCGCATCCTCGCTGATCCGGACCGGGAAATTGGTCGAAGCCTGTTGGACCAGTACCGCGTCGCCGGCATCGGCAATGAATACCGCGCGGAAATCTGCTTCCTCGGCGGCGTCCACCCTGCGCGGACGGTGGGGGAGGTGGGCGAAGAAGGTGTCGACAAGCTCCTGCGCATCGCCCGCCGTCTGATGTGGGCCAACAAGGACGAAGTGAAACGCGTGTCCACTGGTATCAAACGCGCCGGCGAGACCACCTATGTGTTCGGACGCAACAAGAAACCCTGCCGCCGGTGCACCACCTTGATCACCAAGGGGTTTCTGGGCGGGCAGGGCGATTTAGAGCGCGTGATCTGGTGGTGCCCCAGCTGTCAGCCGGAGCCTGATTAAGCAGTGGCTCCTTCGTTCTTCTCGCGGATCGCCCGGCGGATGAAAAAGATCAGGAAGCCGAGCAGGATCAGGATGAGAATCACGTAGACAACCTTGGAGTACTGGTCGACGTAGCCGGTGACGGCCTCCCAGTTCTCGCCGAGCTTGAAGCCCAAGAAGATGAGGATGAAATTCCAAACGGCGGAGCCGAGGGTGGTCCACAGACCGAAGGTGAGCAGGCTCATCCGGTCAAGGCCGGCGGGAATGGAGATTAGCGAACGGATGCCGGGGATGAGGCGGCCGAAGAGGATGGACGGCTTGCCGTACTTGTCGAACCAGGCGAGGGATTTATCCACATCGGATACCTTGACCAGCCACATCCAGTCGGCGATCGCGCGCAGGCGGTCCGCGCCGAGCCAGGCGCCGAGGCCGTACAGCAGATACGCGCCGACGACTGATCCGACGGTGGCCCAGATGAACACCGGGATGAAGCTCAGCGAGCCCTGGGCGACGGTGAAGCCGCCAAGCGGCAGGACCACCTCAGAAGGGATGGGCGGGAAGAGGTTTTCAAGCAGGATGGCAATGCCGACGCCAGGGGCGCCGAGCGTATCCATCAAACTGACAATCCAGTCAATGATCGCGGACATGGCAAGTATCTTGCCCTATCGGAAGTCGGTGGACCAAGAATGAACCGGAGTGCCAGACTTTTGGTTCTCTAAATACATCCGGAGCGCATCTGCGAGCGCCTTCTGCCGTTCCGGGGTGCCGGGTTTTGTGCCGGCGCCGAACGCGTCCAGAGCGTCCAACTGCCATGTCGCACCATTCTGGCGGTGCCAGGCGCGCCCCTCGATCACGGCGAGGTACTTCTCCGACAGCTCTTCATCGACGTCGAGCATGCGCAGGCCTTCGTGCGCCTGGTCGAGCAGGTGGTTGAGGACGAGGTTGGAAACGTCGATGCGCCCCAACGTCGGCCACACCATCGTCGCGCCGATGCCGTCTCGGGCGCCGGCGTAGAAATTGTCACGCGCATCGTCGAAGGTCAGGCGCGACCACACCGGGCGGGTTTGCTCGCCCAGGAATTTCGCCAACCCGTAGTAGAACGCGGCGTCGGCGACGATGTCGATCGTGGTTGGGCCAGCCGCCAGAAGGCGGTTCTCCACACGGATGTGGGACAGCTCAAGCGACGGATCATAAATCGGTCGGTTCCAGCGCCACACCGTGCCGTTGTGCAGGTTCAGGTAGTGCAGGCCCGGACTGTTGCCGTCCATCATTGGCTTGCCCGCATCCGCGCGGGATTCCGGGATGAGTGGGGAGAAGTAGCGGACATTTTCTTCGAACAGGTCGAAGACACTGGTGATCCAGCGCTCACCGAACCACACACGCGGACGGACGCCCTGGTTGACCAGCACGTCCGTGCGGGTGTCGATGGACTGTTTGAACACCGGGATACGCGACTCGTGCCACGTGCGGCGGCCCATGAACAGCGGGGAGTTCGCGCTCAGAGCCACCTGCACGCCCGCAATCGCCTGCGAGGCGTTCCACGCCTCAGGGAAGCGGTCGGGAGCGACCTGCAGGTGCAGCTGCATCGAGGTGCAGGTGGATTCGGTGGCGATGTCCTCGAAGGTCGCGCGGTAGCGCTCCTGCCGCGAGATGTCGATATCCACGAGCTCACCTCGTGCCTCGAGGACCATATTCGACAACGCGGAGTAACGGTTCTCCTGCGTCATCCACGCGTCGCTCTGCAGGTACTCGGTGGTGATTGTCGGCAAAGTGCCGATCATCGCGACATGCGCACCAGCCTTATTCGCTGCCTCGGAGACAGTGCGCAGGCGCTCATCAAGCCCTTCGTGAAGCACCGTCAGGCCGGTACCGGACAAGTCCAGTGGCGGGTGGTTCATCTCGACGTTGTAGCGGCCGATCTCGGACTGGTACTCGTCCGAGAGCTCCTTCAGCACGGCCTCGTTGCAGCCGGCGGGATTCATCTCGTCGTCGACCAGGTTCAGTTCGAGCTCGAGCCCGATCGTGCCGTGGTCGACGAATTCCGCCTCCTGGAGGTGGTGATCGAAAATCTCGAGATCGTCGAGGAGAGCTTGGCGGTACTTGGTCCGCTGTTTGGGGGTATAAGAATCGCGTGAAACGGCATCGCCCATGCACAAATCTTATCTGTGCCGTGCGGCAAACCTCCGGTTTCCCGCGCCCTTTGCATTCATGTTATTTACTGCTGCGGTACCACTCGATGAGCGCGTCGGTGGAGGAGTCACCGGTGTCGGGAGCAGCCTCACCGGAAACTGCAGCGGCGAGCTCATTGGCCTGGGCCTTGCCCAACTCCACGCCCCACTGGTCGAAGGAGTTGATGCCCCAGATCACGCCTTGGGTGAACACGATGTGCTCGTATAGCGCGATGAGGGCACCGAGGGCGTGCGGGGTGAGCTCGGGGGCGAGGATCGTGGTGGTGGGGCGGTTTCCCGGCATCACCTTGTGCGGGGAAAGCTCGTGGCTCACACCGCCGTCCTCGACCTCTTGCCGGGTCTTGCCGAATGCGAGCACCTTTGTCTGCGCGAAGAAATTACCCATGAGCAGGTCGTGCATTGAGCCTTCGCCGGAAGCGGTCGGCAGGTCCTGCTTCGGGTTGGCGAACCCGATGAAATCGGCCGGCACCATCGTCGTGCCCTGGTGGATCAGCTGGTAGAAGGCGTGCTGGCCGTTGGTGCCGGGCTCGCCCCAGAAGATCTCGCCGGTGTCGTAGGTGACCGGGGTTCCGTCGATACGCACGCTCTTGCCGTTCGACTCCATGGTGAGCTGCTGGAGGTACGCGGGGAAGCGGGAAAGATCCTCGGAGTAGGGGAGGACGGCGTGGGTGTCCGTGCCGTAGAAATTGCGGTACCAGATGTTCAGCAGACCCATTAGCGCCGGAATATTCTCCTCCAGCGGTGTACTGCGGAAGTGCTCGTCCATGGCGTGGAAACCCTCGAGGAAGCGCATGAAGTCCTGCGGGCCGATGACTGCCATGAGCGACAGGCCGATCGCCGAATCCACGGAATAGCGGCCGCCGACCCAATCCCAGAACGGGAACATGTTGTCGGTGTCGATGCCGAATTCCGCGACCTTCTCCGCATTCGTGGACACTGCCACGAAGTGCTTCGCAATGGCGGACTCATCGCCGTCGAACTGCTCTAGCAGCCACCGCTTCGCGGCGTGCGCGTTGGACAGCGTCTCCTGGGTGGTGAAGGTCTTCGACGCGACGATGAACAGTGTTTCACCCGGGTCGGCGTTGTCGAGCACGCTCGTCATGTCTGCCGGATCCACGTTGGACACGAACTCGGCGGTGATCCCGGCCGTCGCATACGTGCGCAGTGCTTTCGTGGCCATTGCGGGCCCTAGGTCGGAGCCGCCGATGCCGATGTTGACCACCTTTTTGATCGTGTGGCCTGTGTGCCCGAGCCACTCACCCGACCGCAGCTTGGACGCGAAATCTCGCATCCGGCCCAACACCTCGTGGACATCCGCCGCCACGTCCTGCCCGTTCACGGAAAGGTCCTGTTCCGCCGGGATACGCAGAGCGGTGTGCAGAACAGCGCGGTCCTCGGTGGAGTTGATGTGCGCACCCGTGAACATCTTCTCGGTTGCGCCCTTGAGGTCCGCTTCCTCGGCGAGAGCAACCAGGGCTTCGAGAATCTCGCCGTCCACCAGGTTCTTCGAGAGGTCCACGTGGAGGCCGGCGCCGTCGAACGTGAACTTCTCCGCGCGCTGGTCATCGCGTTCGAAGAGCTCGCGCAACGTCGTCTTGTTCTTCTCTGCGTGAAGCTTGAGCAGGTCGTTCCAGGCAGTCGTGGAAGTGATATCAGTCATGGCCACTCCTTAGGGGCGCATCGAAGACGGTGTTAGCGGTCAATGCTTCCCAGACTAATGAAAAACAGCCCCGCATTTGCGCCATAATAGGAAGGCATGAGCATCGTGAAGATCAACGCAATCACCGTCCCCGAAGGTGCCGGCGAGCAGCTTGAGCAGCGCTTCGCTGCCCGCAAGCACGCCATTGATGCCCAGCCGGGCTTCGAGGGCTTCCAGCTGCTGCGCCCAGTGAAGGGGGAGGACCGCTATTTCGTAGTCACCCGCTGGGCCGATGAGGAGTCCTACAAGAACTGGTGGGCGGGAGAAGGGAAGGCGGCCCATGCCCACAAGGAAGGCGAGGAGCCCCGTAAGCCGGTCGCTTCCGGAGCCGAGCTGCTTGAATTCGAGGTCGTTCTCGACTCCCTCGAGCAGGACTAGTCCGCCTAACCCAGCTTGCCCCGGCCGAGCCGCAGCAGAATCGCGGCGAGGTTGGGGCCTTCTTCGCCCAACTCGTCCCGGAACTGGTTGATGATGGCCACTTCCCGGGTGTGGACGAGGCGCGTTCCGCCGGAGCCCATGCGGGTCTTGCCGACGGCGGACGAGATCTCCGAACGCCGCTTGACCGCATCCAGGATCACCCGGTCGAGCCGGTCGATTTCTTTGCGGTAGGCCTGGATTTCCTCGTCCGACAACGGATCGTCAGTGCCGGACGGGTGCCTGATATCGCTGTTATCCACGCTCATAACCACTGATTCTGCCACGAATTCCACAAGGCGTTCGAATGGGTGCGGCCGGGTGGTCCACCCCGCCAAGTACGGTAGTAGCCATCATGGGAACAGATTTGATTTTGGGGTTGAATCCGCAGCAGAAGGCCGCCGTTGAGCACGCCGGCAGTCCGCTGCTCATCGTCGCTGGAGCGGGGTCCGGCAAGACTGCTGTGCTGACGCGGCGCATCGCCTATTTGCTGCAGCAACGCGGGGTGGCGCCGTGGGAGATCTTGGCCATCACCTTCACCAACAAGGCCGCCGCGGAGATGAAGGAGCGCGTCAGTCAACTCATCGGGCCGCAGGCGGAGCGGATGTGGGTGGCCACATTCCACTCGGTGTGCGTACGCATCCTGCGCCAGCAGGCTCAGCTGGTCAATGGGCTGAACACGAATTTCACCATTTATGACGGGGATGATTCCCGCCGGCTTTTGGGCATGATCGCCAAAGAGGCGAACCTGGACCTGAAGAAGTTCTCGCCGCGTGCGCTGGCAAACGCGATTTCCAATTTGAAGAATGAGTTGATTGGTCCGGGGCAGGCGCTGTCGAACGCGGAGAAGACGAAGAATCCCTTCGAGGTGACAGTGGCCAAGGTCTACTCCGAGTACCAGCGGCGTTTGCGCGAGGCGAATGCCGTGGACTTTGACGACCTGATCGGGGAAGTCGTCGGCATGTTCAAACGTCATCCCGAGGTGGTGGAGTATTACCGTCGCCGGTTCCGCCACGTGCTGGTGGATGAGTACCAGGACACCAACCACGCGCAGTACGAGCTCATCCACACATTGGTGGGGGACGGCCCCGACGCGCCGGAATTGGCTGTCGTGGGCGACTCGGACCAGTCGATCTACGCCTTCCGCGGTGCGACGATACGCAATATCGAGGAATTCGAGCGCGACTACCCGGATGCCACGACGATCATGCTGGAGCAGAACTACCGCTCCACGCAGAATATTCTCGCCGCTGCCAACGCGGTGATCGCGCAGAATGCCGGGCGCCGCCCGAAGAAGTTGTGGACGGATCTGGGGCAGGGGGAGAAGATCGTCGGCTACGTGGCGGACAACGAGCACGATGAGGCCCGCTTCGTCGCCAGTGAGGTCGATGCCCTAGCCGACAAGAACATCCCGTATTCCGATATCGCGGTCATGTACCGCACGAATAACTCGTCGCGCGCGCTCGAAGACATCTTCATCCGCGCCGGGATCCCGTACAAGGTCGTCGGCGGCACACGTTTCTACGAGCGCAAGGAGATCCGCGACATCGTAGCCTACCTGCGCGTGCTGGAGAACCCCGACGATTCGGTGAGCATGCGCCGCATCATCAACGTTCCCAAGCGCGGCATCGGCGACAAGGCTCAAGCGATGGTGGCGCTGTACGCGGACAATCACCGGATCAGTTTCGGTCAGGCGCTTATCGACATCGCCGGCGGCGAAGGCGAGGCCATCACCTCCCGTTCCCGCAACGCGATTTCCGGCTTCGTGGACCTTTTGCACGGACTGCGCACGGATATGGACGAGCTGGTCAACGAGGTGACCGGCATGCCGGATCTCGGGGGACTGGTCGCCCGCATCCTGGACGCGACGGGGTACCGGGCAGAGCTGGAAGCCTCCAACGACCCGCAGGACGGGGCCCGGCTGGACAACCTCAACGAGTTGGTCTCTGTGGCCCGGGAATTCTCCTCCGACGCGGCGAACCAGATGGCGTACGAGGACTTCGACCCTGAGAGCGGAGAAGCCCGACCGGGGTCGTTGCAGGCATTCCTGGAGCGCGTCTCGCTGGTGGCTGATGCGGACCAGATTCCGGATGAGGGACAGGGTGTGGTCACCTTGATGACTCTCCACACCGCAAAGGGGCTGGAGTTCCCCGTCGTCTTCGTCACCGGCTGGGAGGACGGGCAGTTCCCCCACCTCCGTGCCCTCGGCGACCCGGACGAGCTGGCAGAGGAACGCCGACTGGCCTATGTGGGGATTACCCGCGCGCGTGAGCGCCTGTACCTGACACGCGCGATGCTGCGTTCGTCGTGGGGATCTCCGGTGACCAACCCGGCCAGTCGCTTCCTCGCAGAGGTCCCTGAGGACCTCGTCGACTGGCGGCGGGTCGAACCGGAGCGCTCCTTCTCCTCGGACGCGTGGGGGAGCCCGGTGCCCGCGCGGCGGCCGAAGCGCCGCAGCGAGAGCAGTGTGAAGGTGAACAAGAACCTTCAGCTGGCTAAGGGGGACCGGGTCAACCACGCGAAGTACGGGCTGGGCACGGTCATGAGCGTCGACGGTGTCGGTCCGCGCGAGACCGTCACCATCGATTTCGGTTCGAGTGGCACGGTGCGCTTGATGCTCATCGGCGGTGTGCCAATGGAGAAGCTGTAGCGCTTAGACCGTGATGCCGCGCTCGGCGAACCACGGAACCGGGTCCACCTTGTTCTCGCCGTCCGGCATGATCTCGAAGTGCAGGTGCGGTCCGGTGGAGTGGCCTTCGCTGCCCATTTCGGCGATCTGCTGGCCGGCTGTGACGTGGTCGCCGACGTTCACGTTGAACGAGCGGACGTGGCCGTAAACGCTGATCGACCCGTCGTCGTGGCGCACGCGCACCCACTTGCCGAAGCCTTGGGCGGGGCCTGCGTTGATCACGGTGCCGTCCATGACCGCGAGGATCGGGGTGCCGGGGTCGTTGGCGATGTCGATGCCGTAGTGGAAGCTGCCCCAGCGCGGACCGTAGCCCGACGTGAAGCGGCCCTCTGCCGGCATGACGACCTTGTTGCCGTTCGATGTGGTTCCGGTCTGCGGAGTGACTGAAGTGGTGGGGACGCCGGCGGTGGCTTCCTCCTCGTTGTACTCAGGCAGAGCACGCGGGTCGTACACGATGCTGTATCCGGCGGCGGAGACAGTGGCGCCCTTGGTGAAGATGTCGTCGAGCGCCATGCCGATCGACGGCAGGGCGGGGCCGATCTCTTCTACTTGCTGTCCGTTGACAGAGACGGAGATCGCGTGGGCGGGGATGGCGGTCAGGGGTATGGCGAGCGCCACGGCGGCGACGAGTAGGCGTCGTTTCATGTCGTCCTTCTTCGATTCGTTGCGGAACCAGTAAACAGGCATGGTTTTTCCAACCCGCAACATGCTATCGGCCCATTACTCCGCGGGCAACGCCGTTTTTCCGCTCTGACATGCGGAAAAACTGTTCAATTCGCACAAAACAGCTGGTTAGGGGAGTGAACTAGTGTGGCTAGTGTGAACACTGTGAATTAATGGCGGGGGTAGTGAGGCATGAAAAAATTCCCCCCGGCGAACCGGAGGGAAGTGAAGGATTTCTTAGAGATTGATGCCGCGTTCCTTCAGCCACGGGGCCGGGTCGATTGCCTCGCCGCCGTTCGGGTGCACCTCGAAGTGGAGGTGGGAACCGGTGGAGAAGCCACGGGAACCCATACCGGCGATCTTCTGGCCGGCATGAACCTTCTCGCCGACGGCGACATCCAGGGTCTCCATGTGTCCGTAGACGGTGACGGTGCCGTCCTCGTGGCGCAGGCGGATCCAGTTGCCGAAGCCATTGGCCGGGCCAGAGTCGATGACCTCGCCGTCCTCGACGGCGACAATCGGGGTGCCGACCGCGTTGGCGATGTCGATGCCCTTGTGGAAAGTGCCCCAACGCGGGGCGAAGCCGGAGGTGAAGGCACCTTCAGCCGGCTTCACGGACAGGGGGGCGCGGGCCGCCAGATCGGCGGCGCTGCGGACCTTCGCGTACTCAACAGCCTTCCCCAGCTGTTCAGAAAGGTTGTCGACCGGCTTGTACTCGCTGATCGTGAGGATCTGCGGGGCTGCACCTGCGATCTCGTCGGGGGTGCCAGCGTTGTCGACTGCAGCCTGTGCTGCACCAGCGTTGTCGGCGTTTGCGGCGGAAGCAGCGGAGATGCCGCCGGATGCGACTGCACCGGTAGCGACTGCGACCAGTGCGACACGACCCTTGTTGGGGCTCTGCTTGCGGTGCTTGCCTGCAGTGCGGCGTGCGCTCGAAGAGTTCAAGGTGTACCTCGTTGAGATCGTCATTGGGTAACGGTTCGTTCCGGAATCGTAACCTCTTTGTTATCTACGGGTGGTAACACTAGCCAGTCTCGGTCCGACAAGCAACCTAAACGGTGAGATTCATATATTCGAGTGCCCATGCTCATGCGTTACATCCAACGGGAGCACCGTCAGATAATCGTGTCCTAGCGCCCGATTACACTATCCGCGTGCCAAGGTTGAAGGCAATGAGCAACAAGTCTAGTCCGCCGAGTAGATCCACCCGCACTTCGACGCCGGTGAGCCGCCGTCGCCTGCGTGCGGGCACGGCCAACTCCGCTGCGCGCACACCCGCCGCGGACAAGGTGCCCACGACAATGAAGGAACGGGTGCGCCACTACCTGCCGTTCGTGGGCATCCCGAACCTGATCGTGGTGCTCGGCATCGTCGCTGTGTGCCTGGGGACGGTCTTGTTGAGCGGCGGGCGTCTTGCCGCGATGGCATCTGCGGTGGCCGAGACGTGGTTCGTCCTCCACGGCGTGCCTGTCAGCTTCCAGGGGGTGACGCTCGGCGCGATTCCGTTGCTGCCCGCCATCGGTGTGGCGGCGCTCATTGCGTGGCGCGTGCGTGTGGCCACCCGCGACCGGGTGAGCATTCTCGACTTGTACGCGATTTTCGGCCTAGTCGTTCTCATCCCGTTCACGTTGTCCGCGGTCGCGTGGTTCATGATCGACGATGCGGCCGCGGTCTTCCCGGTCTCTCCGCCAGCGATTCACAAGGCCCTGGCTATTCCCGTGTTCGTTCATGTGGTGGGAATGATGTGCGGCATGAGCGGCCGTTTGTGGAAGGCCTTGCTGACACGTCTTGGCGCGCCTGATTCGCTTTACGACGCCGCCCGCGCGACCATCATGCTCTCCCTCCGCCTGCTGGGGGCTGCGGCTGTCGTCTACCTGTTCCTGCTCGCCGCGGGTTACAGCAGGCTCTCCGGGCTCCTCGGGGAGTTTCCGACATTGGGGGCCGGCGGCGGTCTCGCGCTGTTCGCCTTGAGCGTGCTGTACCTGCCGAATGCGGCGCTTGCCACTCTGGGTGTTCTGCTCGGCGCTCCTTTCGACATTGCTCAGGGCGGGGTTTCCCTCTTCGGTTCGGTGCTGGTGCCCCTGCCGCCGTTCCCGCTGTTCGCGGCTATCCCGGGAGAAGTGCCGGTGTGGGCGCCGGTACTCCTCGTGGTGCCCGCTGCGGTGATGATCCACTTTGTCCTGTCCAAGCGCCTCGGTTGGCAGGAAGTCCTGATTTCCTCTGTGTTCGTTGCAGTCCTCGCGGTGTTCGCTGGACTGATGTCCGGCGGTGAGGTCGGTGCCTATGGCTGGATCGGCATCAATCCGTGGTTCTTCGCGCTCGCAGCCGCCCTCTGGGTCGGTGTCGTCGGCGCGGCCGCCTATCTCGTCGCCCGCTTCGCGCACAAGGACACGGCTGAGCCGGAGCAGGAAGAGCCTGAAGAAGCAGATGCAGAAGAGGCAGAACCGGAAGAGCCTGAAGACGACCCTGAGGAACAGTCCGAAGAGTCCGAAGAGTCCGAAGAGTCCGACAACGGCGCCGAGGCAGATGAGGCAGATGAGGCAGAGCAAGCTGATCTGCGAGAGGAACCGGAGGAAGAGGAACCGGAGCATGATCCCGCGGACGGGGAAACGCAGGAGGAAGAGCAGGAAGAAGAGGAAGAGGATGACGTCGATAAGCCCGCTGCTTCTGGGGGCGGTTCGACGGCGATCTCGGTCCTGCGTGAGGACCAGCTAGACTGATCTTCCGTGGCAGAGACTTCTCAGACCTCTCAGACTTCTGTGGCGGTGCTCGTCTCCGGTTCGGGGACGTTGCTTCAGGCGATCCTGGATAATCAGGGGGCGTACTCGGTGGAGCTCGTCGTCGCCGACGTGGAATGCCCGGCGTTGGACCGGGCCCGGGCGGCGGGCGTGCGTGCCGAGGTCGTTCCCCTTGAAAGTGATCGTGATGAATGGAACCGTCAGCTCGCTGACATGATGGGGGACCCCGATATCGTGGTCTCCGCAGGATTCATGAAGATTGTGGGGGAGGCCTTCCTCGACCGCTTCGAGGGACGGCTCATTAACACCCACCCGGCGCTGCTGCCCGCCTTCCCGGGGGCGCACGCGGTGCGCGACGCGCTCGCGTACGGCGTGAAGGTCACCGGAACCACTGTCCACTACATCGATGCCGGCGTGGACACCGGCGAGATCATCGCCCAGCGCGCGGTCGACGTGCGCGCGGGGGAGACTGAAGAAGATTTGCACGAACGCATCAAGGAAGTGGAGCGCGCTCTCATCGTGGACACGCTGAACCGCGCCGAAACCTCAACAATCGGAAAGGTCGAATTTCCAGCATGAGCACCCGCACCCCCATCAAGCGCGCACTGATCAGCGTCTATGACAAGACCGGAATCGAAGAGCTCGCGTCTGCGCTTTCCGAGGCCGGGGTGGAGATCGTCTCCACCGGCTCCACCGCACAGCGCATCAAGGACACCGGCGCGAACGTGACCGAGGTGGCGGAGCTCACCGGCTTCCCCGAGGTTCTCGAGGGCCGCGTGAAAACGCTGCACCCTCGAGTGCACGCTGGCATCCTCGCAGATCTGCGGAAGGACGACCACGCGAAGCAGATTGAGGAGCTCGGCGTGAAGCCGTTCGAGCTCGTCGTGGTGAACCTCTACCCGTTCTCCGAGACGGTGGCTTCGGGCGCGAGCTTCGACGAGGTCGTCGAAATGATCGACATCGGCGGCCCCTCCATGGTGCGCGCGGCGGCCAAGAACCACCCGTCCGTCGCCGTCGTCGTCGACCCGGCCAAGTACGGGGAAGTCGCGGAGGCCGTCAAGAACGGTGGTTTCGACGAAGAGCAGCGCCGCCAGCTTGCCGCTGACGCGTTCGCGCACACGGCACAGTACGATGCGGCTGTTTCAACCTGGTTCGACGAGCAGCTGGGCAGCTCCACCACGCTGCGTTACGGCGAGAACCCGCACCAATCCGCAAGCCTCATTTCCGACGGAACTGGATTGGCGGGCGCGACCCAGCACGGCGGCAAGGAAATGTCCTACAACAACTACCAGGACGCCGACGCCGCATGGCGTGCTTGCTGGGACCACGAGCGCCCCTGCGTGGCCGTGATCAAGCACGCCAACCCGTGCGGGATCGCGGTGTCCGACACATCGATCGCCGACGCCCACGCCAAGGCCCACGCGTGCGACCCAGTCAGCGCCTACGGCGGCGTGATCGCGGCCAACCGCGAGGTCACCTTGGAGATGGCGGAGCAGGTCAAGCCGATCTTCACCGAGGTCATCATCGCGCCGAGCATCGCTGACGACGCTCTCGAGCTGCTGCAGACCAAGAAGAACCTCCGCATTCTCACCGCGGAGAAGCCGGAGCGGGAAGGCAAGGAGATCAAGCACATCTCCGGCGGCACGCTCATCCAGGACCGCGACATCTACCAGGCGGAAGGGGACAACCCGGAGAATTGGACTCTCGCCGCTGGTGAGGCAGCCGACGAGAAGACCCTGGCTGACCTTAAATTCGCGTGGAACGCGATCCGCTGCGTGAAGTCCAACGCCATCCTGATCGCCCGCGACGGTGCGGCAGTCGGCGTGGGCATGGGGCAGGTCAACCGCGTCGATTCCGCGAAGCTCGCCGTCGACCGCGCGAACACTCTCGACGAAGGCCGTAACCGCACCAACGGTGCCGTCGCCGCTTCGGATGCGTTCTTCCCGTTCGCCGACGGTTTCCAGATTCTCGCCGACGCAGGTGTGTCCGCTGTTGTTCAGCCGGGCGGCTCTATCCGCGATGAAGAGGTCGTCGCGGCGGCGAATGAAGCCGGAGTCACCATGTACTTCACTGGTATGCGCCACTTCTCCCACTAAACTAGGGTTTTTGAAAGACAATTTCACGCTGACTGAAGGACAACCCAGGTGAGTATTCCGACGTGGGGCGGCCCCGAGCCGCAGCACCAGCCGACACTCGAGCAGCAGACGAGCACCAGCACCGCAGCTGGGAGCGGGGACAGTAACAAAACCAATAACAACACCGCCCTGATCATCGTCAGCATTCTCGCGGCGCTGCTGGCTCTCGCTCTCGCCGGCTTCTCAGTGTTCTACTTCCTGTCGGGCTCCAATTCCGGAAGCACGACCGACGACGTGGCAGCGATGTCGAGCATCTCCGCCGCGCCCGCCCCAGCGTCGAAGTCCACGGTGACCGAGACTGTGGATGCCCCGGCACCGAAGAAGGAGAAGGCGAGTGCCAAGTGCGACTACTCGTCGTGGGATGTCACGGACCCGAACGTAACCACGGCCGGGTTCGCCAAGAATGTCTTCAACGACTTTAAGTCCGCGTGCCGTGAGGAGGGCTCGCCCAACGTGACGCTTGTCGACGTCTACAGCCCCTCCACGCAGAAGAATTACACGATGACTTGCCGGGAACGTGACGGCCAAGTTGTGTGCACCGGCGGGCGCAACGCCGCCGTCTACATCTCGTGACATACCTGAGAAAGACACTGGCACTGTCCGTGGGAGTGGCCGCCTTGGCCGCGGGAGCTGCCGCATGCACGATCGGGGAACCCTTGGACGAGCCCAGCACTGAACCCGTCGAAATCGTCACCGTCACCGAGACGGCCGCTGACGGGGGAGAAGCGGCCCAGTCCCCCTCACCGTCAATGCCACCGTCGGATGATCCGACCGCGGCGCTGACTGAAGCAGTGGACAACGTAATCGCCGCATACGGGGGCCGGGCCGCTCTCGCTGTCTCGGGGGACCAGGAGTATTCTGCCGGCGACACAACGGGCTTCGCCTCCTGGTCCACGATGAAGGTTCCGGTGGCGATCGCGGCCCTCAACAGCCGTCCTGAGATGACAGTCGAGGCCGCCAATGCCATTCAGGCCTCCGACAACGGTGCGGCCGATATGCTGTGGAACGCGACCACGCCTGAAGCAGTCGAAGCAGTGCTGGCGGAAGGGCACAGCCCGGTGGCTGTTGAACGCAACGTCACGCGCCCGGGCTTCTCCGCCTTCGGTCAGACGCAGTGGACCGTCGACGAGCAGGCCCGGTTCGCCTCGCACCTCAGTTGCGTGGCCGGGGCAGGGCCTGTGCTCGAGCACATGGGCAACCTGACTGCTGGGGGCGACTACGGCATTGGCACCCTGCCGGGGGCCCGGCTCAAAGGGGGATGGGGGCCGTCGATAAGCGGTGCGTACGAGGTGCGCCAATTAGGCCTCGTGCCTGATGCGAATGGGCGTCAGATCGCCGTCGCTATCGCGGCGAGCGCAGCTGACGGCACTTACGAGACCGGCCAGGCAATGCTCACGCAGCTGGCCGTGGCTCTCGCCGGCGTGCTCGACACCGCGCCGGCCGCGGTCTGCCAATAAAAAATCTCCCCGCATCCGAAAATCGGATGCGGGGAGACGTCGAACTCTACGCTGTCGAAGTCAACCGGGAATTTAGCGGCTGGTGAACGGCAGCAGAGCCATCTCGCGTGCGTTCTTCACAGCGGTAGCGACCTGGCGCTGCTGCTGCGGCGTCAGGCCGGTGACGCGACGCGAACGGATCTTGTGGCGGTCGGAGATGAACAGACGCAAGGTCTCAATGTCCTTGTAGTCCACAGCTTCGATGCCCTTGGCCTTGAGCGGGTTCTTCTTCGGGCGGCGGGACTGCTCCATCCGCACCTTGCGGTTGTTATTGCGCTTCATTTACATGCACTCCCTTGCTTACCACGAGGACTTGCGGACGCCCGGCAGCTCACCGCGGTGGGCCATCTCGCGCATACGGACGCGGGAGAGGCCGAACTTGCGGAGGTAGCCGCGGGGGCGGCCGTCGTGCGAGTCGCGGTTACGGACGCGAGCCGGGGAGGCATCGCGCGGCTGACGGTTGAGCTCAAACTGAGCCTCGAGACGGTCCTCGTCGGACGTCTCCGGGTTGCGGATGATCGCCTTGAGCTCCTGGCGGCGCTCAGCGTAACGCTCGACGATCTCCTTGCGCTTCTCGTTCTTAGCGATCTTGGACTTCTTCGCCATTCTTATCGCTCCTCGCGGAATTCAACGTGCTTGCGCGCAACCGGATCGTACTTCTTCAGGGAAATACGGTCCGGGTTATTGCGCTTGTTCTTACGGGTGACGTAGGTGTAGCCGGTGCCCGCGGTGCTCTTGAGCTTGATGATCGGGCGGATATCGTTACGTGCCATGAGCTAGATCTTCTCCCCTCGGGCGCGGATCTGAGCAACAACAGACTCGATGCCGTCGCGGTCGATGATCTTCAGACCCTTGGTGGAAACATTGAGCGTGATGGTACGGCCCTCGGAGGGCAGGTAGAAACGCCGCTTCTGCACGTTGGGGTTCCAACGGCGCGAGTGGCGGCGGTGCGAGTGAGACACGGTTTTGCCGAAAGACGGCTTCTTTCCCGTGACCTGGCAATATGCCGACATGGTTACTTCTTTCTCCTAGCCGCTTGAGCCACGGAGACTATGAGGAGGACGCCGCGCTCTTAAGCAGGTTATCGGCCAGAAATGTGAGGAAGGCCGTGGTGCTCGAGGGCGTCGCAAGTCACCGGTTGACTAAGCGTAAACGTGTACTTCGACAACAGCGAGAGTAAACACTACACGCGCAAGGCCTCATTTCATAATCGCTACCGCGCTTATCGACGGGCCTCCGTTCAGCCCGCAACCATCATTGCCCCGAGAGGGGCCGCGACAGCGAAAGGCATGAGACATGCGCCGCGGACGGCCACGTCTTTCCATGCGACCGCGACCCCCGCCCGCTGTAGCTGATCGTGCCAGAGCAGCGTGGCGAGCGACGCCCACGGCATCACGATGGGCCCGCAGTTGACGCCTATTAGTAGGGCAATGATCTGCTGCGGAGTCTGCGCGGACGGTTCCAGCAGGAGGTAGGCCGGCAAATTATTCACCGCATTCGCCGCTACTGCGCCTGCCGCGGCGAGCGGAACTGGGGCGAGCTCCCCGAATTCAATCCCGGCGGCAATTGCGGCGGCGGAGGCGCACGAGAAGGTGGCGGCCAAGACGATTGAGAACCACGGAACGAGATTGCTTCTGCGGTGGTTCTTTCCAGCTGCCGCGTAGAGCACTGCTGCGGCGACCGTACTGACAAGCCAGTAGGGGAGCACCATTAGCGCCGGAGGGATGGCCGCCAGCACGGCGAGCGCCATCCTCAAGGCGGGGCTGCTCGCCGCTTCGTTTTCTGTCCGCGGACTCGGCGCAGGTTCGTCCGCGGCAAGAACATAGGCCAGCCAGGACGCGGCCACGGCGACGAGGAGCGCCGCGGTAGCCGGGGCGGCGGCCATTCGCATATATGCGGTCTCCGACGCGATGTGGGCTGACCCGGCGGCGAGAAGATTGGTCAGGTTCGACACTGGCAAAAGCAGCGAGCCGAGGTTGGCTATCCACACCACGGCGAATGCGACTGGCACCACCTTCAGCCCGTTTCTGCGCGCCAGGGCCACCGCCATCGGGGTGATCATGATCGCTGTCGTGTCGAGAGAGAGGAAGATCGTGGAGATCGCCGAGATGGCGACAATGCCGGACCAGAGTGCCCACGGCGACCGTGTGCACCGCTCAAGTCCGCGCGCGACCGCCTCGAATGCTCCGGCGGCGGACGCAAGATTCACAGTCACGGACATTCCCGCGACGAACAGCAGCACCGGGGTCAGCCGCAGCGCGAGGGAGAGCAAGGCTTCTGGCGCGGCGACGGCGAGAAAGACAGCGCTCGGAGCGAGCACGGCTGCGCACACGGCCCAGCGAAGCAGCGATTTCAGGATAGTGTCCATCACCTGTACTATGTATCAAGTTGTCTGATCAGGCGTATTCGCGCTGCTCGGATAAAGACCATTTTCGCACCCAACTCAGGCACGATCCGGGGTACCCCGCGAACCGACCTGAAGTATCAATCCTGAGGGAAACGAAGAGATGAAGAAAGATATCCACCCTGATTACCACCCGGTGATCTTCCAGGACGCAGGTACTGGCCACCAGTTCCTGACCCGTTCCACCGCAACCTCCGGCCGTACCGCCCAGTGGGAGGACGGCAATGAGTACCCGCTCATCGTCGTCGACGTGACCAGCGAGTCGCACCCGTTCTGGACCGGCGCACAGCGCGTTATGGACACCGCTGGCCGTGTTGAGAAGTTCAACCGCCGCTTCGGCGGCATGGCCCGCCGCAAGAAGAAGTCCGCTAACTAGCGCGAGATACCCCGGTAAAGGAGGAAAGACACTATGGCAACCCCGAAGTTCCGCAAGTCCCGCTCGAACACGCACCACCGCCGTTCGCAGTGGAAGGCTGACAACGCCGCTCTGCAGGAGGTCAAGATCGACGGCCAGACCGTGCGTATCCCGCGCCGCCTGATCAAGGCTGCCGAGCAGGGCCTGATCGACGTCGAGCAGTTCTAAGCTCTTCACGCACAGCCGGTCGCCACTTTTGTGGTGGCCGGCTTTTCGCTTGTGCAGGGAAGATTGCGCGTTAAAAGACAGAATGTGTGTCTGGCTCGGCGTGTCGTCGGGCGGGCATTGTTTTTACTGCATGGGGCCTTTGCGCATTACTATGTAGTGTTGGGGCTCTGAAGCGTCCTGGTTTTCGTTCCGCTTATTTAACGCCCAACGTTTGAGCGCCTGATCGTTGATAGTAAGCGTCCTCCATCTCCTGTGGAGTGATATATCTTAGGGATTGATGAAGTCGCTGGTTGTTCCACCAGTGCACCCAGCGAAGGGTGGCAATCTCGACTTCACCGACCGATGCCCACGGCCGGTGGGGATAAATCAGCTCTGTTTTGTAGAGCCCGTTGACCGTTTCAGCCAACGCGTTGTCATAGGAGTCGCCAACGGTGCCGACAGACGGATCGACACATACTGCGAGCCGCGGTCACTGTGGTGGACAAGCCCTTCTGGGCGAAGATCACCAGCGTGATACAGGGCGTGCTCAAAGGCCTCCAGCGGCAGTTCATCGGTACGCATGCTCGCCCGGGTCGCGACACCGACGATCTTTCTGGAGTACACATCGGTGATAAACGCGGTGTAGGCAAAACCAGACAAGGTGCGTACATAGGTAATGTCAGCGACCCACAACCGGTGCGGTGCGGGGGCAGTGAAATCACGGTTGACCAGGTCAGGGCGGCAATCTGGCACGTTGGCCCGAAGCGTTGTCATCGGTGTGCGGCCACGCCTGCGGCCGTAAATGCCAGCTTGCTTCATCAAACGCGCGGTCTGATCACGACCGATGTTCCAGCCGGCGCGCTGCATGGCCTTCCACATCTTGCGGATCCCGTAGACGCTGAAGTTGTCCTCGTAGACCCTCACCAATTCAGGAATAAGCAGCGCATCTGACAAACTTCTCGCCGACGGTGCTCGTGTTTTCGCTGCTCGGTAACCGCGAGAGGTGATGAACCCACATTCTGTCTTTTTCAATGTGCGACAGATAGCCTCGACCCCGAAGCGATCGCGATACGCATCGATGTATTCGATCATCTTCTGGTGGGACGGTCGAGTTCCGCCGCGAAAAAAGCTGACGCGGTTTTCAAGATCTCATTAGCCCTGCGTAGCTCCTTAATCTCTTTCCGCAGCCGCTTCAGTTCGTCAGCCGTTGACTCGCCGGCGCCAATCTCAACATCGGATGAGACCATATTCGGCTTCAGCCAATCGTTGAGCGTGTGCGCTGGAATGCCGAGCTTTTCACCGATCTCTACGGCTGCACCCCATTTCGAACACCCTTCGAGCTCAACGAGGTCCTCAGCCAAGCGCACTGCCTTGGTCTTGAACTCGTCACTGTACTTCCTTGGCATGATTCCAATCTTTCTCTAGAAATGATCGGAACTAAACCCAGGACACTTCACGTTGGGCGTGCACGAGGCAACGCTGGATTTTCGTGGTGGGCCAGCACTTTTTGATCGCGCTAAACGCTCCCTGGCCGCCATCGATAACGGCGATAAGTGGGGCTTCGATGCGCTCGAGAAGTCGTTGGTAGTCGCGCGTGGTTTCGAGTTTGCACCAGTGCCAGGCGATGACATGGTCGATAGTGGCGGCAATGATCAAACAGCCGCCGGCGGTATAGGTACCGTCTAGAAACACCTGGTCGTAGACCCGCCCGATATGTCCGATGGTGGGATCGGGTACGTCAACGAGCCAGAAGGGTTCGAAGCGGCGTTGCAGTGTGCGCGGCGAGCATCCCACACGGCTGGCAATGGTATCGAGGCTGGCGCCAGTGGTCAGGTGGTCAATGAAGGCGGTAAAACCCGTGGAATTGGTGATGTCGATGCGGCGCTTCACACTCGACGCGCCGCAGTGTTTGCATCGCCACCTCGTAGTTCCTTTGCTGGTGGTGCCGTTGCGTTTCATCTCACCGCCGCAGTGGCAGCGTGGTTGGTTCTTTGACATTGCGACACCACACCACGCCGCGTGTAGCACATCACTGCTGCCACACCGAGGATTTACCGTCCCGGAGTCAGATATATGCTCCCGGAGCATATATTTTCCTGAAACCTAGAGGTCAAGCACTACAAATCACCGAATCCAGACACACTTT